>NZ_JBSGHG010000003.1:0-367668 GCF_053604275.1 Streptomyces sp. NPDC004051 | reverse complement strand
CCTGCCCACAGCCTGACATCCGCAAGGTCCCCACCCATGACCACACCAACGACCGATCTGGTCAGCAGTCACGCCAAACACCGTTGCAGTACTAGGGCCGCTCGCCCTTCTCGCCGACGAAGGCCCTCTCCAGGACCGCGCTGGTCGCCTCGACCGAACCGGCCTTGATGACGCCGTCGCAGACCTCACCGGGGTTGGTCGGGGCGTCCTTCAGGACGACGGTCCGCTCGCCGAGCAGGACCAGCGTCTTCCGGTCGAAGATCAGCTCCTGCCGGGACGTCCCGCCGGGCGCGACGAAGCCGACGGCAGGGCCGCGCCGACCGGTGGCGTCCACGGAGTCCTCCACCAGTACGACCCCGGGGATCCTGGCCACGGCCCGGTACAACGCGGCGCTGACCTCGGGCGGCAGCACGGTCTCGCCGGCCGTCTCGACCGCCAGGTCGAAGGCCAGGTCGGCGTCGTCGCGCCCCTCGCCCTCCTTGTTCCGGTACAGCCAGGCCAGCATGTCGTCGGGGTCGGTGGGCAGGCTCTCCAGACTGCGGTAGTTCCGGTTCTGCGGGCGGTCGCCCCCCTCGGGCTCGATGGGCAGGGTGCCGAGTTCGGTGTCGCGCACCATGCCCTCCCTCTCGCCGTCGACGGACTTCCAGACCTCCCTGGTACGCAGAGGGCCGGCGGTCGCCGGCTCGCAGGTGTGCTCGGAGATCCCCCACGCACCGATGCTCTTGACATACGTGAACTGGTCGTCCCGGACCTCCGGAACCTTCTCGTGCTCGGCCGCCAGCGCCGCGTCCTCCAGCAGGCGGGCCACCCCCGGGGAGGGGGTGGCGGCGGGTGGGGTGAAGGCGTCGCCGTCGGACGGCAGCAGGCTGATCGTGACGGCGGCCACGGTCGCGGCAGCGGCGGAGACGAGCACGGGGCGCAGCCAGACGCGCCTCGGACGTCCGGGGGTCTGCTCGGCGCGCCGGATCTCGGTCATCAGGTGCTCCTTGAGGAGTCGGTGACGGGCCGGCGGAAGGTCTCTCTCCGGGAGTTCGGGGAGCTGGTTCATCGGTTCTCCTCCCTCAGGGGCCCGACCGCGGTGGTGCGGTCACCTCTCATCTGTCCGCGGGGTGCGGGGAGTTCCATGCCTTTGAGATGTTTCGCCAGCTTTGTCCGTGCGCGGGAGAGGCGGGAGCGCACGGTGCCGACGGGCACGCCGAGCGCCCGGGCCGCGGCGGCGTAGTCCAGCCCGGACCACACGCACAGCGCCAGCACCTCGCGTTCGGGCCGGCGCAGCCGCGCCAGCGCGGTCCGCACGAGGACCAGGTGCGCCGCGTCGTCCACACGGCCCACGACCTCGTCGGCGAAGTCCCGTACGGCCTCGTCACGCGGAAGGCGGGCCACGGCGGCCGTGTGCCGCCGGGCGGCGCGGCGGGTGTTGCGGGTGACGTTGGTGGCGATGCCCAGCAACCAGGGTCTGAGCGAACCGCCCTCCTCGTCGAGCTTCGCGCGCAGCCGCCAGGCGTCCAGGAAGGTCAGGGAGACGACGTCCTCGGCGGTCGTCCAGTCGCCGGTGAGCCGGAAGGCATGGTTGTAGACGGAGCGCGCGTACGCGTCGAAGAGGTCGCCGAAGGCGTCGTGGTCCCCCGCACGGATGCGTCTCCGCAGATTCGTGTCCACGTCCCCTTGCCTGTCCGGACGACGAAGGCCGGTTCCCGTGACTCAGGTCACGGGAACCGGCCCCGGAGGTGACGTGGTCCGTCAGAAGCCGATGGACTGCAGCACGCCCAGGCCGACGTCGGCGTAGGAGTGCTTGCCGGAGACGAAGATGTTCACGCCGTAGTAGTTGAACAGCCAGCAGGCGAAGGCGGCCAGCGCCAGGTAGGCGGCCTTGCGGCCCTTCCAGCCGGCGGTGGCGCGGGCGTGCAGGTAGCCGGCGTAGGCGACCCAGGTGATGAAGGACCAGGTCTCCTTGGGGTCCCAGCCCCAGTAGCGGCCCCAGGCGTCGCCGGCCCAGATGGCGCCCGCGATGATCGTGAACGTCCACAGCGGGAAGACGGCCGCGTTGACGCGGTAGGCGAACTTGTCGAGCGAGGCGGAGGCGGGCAGCCGCTCCATGACGGAGGTGGCGAAGGAGCCGGGCTTGCCGCCGCGCGCGAGCTTGCCCTCGTAGGAGTCCTTGAACAGGTACAGGATCGTGCCGACCGCGCCGACGTAGAAGACCGCGCCGCACAGGATCGCGGTGGAGACGTGGATGTACATCCAGTACGAGTCGAGCGCGGGGACCAGCTGGTCGCTCTCGGTGTACAGGACGGTGACGGCGACACCGAGGTCGAGGAGCACGGTGGTGGTCAGGAACAGCCCGAGCCAGCGCACGTTCTTCTTCAGCGCCAGCAGCAGGAGGTACACGCCGACGGCGGTGGTGGTGAAGGTGATGTTGAACTCGTACATGTTGCCCCAGGGCGCCCGCTGCACGGACAGCGCCCGGGCGAGCACACCACCGAACTGGACCACGAAGGCGAGCACCGTGAAGGAGACGGCGATCCGCCCGAAGAGGTCGCCCTGCTCGTCCCCGCCGTGCGCCCCGGGCCCGTCGGGCACGTCGCGGGTGCCGGCCCCGGCCCGTACGACGACCTTCGGCCGTTCCAGCACGGCGGTGCCGCCCGCCTTGTCGACGGTGACGGAGGGGGCCTTCCCGGCCGCCTTCCCGGCCGTCCCCGCCCGGGGGGTGAGCGCGGCGGCGGTGCGGGCGACCTTGCTGCGGCTGCCGAAGATCCATTCGGTGATGTACGCCAGGAAGGCCAGGGTGTAGACAGCCATCGCGGAGTAGATCAGCACGTTGCTGATCTCCGCGAGGTTCTCGTTGTTCGCGGCGGCCAGGCTCGTGGCGGTGGCCAGATCGGTTGCGGCGGCGAGAGTCAAGGCTTCTCAGCCCCTTCGGCAGACGTGGCGTGGGGGTCGGGGGAATCGACGGATGCTGCGGGGTCGGTGTCGGGACCGGGGTCGGTGTCGGGACCGGGGTCGGCGTCGGGACCGGGGTCGGCGTCGGGGACGCCGGGGGCCTGGTCGTAGAGGATTCCGGCCAGGTCGCCGAGCTCCTCGGGTACCTTGGCGGACTCGCTGCGGCCGAGCCCGGCCATCTCGACGACGGTGACGCCGTCGGGGCCCTCGACCGCGCGCACCCACACCCGGCGCCGCTGGACGAACAGGGAGCAGGCGAGGCCGCCGATCGCGAAGAGGGAACCGGCGAGGGCCCAGCCGCCGCCCGGCTCCTGGACGACCTGGAAGCCGGCCCACTCCTTGATCTCCTTCTCGAAGGTGACCGAGCCGGCCCTGTCGGGGAGGGTCATGGTCTCGCCGGGCATCAGCAGCTTCTTGAACAGCTCGCCCTCGGAGTCCTTGAACTCCTTCATCTTGGTCTTGTCCATCTGGTAGACGCTCTGCGGGATGCCGGCGTCGGCCTTCAGGTCGCCGTGGTAGGCGGAGAGTGCGAGCACCGGGTAGTCCAGCGCCGGGAACTGGGAGAGCATCGTGCCGCTCTCCGAGCCGCCGAAGGTGGGCACGAAGAAGGCGTTGAAGCCGAGCTGTTCCTTCTCGCCCCGGGGGTTGCGGTAGCCGTCGAGGACCTTGACCACACCGGAGGAGGTGACGTTCGCGTCGAGCGGCAGCAGCGGCACGGCGTCCTTGAAGACGACCTTGCCCGCGCCGTCGCGGACGGTGACGACGGGCGCGTAGCCGTGGCTGACGAGGTAGACCTTGGCGTCGCCGACCTTCAGCGGCTTGTTCACCTCGACCTTGGTCGTCTTCTCCTCGCCGTAGGCGCCCTCGCTGTGGATCAGTTCGGTCTCGTACGTGCGCGGGGTGCCCCGGTTGGGGCCGGTGGGCTCGTACGTGCCGGTGAAGGACTTCACGGTGAAGCTGAACGGCTCCAGGTCGGCGACGTCGAAGAGGTTGCCGGACTTGAAGTCGTCGTACTGCGTGAGGGTGTTGGCGAAGCCCTGGCCCTCGACGATCAGCTTGTTGCCCTCGTACTTGAACAGCTGGCCCCAGGCGAAGGCGATCAGCATCACGATCAGGGCGATGTGGAAGGTGAGGTTGCCGACCTCCCGCAGATAGCCCTTCTCGGCGGCGACGGCGTCACCGGCGAGGTGGGCGCGGAAGCGGCGCTTCCTCAGCAGGGCCAGGGCGGCCTCGCGGACCTGCTCGGGCTCGGCCTCGGTGCGCCAGGTGGTGTAGGCGGGCAGCCGGGTCAGCCGCCGGGGGGCGCCCGGCGGACGGCCGCGCAGCTGGTCGACGAACTGCCAGGTGCGGGGCACGATGCAGCCGATGAGGGAGACGAACAGCAGGATGTAGATCGCCGAGAACCACACCGAGCTGTAGACGTTGAACAGGCCGAGCGTGTCGTAGATCGGGGCGAGGACGTCGTGCCGCTCGCGGAAGTCGTCGACCCGGGTCTTGTCGATGCCGGTCTGCGGGATGAGCGAGCCGGGGATCGCGGCGAGCGACAGCAGGAGCAGCAGCAGCAGCGCGACCCGCATCGAGGTGAGCTGCCGCCAGAACCAGCGGACCCAGCCGACGACACCCAGGGCGGGCAGGTTCGGCGGCTCCTCCGCGGGCGCGGTGGACAGCTGGGAACCGGCGGCGCCCAGCTCTTGCTCGCGGGCCGCGGACTCGGCGGCAAACCCTTCGGGCCCTGCCGGGGTTTCTTCGGACCCGGTTCCGGAAGTCGTGCTCATCGAGGTCAGATCCCCACAGTGAAGCCGTTGGACCAGGTCTGCATCTGCGTCACGAGGTCGTCCCACACTCCGGTGAGCAGCAGCACCCCGGTCACGATCATCATCGTGCCGCCGATCCGCATGACCCAGACGTAGTGCCGCTTGACCCAGCCGAAGGCACCGAGTGCCTTGCGGAAGGCGACGGCCGCGAGGACGAAGGGCAGGCCCAGTCCCAGACAGTACGCGACGGTCAGCACGGCCCCGCGTCCGGCGCTCTCCTGTTGCGCGGAGAGAGTCAGCACGGAGGCGAGGGTGGGGCCGATGCAGGGGGTCCAGCCGATGCCGAACAGGGCGCCGAGGACGGGTGCGCCGGCCAGGCCGGCCGCCGGCCGCTTGTGGAAGCGGAACTCGCGCTGGGTGAGCCAGGGCATCTTCCCCATGAAGAAGACACCCATGAGGATCATGAAGACGCCGAGCACCTTGGTCAGGACGCCGGACTGTTCCTGCAGCGTCTGGCCGAAGTAGCCGAAGAAGGCGCCGCCGGAGACGAAGACGACGGTGAAGCCGAGGACGAACAGCGAGGCGCCGGCGACCATCCGGCCGCGCCGGGCCTCGGCCAGATCGGTGCCGGACACGCCGGTGACGTAGGAGAGGTAGCCGGGGACCAGCGGCAGGACGCAGGGCGAGAAGAAGGAGACGAGCCCGCCGAGCAGGGCGATGGGCAGCGCCACCAGCAGAGCGCCGTTGAGCACCGTGCCGTTGTAGGCCGGGTCGGCGGCGAGGGAGGCCGTGCCGGCGGCGAGCGTGGTGAGGGGGGTCACGTCACTTCTCCGCGAGGACCGGCTCGAGCATCTTCAGCAGCCGCTCCTCGCTGAGCGCGGTCAGCGAGCGGGACGCGATCTTCCCGTCCCGGTCCAGGATCAGGGTGGAGGGGATCGCCTGCGGGTTGAGGGTGCCCTTCTCGAAGCGGAGCATCAGCTTGCCCGTGGGGTCGTACAGGCTCGGGTAGGTGATGCCGAAGTCCTTCTCGAAGGCGAGCGCCGAGCCGGCGCTGCTGTCGCGGGTGTTGATGCCGACGAACTGCACGCCCTGGTCGGCGTACTCCTCGGACACCTTGGCGAAGTACTTGGCCTCCGCGCGGCACGGGTTGCACCAGGAGCCCCAGATGTTGAGGACGACGACCTTGCCCTTGTAGTCGGCGACGGACAGGGGCTCGCCCTCGAGCGTCTCACCGGACAGGTCGGGCGCGGGGGTGCGCTCGCCCTTGGCGACGGTGGAGATGCCGTCGGTGCCGGTGACGAAGTTGGTGTTGCCACCCCCGCCCGAGGCTCCGCCGGAACCGCACGCGGAGACCAGCAGGGCGGCCACGGCGGTGCCCACGGTCAGGGCGGCACGGCGGTGGACCCGGGTGACACGGCTGGCGCGACTCGCGCGCTGGGGGGCACGGCTGGCGGCACTCATGTGAAAAGTTTCGCATGCCCGTTCTGGGGATCTTGCCCACCCCCCTTGCGGGCGGAAACCCGCATATCGGCGCGGCCCGGATGCCTCGTCAGGCCTCGTCCGGCTCTCCGGTCCCGGCGCCGTCCGGTCCTCCGGTCCCGGCGCCGTCCGGTCCTCCGGTCCCGGCGCCGTCCGGTCCTCCGGTCCCGGCGGGGCCGCCGGCGTCCTTCAGGAAGCCCTGCCAGCCGCCGGCCGGTTCCTGCCCGACGTCCAGGGTGCGCAGCCGCTCCAGCACCTCGGGCCGCTGCGCGTCCAGCCAGTCGGTGAACTGGCGGAAGGAGACGATGCGCACGTCGCCGCCCTTCTCCTTCGCCCGCGCGATGTGCTTGAGGGCCTCCTCCACCGCGTCCATGTAGATGCCGCCGTTCCACTGCTCGAAGTGGTTGCCGACGAAGAAGGGTGCCCGGTTCGTCCCGTATGCCCGCTCGAAGCCGGATATGTACGCCTGGGCCGCCTGCTTGCGCCAGCCCGGGTGGCGGTGGGCGGGCGCGTTGGTGGAGTTGACGGACTGGTTGGCGAGGATGTTGTAGTCCATCGACAGGACCTCGAAGGAACGTCCGGGGAAAGGTATCTGCTGCAGCGGGAGGTCCCATATGCCGCCCCGCTTCGACGGCCAGACCTGACGGCCGCCGGGCGAGGAGGAGTCGTAGCGCCAGCCGAGCTCGCGGGCGGCGGTCAACAGGTTGTCCTGGCCGAGCAGGCAGGGGGTGCGGCCGCCGACGAGTTCCTTGTCGTAGTCGAACGGCAGCGGCGGCAGGTCGGTCCAGCCGGAGTTGGTCCGCCACTCCTTCACGAACTTCTTCGCCTGGTCTATCTCGCTGCGCCACTGCTGCGGCGTCCAGTTGCCGACGCTGCCGGAGCCGGCGCAGAAGTGGCCGTTGAAGTGGGTGCCGATCTCATGGCCCTCGAGCCAGGCGCGGCGGACGTTCTTCAGCGTGTCCCTGATGTGGTCGTCGGTGAGGTAGCCGATGTCGGAGGCGCCGCGCGGGTTGTTCGGCGGCTCGTACAGCCGCTTCTTCGACTCGGGCAGCAGATACAGCCCGGAGAGGAAGAACGTCATGTGCGCCCCGTGCTCCTCGGCGAGGTCCAGGAAGCGCGGGAAGAGCCCGTTGCCGACCTCGCCGGCCCCGTCCCAGGAGAAGACGACGAACTGCGGCGGGGTCTGCCCCGGCTCCAGCGGCACCGGCTCGGCGGGCTGGTGGGGCTGCTTGCCGGTGAAGGCGGTGGAGCCGTCGCCGATCGGCCGGACGGTCCTCGTCGGCTCCGGCGTGCCCGTACGGCCGCCCCCGCCGCCCTTGCCGCTTCCGCCGGAACCCTCGGCGCGGCTCGTACCGCTCGGGCCGGTGGAGCCGCCGCAGCCGGCCAGCGACACCGCCGCGGCGGCTCCCGCGCCGAGCCCGAGCATTCCCCTACGGGTGAGAGTGTGCATGACATTCCCGTTCGTCACGTCCTCTGGTGGTCATCCCTTCAGAGGACGTGACGCGAACGGGGGTTCCCGCGTAATGCGGAGGTTCGGCAACGATCGTCACGGGGATGTCATGGGGCCGCCGGGACGCCCGCCCCGCCCGGGACCCCGGCTCCTGGGTCCCTAGGCCCCGAAGGCCTTCCCCTTCCCCTTCACCGGCTTGGCGCCGGCGAGGAGATGGGCGGGGACGAGATCGCGGGCCGGCTCGCTGTAGCCGACGGAGACGATCCTGTCCCCCCGGTAGGTGAAGGTGGTCAGCGAGGCCAGCGTGCACTGCCGCTTGCGCGGGTCGTGCCACAGCCGCCGCTTCTCGACGTAGGACCGCACGATCCAGATCGGCAGCTGATGGCTGACCAGCACCGCCTCGTGACCGCGCGCCGCGTCCTTGGCCGCGTCCAGCGCGCCCATCATGCGGACGACCTGCTCGATGTACGGCTCGCCCCAGGACGGCTTGAACGGGTTGACCAGGTGCTTCCAGTTCTCGGGGCGGCGCAGCGCGCCGTCGCCGACGCCGAAGGTCTTGCCCTGGAAGACGTTGTCGGCCTCGATCAGCCGCTCGTCGGTGGCGATGTCCAGCCCGTGCGCCTTGGCGATCGGCTGGGCCGTCTCCTGCGCCCGCTCCAGCGGGGAGGCGCCGACGTGGACGACGTCCCGGGAGGCGAGGTGCTCGCCGACCCGTTCGGCCATCCGCCGGCCCAGCTCGGAGAGCTGGTAGCCGGGGAGCCGGCCGTAGAGGACGCCGTCCGGGTTGGCGACCTCGCCGTGCCGCAGCAGGTGGACGACGGTGAGGTCGTTCTTCTTCCCCGTGCTCTCGTTCCCCGTGCTCACGCCGTCGCCTCCGCCGCCGCTCGGGCCGCCGCCGGGAGGGCGTCGGCGATCCGCTGGACGGCCCGGTCGTCGTGCGCGGTGGACACGAACCAGGCCTCGAAGGACGAGGGCGGCAGGTGGACGCCGTTCGCGAGGAGGGAGTGGAAGAAGGCGGTGTAGCGGAAGGACTCCTGCGCCTTGGCGTCCTCGTAGGTGCGCACCGGCCGGTCGGTGAAGAAGACGGAGAACATGTTGGAGGCGTTCTGCAGCGTGTGCGCCACGCCCTCCTTGGTCAGCGCCTCGGTGACCAGGGACTGGATCCGCGCGGAGACGGCGTCCACCGTGGCGTAGGCGGCGTCGTCGAGCAGCCGGAGCTGGGCGAGCCCGGCAGCGGTGGCGACGGGGTTCCCGGAGAGGGTGCCGGCCTGGTAGACGGGCCCGGCGGGGGCGAGGTGCGCCATGACGTCGGCCCGCCCGCCGAAGGCCGCGGCCGGGAAGCCGCCGCCCATCACCTTGCCGAAGGTCATCAGGTCGGGCCGCACCCCGTCGACGCCGTACCATCCGGCGCGACTGGTGCGGAACCCGGTCATCACCTCGTCGGAGATGTACAGCGCGCCGTTCGCGGCGCAGGCGTCCTTGAGCCCCTGGTTGAACCCGGGCAGCGGCGGTACGACGCCCATGTTGCCCGGGGAGGCCTCGGTGATCACACAGGCGATCTCGCCGGGGTGCGCGGCGAAGGCCGCGTGCACGGCCTCGAGGTCGTTGTACGGCAGGACGATCGTGTCGCCGGCCTGGGCCCCCGTGACGCCGGGGGTGTCCGGGAGCGCGAACGTGGCGAGACCCGACCCCGCCGCGGCCAGCAGCGCGTCCACGTGGCCGTGGTAGCACCCGGCGAACTTGATCACCTTGGCGCGCTGCGTGAAGCCGCGGGCGAGCCGGATCGCCGACATGGTGGCCTCGGTGCCGCTGGACACCAGCCGGACCTGCTCCAGCGGCTCGACCCGGGCGACCATCTCCTCGGCGAGCGCGACCTCGCCCTCACCGGGCGTGCCGAAGGAGGTCCCGCGGGTGACGGCCTCCTGCACGGCGGCGACCACCTCGGGGTGCGCGTGCCCGAGGATCATCGGACCCCAGGAGCAGACCAGGTCGACGTACTCCCGTCCGTCGGCGTCGGTCAGGTACGGGCCGGTGCCGGACACCATGAACCGGGGCGTGCCGCCGACGGCGCGGAAGGCGCGCACCGGCGAGTTCACGCCACCGGGGGTGACGGCCGCGGCACGGTCGAACAGCGCCTGCGAGGCTTGGGCTTCGTATGGGTATGGCAGTTCGCTCATGACCTGCGACTTCTCCGACCTCTCCGACATCTCGGACTCGGGGTGCGAGTGACCTGTTCAGGGTAGGCCAGGCGGCAGCGGGGGGCCGGAGGCCGGGGCGTGAAGCGGGTCCGGACGGGTCCGGACGGATCCGGGCGGCCCACGGCCGGGCCGCCGGCGGGCCCGTCGGCTGAGTGATCCGCCCCGCCTGTTCGTACAACCATTTCGTACGTCTGTTTCGTATGGTCGTCCCATGCGGTCGGCCACGGGCCCGGGTATCCAGCCACCTGCGGGGACATCCGGTCCCGGATCGCCCGTGATCTGCGAAACTGGCGTCCGAGTAGACACAGCTCACCCGGCCCGAGGCGGCCGGACGCTGGGAAGGTCCCGCGGGCAGATGCAACACCGCACGTTTCGGCGGGCGGCCGTGGGGGAGGTCACTGACACGATGATCGGGTTGCGTGGCGGCGCCGCGCGGCCTAGAAAAGCAGTCGGGTGGAGATATGCATCGCGGTGGCGGACTGGGCGAGGGGACTGACGACCTCGGTCCTCGACGTTCCCGGCGGGGAAGGCACCGGCGCGAGGCGGAAGAGGCGGACAAGGCCCGTCGGGCACACGGTGTTCCGGGCGAGGCCGAGTCGATCGACCCGTCGAGCGCGGGAAGCAGGAATGGTGGTCGAGTGGGGGTGACCTACAAGTATTTCGGCGCGCCGGACGGTGCCACCGCCGCCCGCGTCCCGATCTCCATGCGCCCCGAGGAACTCGGCGGCGACGAGCTCGGCATGGGCGGCATGTTCACCAAGATCAAGCCGGAGACGATGGCCGCCATGGTGCTCACCGGCATCGAAGGCGTCCCCCTGCACAAGGTGCCGCCCCTGGAACTGGTCGTCCTGCACCCCGACTACGCGGTCGTGAAACTCCCCATGACGGTCGTCGACCCGCTGCGCGGCATCGGCGAGGAGGCGGTGGGCGCGGCGGCCTTCATCTGGTCCACGGTCCCCGACCGCGGCGGCCCCAACGACGCCTTCAACGTCTACCGGCTGCTGCACGAGTGGCAGGACTTCTCGCACCGGCTGCACGAGGCGGGGCACCAGGCGTACTGCCTGGTCTGGCCCTGACCTGGGGTTTCGGTGGTCTGGGCGGGGCTTTCGGGCCCCGCCCTCGTCTGTGCCCGAAAGGGCCGTCAGACTGCCAGGGCACATCGAGGGCACATCGGTTTCGCTGAGGGGCACTGATGTGCCCTGGACGGCGGACGGGTCGCCATTGTCTTCCGCCTCAACTTCGTTGAAGGCGTCGTCGATCGCCCTGCGGGTGCGGGTCTCGCTGGACGGCAGCAGGCGTGTGTACGTCCGCAGCGTGAAGCCCGGCCCCGAGTGACCGAGGTACTCGGACAGCGCCTCGACGCTCTCCAGGACCGCGACCTGCGAGGCGTGCCGTCGGCGCGCTGCTCCTTCGACCCGCTGGATGAGCGCGGCCGGCCGACAGGGGAACCGCAGTGGAAGCCGACGCACCCCTACCGGCAGAGGAGGACGGTGCAGACGCTGCGCTGCCAGGGCTGCGCGGAGCACGCACGGACCCCGCCGGGGTTCATCTTCCTCGCCGGTCCCCGGGACGTTGGAGCCCGACGCACTGCTAGTCCTGACGAACCAGCCGCCGGTGCGCGCCCGGCACGCCCGCAGCACCGCCCGGCTCTGCCCGCACACGGAGGACGACCCCACGGTCTTCCTCGCGCAGAGCGCCTCCACGCACGGGGTGATCGGCACCTTGTACGGCTACGGGGAGAACGGCGTCCAGGTCATGGCGCAGCCCGATGACCCGCTGCCGTACGGGCACCAGAACCTGCCCACATTCCTCGCCTCGCAGCTGGGTGCGCCGACCGCAACTTCCTCGTGCTCTCCGCCGCCGGGGCTATCTCCCGGAAGTGCGGCCGCTCGGCGACCGAGCGAACCTCCGCCGAGCTGACCAAGCTGTCCACCCGCTGTGCTCGAACAGCGGGTGGGAGCTGATGCTCAACGCCACCCGCACGCCCTCCTGCACGATCCACGCCCCGGCGACGAAGGCCGGGGCCGCCGAGGTTGCCCAGCTCGTGCACGGCGTGCTGCGCGGTGGCACCCCCGACCCGTTCCGCCGCAACCGATGACCGAACCAGACTGACCACTGGCCGCGGATCTCTTTTGATGGCGCGGGAAGGGATTTCACGGTCGGTTGCTGTAATCGCGAGGGGGTGACGGACACAAACGGTCTGCGAGCATCATCGGAAGGGGAGGCCGCGTGAGTGAGGTCGCGGACGAGTGGTCCCGGTTCGAGGCGTCGTACCGGGACTCGTACCACGCCGTGGTGAGGTATCTGACGCGCCGACTCGCCCCGGATCTGATCGACGATGCTGCTTCGGAGGTGTTCGCCATCGCCTGGGAGCGTTGGTCGACGAAGCGGGGCGCCGCCTTGCCGTGGCTGTACGGCATTGCCCGGCGGGTCGTCGCCAACACGTGGCGATCCCAGGAGCGGGCGGATCGGCTGGCAGGTCGGCTGCGCGGCGAGAAGGACACGTACACGGACGAACCCGGCGCGGACACCCGGGTGCTGGCGCGCATGGGCGCCGCCCGTATTCTCACGCGGCTGTCCGAGGGCGACCGTGAGGTGCTGATGCTCGTCTCCTGGGACGGTCTCGATCCGCATGAGGCGGCCCAGGCTCTCGGGTGCAGCAAAGCCACCTTCGCCGTGCGCCTGCACAGGGCCCGGCGAAGATTGGAGCACGAACTCGCGAAGGACGTTCATGCGGTCGCCGACCATCGCCCTGTAACTACGGAGAGGACTGCAACGTGAAGCGAGACGTGGAGCGGGTCCGAGGACTCCTGACCACCGCCAATGATCCAGCGGGTCTCGTCGAGTCTGCCCGCGCCGCCCTGCCGTCACAAGCGGAGCACACACTCCGGGCTCTGCGGTCCACCCGTCGTCCGCGACAGGTACATCTGGGTCGACGGCGGCTCCTCGCGGGAGCAGCGATCGTGGGCGTCGGCACGGTCCTGGCCGTGGGGGGCCGGAACTTCCTCCCGGACAGCGACGTGGTGACACCCGTCGCATACACGCCACCTGTACTGTCCCTACAGCCCGTCGAGGGACAGTCGGCGCGCGATTTCCTCCTCGCCTTCGCGCGGCGCGTCGAAAGGCTCGAACCCGAAGCGGCGCTGGGCGCCTACCAGTACTCGAAGGCGTGGGGCTGGTGGCTCAACACCGCCGGGGACGTTCCGGGAGGTGTTGCCAACGCCGCCGTGCCCACCGTGACCGAGTCCTGGGTGGGCAAGGACCATTCCGGACGTCAGCGCAGCGCGTTCGGTGAGCCGATCTACCCCAACCCCGCGCAGCGGAAGGAAGCCGAAGGGGCGGGACTGGTCGCCGGTACCGGGGTCGAGGACCGGACGTTCGGGCCCGGCAAGTTCCCTTCTCCGGAAGGCGGGGACTGGGGGGCGGTCGCTCCGTTCGCCACCGACCCCGGAAAACTCGCACAGCAGTTGGCGAAGGTGAACTGGGAGGGCGGGGCGATCATTTACGGAGTGAACGACCTGCTCGGCTACGTGGCGAGATCCGGCCCGGTGGATCCGCGTCTCCGCGCCGCCGCGCTGCGGGTCCTTGCCGGCAGCACCGGCATGGCCGTGGCCACCGCTACGACCTGGAACGGACAGGATGTGATCGCCGTGTCGCAGAACGAGACGCTGGACGGCAGCACGCAACGGGAATCAGTGCTGTTCGACCCGGAGACGGGTTACCCCGCGGGCACGGAGTCGGCCCTGTTCGGACACGCACGGCGCCTCAACCTGTCCGTCCCCGCCACTCTCAGCGTGACCGAGACGCTGAAGCGGGGCAGTGTGTCGACGATCGAGCGGAGGCCCTGAGCGATGTCTGAAAGGAAGTACGACAGGCCCCCATACCTGAAGGCGATCCACTTGCCCGGGCCGACGACAAGCGATACGGAACAGGCATGTGGGGAATTCGTCAGCCACATCCGCGATGGCCTGGCCGAACGCCGCTACGTCTTCGGTGACATTCTGCCGACGGTCCCCGAGGTGCGGGACCAGTACGGCATCCAGGAGGAAGACATTCACGGCGCGATCCAGGAACTCCGCAGGACCGGGCTCCTGCAATTGCACGATGAGTACCGGGATACGTACTTCCTCGATCCCGGCCCCGAGCACGCGGTGGGTGAACCGCAAGAGGACATCGTCGAACGCGTGAAGAGGTTGGAAGCCCTGTACCTCGACCTGGCAGCCCGCGTCGAGGCGATAGATCCGCTGTCCCACTGATCTGGCCGACCACGACAACGGAACGGCTGGGCGCCCCGGTACAAGACCGAGGGCGCCCAGCCGCTTCGTTCCGTTCTCCGCCCCGCCGGTCTGCGCTACTTCCGGCAGGCTCTGAAACTGCTGGCCTTGTTGTCGTGGAACGAGTCCACCTTGCTCACCTTGGTCCACGGCTGTTCCCTCCACAGGGTGTCCGTGAACCAACCGTCGTAGACGGTGACGATCATCCCCACTTCATCGGCGTTCTTGGTCGTGTTCACCCATGCGGTGGTCTTGTTGTCGAAGCCGTAGTCCGCGAACCGGATGCCCTTGGAGCAGTGCGCATGGTTCCACTGAAGTCGGCGCCCCCCGAAGCCGGAGTACTGGTAGAAGCAGTACCAGCGGTTGTCGTCGGCGCCCGCAGGGCATTTCTCCCAGTTGACCAGCGGTTCGACATCAGCCGTCGCGCTGAGCCCTTCGGCGCGGAGCGCCGCGGCACTGGAGGGTGGTGCCTCGGTCTCGCCAGGAAACGGGAAGGCCAGGATCGGTTCGCCACCGTTCCAGGAGATCTCGTTGGCGCTGATCTGCACGCCCCCGTTGTCGGTCTCGGCGAGCACCTCGTCGATCTCCGCCTGCAGATCCTGCCGTTCATCAGAGGACAGGGCCCGGACGTCGGGACGGTTGTCGGCCGCCGCGACCACAGGGAGAACCGGACGCTCCTGCGCCTGGGCCGTCGCACCACCCGTGATCACCGCGGCGAGGAGGACCGCAGCCCCGCAACCGTTGAAGCCGTACGTATCGGACGTCTCCTACGCATCTTTCCCCCTGCGATTTTCTTTTATAGATCACTCACATTGGGATCACCGTAAACCGCGATGCGCGACAGGCGAAGGCGACAAACGATGTTGGCGTGAAATAGTGTCCAACTGGCGGGCGAACGATGCCTAATGGGCACCAAATGGGCGCGAAAGCCCGTAGCGGACGCCTCCCCACGCACGTGCCCTGAGGGCACATCCAGGGCACATGGGCCTGGGAAACGGTGCTGAACGGCGAGAACTACGGAGACACGTTTTCGCAGGTCGGCTCTGCTTTCGCTGCGAAACCTCAGGTCAGTGCCCTCCCACTTCCAATCGCTGCACGAGTGGCAGGACTTCTCGCACCGGCTGCACGAAGCGGGGCACCAGGCGTACTGCCTGGTCTGGCCCCGAGCCGGGCTTTTCCGTTCGTCGGGCGGGGTCTTCGGGCCCCGCCCTCCGCATGTCCGGAAGGAGTCCGGTGAAGGGGCCGGTATGCCCCGGTTCGTGAGGCGGGGTCACCTCGGACGAGCACCTGGAGGCTCCCTCCCGCGTCCGGGAGAACACCGGGGCGTAGCCTGCTGGCTCGATCATCGCCGTGTGAGCGGCGGCCGGGTCCGGGTGGGAGGAACGTCATGGGTGCTGCTCCGGAGTTGGAGGAGCTGCGGGAGGTCTGCCAGCCGCAGGCCAAGCTGGCGAGCCGGAACGGCGAACACTGGGCGGGCCGCCTCTACATGCGCCGGATCTCGCTGCGCGCGACCCGCCAACTGGTGCGCACCCCGGTCACCCCGGACCAGCTGACCTGGACCATGGTCGTGTGCGGGGTCGCCGCCGGCGCCGCGCTGATGATCCCCGGCCTGACCGGTGCGATCCTCGCCGTGATCCTCATGCAGCTGTTCCTGCTCTTCGACTGCGTGGACGGCGAGGTCGCCCGCTGGAAGGGCCAGAACAGCGCGACCGGCATCTACGTCGACCGGCTCGGCGCCTACCTCGCCGACGCGGCGCTGCTGGCGGGCGCGGGGTACCGGGCCGCCGAGTCCGGCGTCGGCGGCTGGCTGTCGGTGGGGCTGGCCACCGCCCTCGGGGTCGTCCTGCTCAAGGCCTCCACCGACCTGGTGGACGTCGCCCGCGCCCGGCGCGGCCTGGCCGTCGCCGACGACGAGTCGACCCGCCCGCGCTCGCAGGGCGTGGCCACCGTGCGCCGCATCGCCGCCGCCTTCAAGATCCACCGGGTGACCAACGGCATCGAGGCCTCCCTCGTCCTGCTGGTCGCGGCGGTCGTCGACGCGGTGACCGGCGGTATCGAGCCGACCCGCTGGGCGCTGGGCGCGCTGGCCGTGATCACCTGGCTGATGGTCCCGGCCCACCTGCTGTCGATCCTGTCCTCCTCGCGCCTGCGCTGAGCCGGCGCACCCCGCCCGACTCGCCGAAGCCCGGGCTCAGGCAGGGCCCCGCTCCCGGGCGGCGCTCGTGACGACGTCCCGCAGCCGCTCCGCGTACAGCCGCAGGTTCTTGTGCGCCATCTCGGTGTCCGGGTAGCGGCTCGCGAACCACAGGCCCTCCCGGAGCCGGGTGACCCACGCGCACACCTGGTCGCCGTACGACACCCTGAGCAGCCCGTACGCGTTCAGGTCGGCCCAGCGGTCGGAACCGGGGATGTCCCGGGAGTCCGCGTACGAGACGATCGAGTACAGGTCCGGGGAGGTGGGGCGGAAGTCCGTGCCGAGCAGGCGCAGCACCCGGTCGATGGGCATCCTGGACAGCCGCCGGTTGGCGTGCAGCGCCTCGCGCACGGTGCGCAGCGCGCTCGGGAAGTCGGTCGCCCGCTCCACGGGGATCTCGATCGGCGCGCCGCCGACGTACCAGCCCACGGACTGCGACCACCGGGACCTGGTCCGGGTGTGGAACGGCACGACCGTGCGGTAGACGGGCTCCCCGCCGATCTCGTGGACGATGAGCGCGGTGGCGGCCAGGATGCCGACCAGGCTGCCGCCCTGGGGGCGGCAGTACGCCTCGAACCCGGCGGCGTCGGCCGCGTCCACGAGCGGCTCCCGCATGAGCCTCTGCTCGGGCAGCCCGCCACCGGGCGTCAGACCGAGGTCGACCGGGAAGGAGGGCAGCCGCCCGTCGCACCGCTGGATGAACTCCCGCCAGCGGCCGACGATGTCATGGGTGCCGTCGATCCGGTCCGCCTCCGCCCGCTCGGCCTCGCAGAAGTCGACGTAGCTGCCGACCGGGGGGTGCTCCACGGCCCGGCCCGTGAGGCCGGCCGCGTACAACTCGTGGATCTCGGCGGGGATGCGGTAGAGGGAGTAGGCGTCGACGTTGCTGTGGTCGAAGGCCATGTACACGCTGGTGCCGGCGTCGTGGACGACCGCCGTGTAGATCAGGTTGGGCCAGCGCAGCGCGTCCGCCGTCGCGTCGAAGCGGTCCTGGAGGTGGCGGACCAGTTCCGTCGCGTCCGGGAAGTCGCCGACGTCCTCGCGGTGCAGCGACACCTCCTCCGGGGCGAGCGTGAACCGGCGCATCGGGGCGCCCGCGTCGCCGGTCCAGCGGAAGCCGCTGCGCAACGTCTCGTGCCGCAGCGTCCAGCCGCGCAGGGCCTCCTGCAGCACGTCGAGGTCGACCGGGCCCGGCATGTCGAAGGACGCGCCGAGCCAGGTCGGCACGAACAGGCCGTCGTCACGGACGGACCGGGCCGTCCTGATGTGGGACTCCTGGATGTATGCCGGTGGCCGCGCGTCCTCCGGCAGCACGGCAGCGATGTCCAGGGTCCTCGGACTGAGTGTCCACTCGACGAGCCGTCCCGGCCGGATTCCGCACCGTTGGATGTCGGTCATTCGCACGGGGGCGTCTCCGTTCGCAGATGAGACAGACCCGATCAGGGGAATGCCGTTTCCACGAGCCGATACGCGGCGTGTCGGCGCTTTTCGGCGGAACGGATGGCCCCCCGAACGGCGGTGCGAAGGACGCCCGACGCCGCCGTCGGCCGCGCCCCGGCCCCCGGCTGCGTCCTGGCCGTCCGTGCCCTGACCGTCCGTGCCCTAGGCGTCCGTGCCCTTGCCCTTGTCGCCCGGGCTGTCGTCCGGGTCCCGGTCCTTCTCCTCGTTCAGCGACTTGAGGAAGTCGGGGTTGTCGTCCGGGGCGACCCACTGCTGACGGCCGCCGCCGCCCCGGCTCCAGGCGGAACCGACCTGGCCGCCCGCGCCCAGCGGATGCCGCTTCTTGCCCGCGATGATCCACGAGATGGAGCCGACGAGCGGGAACAGCAGCACGAGGATGGCCCACAGGGGTTTGGGCATGTGACGAATGTCCTCGTCCTTCGTGCTGATGCAGTCGATGAACGCGTAGACGCTCAGCGCGAGGGGGACGAGGAACATCAGCACCCGGAGCATGGGCCTCTCCAGAGAAGGGGTCGTCGGGGACGTCGGCACAGCCCCCAGGTACAGGCCCAGGGTAACCGTTCGGGGATACTTGACCCCATGGCTTACGACGATCTTCGCTCCCTGCTCAGGGCACTCGAGCGCGAGGGCGACCTCAAGCGCGTCAAGGCAGAGGTCGACCCCTACCTGGAGGTCGGTGAGATCGTCGACCGGGTGCAGAAGGCCGGCGGTCCCGCACTGCTCTTCGAGAACGTGCGCGGCTCGAGCATGCCCCTCGCCATGAACGTGTACGGCACCGACCGCCGGCTGCTGAAGGCGCTCGGCCTGAAGTCGTACGGCGAGATCAGCGAGAAGATCGGCGGTCTGCTCAAGCCCGAGCTGCCCCAGGGCTTCATCGGCGTGCGCGAGGCGTTCGGCAAGCTCGGCTCGATGACCCACGTGCCGCCGAAGAAGGTGAAGGACGCCCCGGTGCACGAGGTCGTCCTGCACGGCGACGACGTGGACCTCGACCGGCTCCCCGCGCTGTTCACCTGGCCCAAGGACGGCGGTTCCTTCTTCAACCTGGGCCTGACCCACACCAAGGACCCCGAGACGGGCATCCGCAACCTCGGCCTGTACCGGCTCCAGCGCCACGACAAGCGCACCATCGGCATGCACTGGCAGATCCACAAGGACAGCCGCAACCACTACCAGGTGGCGGCCCGGCGCGGTGAGCGGCTCCCGGTCGCCATCGCCTTCGGCTGCCCGCCCGCCGTGACGTACGCCTCCACCGCGCCGCTCCCCGGCGACATCGACGAGTACCTGTTCGCCGGGTTCGTGCAGGGCAAGCGGATCGAGATGGTCGACTGCAAGACGGTCCCGCTCCAGGTCCCGGCGCAGGCCGAGGTCGTCATCGAGGGCTGGCTGGAGCCGGGGGAGATGCTCCCCGAGGGCCCGTTCGGCGACCACACCGGCTTCTACACGCCGCAGGAACCGTTCCCCGCCCTGAAGATCGACTGCGTCACGATGCGCAAGCGCCCGCTGCTCCAGTCGATCGTGGTCGGCCGGCCGCCGACGGAGGACGGCCCGCTGGGCCGCGCCACCGAGCGCTTCTTCCTCCCCCTCCTCAAGATCATCATCCCGGACATCGTGGACTACCACCTCCCCGAGGCGGGCGGCTTCCACAACTGCGCGATCATCTCGATCGACAAGAAGTACCCCAAGCACGCCCAGAAGGTGATGCACGCGGTCTGGGGCGCCCACATGATGTCGCTGACCAAGCTGATCGTGGTCGTCGACTCCGACTGCGACGTGCACGACCTGCACGAGGTCGCCTGGCGCGCCCTCGGCAACACCGACTACGCCCGCGACCTCAGCCTCGTCGAAGGCCCCGTCGACCACCTCGACCACGCCTCCTACCAGCAGTTCTGGGGCGGCAAGGCGGGCATCGACGCGACGAAGAAGTGGCCCGAGGAGGGGTACACGCGCGACGGCGGCTGGCCCGACATGGTCGAGTCCGACCCGGCCACGGCGGCGCTGGTCGACCGCCGCTGGAAGGAGTACGGACTGTGACGTCGGCCTCCGCCGCGCTCCCGCGGCAGCCGGGGCGCACGAAGGCGTTCCTGCGCCTGGTGATGATCGAGCACTCGGTCTTCGCCCTCCCCTTCGCCTACATCGCGGCCCTCACCGCGATGTACGAGTGGGACAGGAACATCCACTGGGGCCGGCTGCTCCTGGTCACGATCGCCATGGTCGGCCTGCGCACCTTCGCGATGGCCGCCAACCGGATCATCGACCGCGAGATCGACGCCCGTAACCCGCGCACCGCACACCGCGAACTGGTCACCGGCGCGGTGTCGGTGAAGCACGCGTGGACCGGCGCGCTGATCGCCCTCGTGGTGTTCCTGGTCGCGGCGGCCCTGCTCAACCCGCTCTGCCTGGCCCTCGCGCCCATCGCGGTGATCCCGATGGTGGTCTATCCGTACGGCAAGCGGTTCACCGACTTCCCGCAGGCCATACTGGGCCTCGCCCAGGCCATGGGACCGGTCGGCGGCTGGCTGGCGATCACCGGCGCCTGGTCCTGGGAGGCGGTCGTCCTCGGCCTCGCGGTCGGCGTCTGGATCGGCGGCTTCGACCTGATCTACGCCTGCCAGGACGTCGAATCCGACCGCGAGGCCGGCGTGAAGTCGGTCCCGGCCCGCTTCGGCATCCCGGCCGCCGTCTGGGGCGCCCGCGCCTGCCACGCCGTGACGACGGCCCTGTTCGTCTGGTACGCGCTCCTCACCGGCGCCGGCGCCTTCTTCTGGCTCGGCCTCCTGATCGTCGCGGGCGCCTTCGTCTACGAGCACACCATCGTCCGCCCGACCGACCTGACCCGCCTGAACCGGGCGTTCTTCAGCGTCAACGGTTTCATCGGCATCGCGCTTTTCGTCTGCGCGCTGCTCGACCTGCTGGTGCGGGGGCTGACCTTGTAGCCCTTTCGGGCGGGGTCGTGCTCGATCCTCGGCCTCACACGGTGAGCGCGTCCCGGCGTTCGGGGGCGCGGCGGAACAGGAAGGCCGCCGCCACGCCGGCCAGCAGGCCGATGAGGTGGCCCTGCCAGCTGACGCCGGTCTGGCCGGGGGCGATGCCCGCGAGGATCGAGCCGCCCCAGACCGCGCCGACCAGCACCCCGACGACGACGCCCATCGGCCGGCGCTCCACGAACCCGCTGCACAGCAGGAAGCCGAAGAGGCCGAAGATCAGGCCGGAGGCGCCCGCCGTGTTGGTGTGCGCCGGGGCGATGAGCCACACCCCCAGCCCGTCGGCGACGATGATCAGCGCGCACACGGCGGCGAACCGGCGCAGACCGCCCAGGGCGGCGAGGAAGCCGAGCACCAGCAGCGGCACGCTGTTCGCCGCGACATGGGCGAAGCCGAAGTGGACGAAGGCGGAGGGGACGACGTCGGTCAGCTCCGAGACCGTGCGCGGTACGACGCCGAAGTCGTCCAGAGCATGGCCAAAGACGGTGTCGGCCACTTCCAGCAGCCACAGCAGCGCCACCCAGCCCACCATCACCACGGCAGCCGTCTTCGCCCGCTCGCGTCCCGACCACGGTGAACCGCTGTTGGACACGGCAACCCCCTCCGTCTGAATCGTCCGCCTGGGGAACGGACCGACCCCCTTGCCCGGTTCCCACCCCACCATGCCGGATAGGCTCGGTGTCGTGAACCACCTCAAGCCAGGAGAGACGACCCGAACGCCTTGGATCCTGGGGGTGTCCGGCGCTTCCGGCACGCCGTATGCGGCTGCCGTGCTGCGCGCGCTCCTCCAGGCGGGGGAGAGCGTCGACCTCGTCGTCAGCCGTGCCTCGCGGCTCACCCTGCTGGACGAGACCGGCATCTCCTTCAGGGACGCCCACTGGCGCGACGACCTGCGGGAATGGCTGTCCCGGGGGGCGGACGGCAAGCCCGGCACCTTCGCCGTGGACCTCGACGGCGTACGGCACTGGGCCGCCGGCGACCTCGCGGCGGGTCCCTCCTCCGGCTCGTACCCGCACAAGGGCATGCTGATCGTGCCGGCCTCCACGGCCTGTGTGGCCGGGGTGGCGCTCGGGCTGTCCAAGGACCTGTTGCAGCGGGCGGCGAGCGTGACCCTGAAGGAGGGGCGCAAGCTGGTCGTGGCCGTCCGGGAGACCCCGTTGAACGGCCAGACCCTGCGGCACCTGGTCACCCTCGATGACGCGGGCGCGGCCGTGGTGCCCGCCTCGCCGGGCTTCTACGCGGGCGCGACGCACATCCAGGACCTGGTGGACTTCGTCGCCGGACGCGTGCTCGACGCGGCGGGCGTCGAGCACCGGCTCTACCGCCGGTGGAAGGGCGAACTCGGCGGCGGGTCCACCCGTACCGAGTGAGCCCGGGGAGGCCGGAGGTTCCCTGGAGCCCTTCGAGTCCGTGGAGCCCGTCGCGGCACCAGCACCCACAGCATCAGAACCAGCACCCACAGCGTCACCATCATCAACAGCAGCACCCGCAGCATCAGCAGCACCACCACTCGAACCACTTCTCAGCTCTCAGCAAACTCCAGAATCTTCAGCGGAAGGCTTCGATCCCATGGACGCGGTGGACAGGCAGCTCATCCAGGCCCTGAGAGAGAACGGCCGTGCCTCCTACGCCGAGCTGGGGCGCCTCGTCGGACTGTCGGGCCCCAGCGTCACCGACCGCATCAACCGGCTGGAGGCGGCCGGCGTCATCACCGGCTACCGCGCCACCGTGGACGCCGCCTCGCTCGGCCTCGGGGTGACGGCCCTGATCGGCATCTCGCTCTCCGACGCCGCCGACCACGAGGACGTGGCGCAGCGGCTGAAGGACCTGAGCGAGATCGAGGACTGCTGGTTCATCGCCGGCGAGGACTCCTACATGCTCAAGGTGCGGGCGGCCGACGTGGACGGGCTGGAGCGGACCATCCGCCGGCTGTCCGGCACCAAGGGCGTCTCCCGGACCCGTACCACCATCGTGCTCTCCACGAAGTGGGAGAACCGCGTGGGTGAGCTGCCCGAAGAGGTCCGGTAGCCGGGGCGTTACGGTGGGCGGAGTCTGTCTCAGGGTCTCTCAGGAAAACTCGGAAAAGGGGTATCGGCATGGACGTCGGGCTCAAGCGCGAGCTGGAGGAGAAGGTCCGCTCCGGTGAGCGGCTGTCCCGCGAGGACGGCATCGCGCTGTACGAGTCGGACGACCTGGCCTGGCTGGGCGGGCTGGCGCACGAGGTGCGGACGCGGAAGAACGGCGACGTCGTCCACTTCAACGTCAACCGCCACCTCAACATGACCAACGTGTGCACCGCCTCCTGCGCGTACTGCTCCTTCCAGCGCAAGCCGGGGGAGAAGGACGCGTACACGATGCGCATCGAGGAGGCGGTGAGGCTCGCGAAGGAGATGGAGGCGGAGAACCTCACCGAGCTGCACATCGTCAACGGGCTCCACCCGAACCTGCCGTGGCGCTACTACCCGCGTTCCCTGCGCGAGTTGAAGGCCGCGCTGCCGGACGTGTCCCTGAAGGCGTTCACCGCCACCGAGATCCACCACTTCGAGACCATCTCCGGGATGTCCGCCTCCGAGATCCTCGACGAACTGATCGACGCCGGGCTCGAGTCCCTCACCGGCGGCGGCGCGGAGATCTTCGACTGGGAGGTCCGGCAGCACATCGTCGACCACCGCACCCACTGGGAGGACTGGTCGCGGATCCACCGGCTGGCGCACGAGAAGGGGCTGAAGACGCCCTGCACCATGCTCTACGGCCACATCGAGGAGCCCCGCCACCGCGTCGACCACGTGCTGCGGCTGCGTGAACTCCAGGACGAGACCGGCGGTTTCCAGGTCTTCATCCCGCTGCGCTACCAGCACGACTTCGTGGACATGAAGGACGGCAAGATCCGCAACCGCCTCCAGTCCAGGACGCAGATGGCGACCGGCGCCGAGGCGCTGAAGACGTTCGCGGTCTCCCGCCTCCTCTTCGACAACGTCCCGCACGTCAAGGTCTTCTGGGTGATGCACGGCGTCAACACCGCCCAACTCGCCCTCCAGTACGGCGCGGACGACATGGACGGCTCCGTCGTCGAGTACAAGATCACCCACGACGCGGACGACTTCGGCACGCCGGACAAGCTCACCCGCGAGGACCTGCTGGACCTGATCCGCGACGCCGGCTTCCGCCCCGTGGAGCGCAACACGCGGTACGAGATCATCCGTGAGTACGACGCCGCCGACCCCGCCCGCCGCGAGTCCCCGCAGCCGATGCGGGTCTGAGGGAGAATCCGTACCGTGTCTCTCGTCTTCACGCTGGATCCGCCCGTCACCGCGGAACTCCGTGACGGCATTCTGGAGTTGTGGGTCGACGTCACCGAGGCGGGCGGTGCCGTCGGCTTCGTGCCGCCGGTGACGCGGGACGAGGTCCGGCCGGAGCTGGTGCGGCAGTTCGTGGCGATGGCCGAGGAGCGGTCCCGGCTCCTCGTCGGGCACGACGAGCAGGGGCGGGTGGCCGCGACGGCGTTCCTCACCCTCAACACCCACCGGCTGATGACCCACTGGCTCTGGCTGTACACGGTGATGGTCCACCCCCGCCACCAGGGCAAGGGGTACGGCCGCGACCTGCTCGCCGCCGCGGAACGGGCCGCCCGCACCCTCCCCGGCATCGAGGGGATACGGCTCACCTGCCGCGGCGGACTCGGCCTGGAGCGCTTCTACGGCTCCTGCGGGTACAAGGAGGTCGGCCGGATCCCCGGTGCGATCCGGGTGGCCCCGGGCGACGAGCGGGACGACGTCGTCATGCTGCTGCCGCTCGCCTGACCCCCCGCCCGGGGGCTCCGGGGGCGGACGTGCTTCACTGGAGGATGTCCCATTGGGACACGTTCTGACCGTTCGTCCAGGAGAGTGGATGAGATGCTCCGCTACACGTTGATGCGCTTCGGGATCTTCGTGGGCTGCCTCCTGGTCGTCTGGGGCCTCGTCTACGCCGGCCTCGCCCCGCGCGGCCTCGGCGACTCCAACGGTCTGTGGATGATCCTGCTCGCCATGCTGCTCTCGGCCCCGATCAGCCTCGTCGTGCTGCGCAAGGAACGGGACCGGGCCTCGGAGCGGATCGTGCGGCGGGTCGACCGGGCGAAGGCCAAGCTGGAGGCCGACCGCAACCAGGAGGACGTGGCCGACGACGCCGCCCGCACCCCGACGCAGAGCCAGGCGCAGAGCCAGGCACAGACTCAGCAGGAGCAGGCGCAGACCTCGTAGGCGGTGTGAGGTCCCTCACCTGCGCGCCGCTCCGTCCGCATCGTCCGGCACCCCGGTCTCCGTCAAACCCACGGAAACCGGGGTTCTTTGTGTTGTGTGGGTGCTTTTCGATCTCCTCCTCTCAAAGTAAGGCTATGGGAGTCTCAAAGGGCAGGTGTTAAGGTCGTGGGGTGAAGTCAGCAGCCGTGTTCCCCACGCCCCGGAGGGTCCTCCTCGTGGCACGCCTGCACGTGGACCTCTGCCGGGTCACCACCGCGAACTGTCACCCCTGACGTTCCCGGCGCCCTGACGTCCTGACGCCCACGGAGGCCCGACCCTCCCGTGCGCGGCGCTTCCCACGTCCGCGGCGCCCCGCTGCCCCGGCGCCACCTCCCGTCCTCACGCACTCCCCCCTTCCCCCCGACGGAGCATGTCCGTGTCCACGAACACGAAGTCCTTCAAGCTGCCCATGAGGGTCCCCTTCTGGGTCCAGATACTCGCCGGCCTCGTCCTGGGCGTCCTGCTCGGCTGGATCGGCCGCAGCCAGGACGTCACCTGGCTGCTCACGGCCCTGGAGAGGACCGGCGGTGTCTTCATCGGCCTGCTCAAGCTGGCCGTGGCACCGCTCGTCTTCTTCGCGATCCTGGTCTCCGTCACCAACCTGCGGAAGGTCAACAACGCGGCCCGGCTGGCCTCGCGCACCCTCCTCTGGTTCCTGATCACCTCGCTGATCGCGGTGGCCATCGGCCTCGCGATCGGCCTGGTCACCAACCCCGGCGCGGGCACCGGACTCACCCCCGCGGACGGCGGGATGCCCAAGAAGACCGGCTCCTGGCTCGACTTCCTGACCGGCATCGTGCCGACCGACGTGATCACACCGTTCACCGAGCTGAACGTGCTGCAGATCGTCTTCCTGGCCGCCGTCGCCGGTGTCGCCGCCCTCCAGCTCGGCGAGAAGGCCCAGCCGATCCTCACCCTGAGCGAGTCCGTCCTCGAACTCCTCCAGAAGGCGCTGTGGTGGGTCATCCGCCTCGCCCCGCTCGGCACCCTCGGCCTCATCGGAAACGCCATCGCGACCTACGGCTGGGACCTGATCGGCCAGTACGCGACCTTCACCGCCGACATCTACATCGGCTGCCTGATCGTCCTGTTCGGCGTCTACCCGGCGCTGCTCGCGGGCGTCGCCCGGATCAACCCGGTCCAGTTCTTCAAGGGCGCCTGGCCCGCGATCCAGCTGGCCTTCGTCTCCCGCTCCTCCGTCGGCACCATGCCGCTCACCCAGAAGGTCACCGAGCGCCTCGGCGTGCCCAAGGAGTACGCGAGTTTCGCCGTCCCGTTCGGGGCGACCACGAAGATGGACGGCTGCGCCGCGGTCTACCCCGCCATCGCCGCGATCTTCGTCGCCCAGATCTTCGACGTCCCGCTGGGCGTGGGCGACTACCTGCTGATCGCCTTCGTCTCGGTGGTCGGCTCCGCCGCCACGGCCGGCCTCACCGGCGCGACGGTGATGCTGACCCTCACCCTCTCCACGCTCGGCCTGCCCCTGGAGGGCGTCGGCCTGCTCCTCGCCATCGAACCGATCGTGGACATGATCCGCACCGCGACCAACGTCGCCGGGCAGGCCCTGATCCCGGTCATCGTCTCCGCGCGGGAGGGCATGCTCGACCGCGATGCCTACGACTCGGTTCACTTCTCGCCCGTCGACGCCGCCCCGGCCGAGGAGTCCGGGCGGGTGCCGGTCGCCGCGGTCTGACCGGCACCGGACGCCCCGCACGACGGACGCGTGGCGACGCGCCCGTGGCATCCGTCGCCCCCGTGGCGCCCTCCCGGCGGGACCGGGAGGGCGCCACGGGCCCGTAGGCTGACCCGTATGGGTGCCGTGAAGAGCAAGCGGGTGCCGCGGGCGGTCCGTGAACAGCAGATGCTGGACGCCGCCGTGCGGACCTTCGGCCGACGCGGGTACACGGCTGCGTCGATGGACGAGATCGCCGAACTGGCGGGTGTGTCGAAGCCGTTGGTCTACCTGTATCTGAACTCCAAGGAAGATCTGTTCACCGCGTGCATCCGCCGTGAGGGGGCGGCGCTCGTCGAGGCGGTGCGCGCGGGCGCGAGCCCCGGGCTGCCCGCGGACCGCCAACTCTGGTCGGGCCTGACGGCGTTCTTCACCCACACCGCGCGGCACCCGGACGCCTGGACCGTGCTGCACCTCCAGGCCCGCACGCACGGCGAGGTCTTCGCCGCCGAGGTCGCCAGGATGCGCGCGGAGGTCGTGGCCTTCGTGACCGAGCTGATCCTCGCCGCCGCCCGCGAGGCGCTCCCCCAGGCTCTCGGCCGTTCCCGGGCAGGGGGGACCCCCATGAACCCCGACCTTCCCGAGGGCGAGGTCTCCGGGCTCGCGGAGGCCCTGGTGGGTGCCGCCGAGGCGCTCGCCGACTGGGCCAACGCCACCCCCGGCGTCACGGCCCGGCAGGCGTCGGCCACCCTGATGAACTTCTCCTGGGAAGGGCTGGGCGACCTGATGGCGGGCCGCCGCTGGTCACCGGCCGGCGGTGCGGAGGGCAGTGGCGTCGACGCCGGCCCGGTCGCTCACGCCGGGCGGACCTCCCCGGCCGGGTGAAGGCGGTCGCCGGGACCGCGTGGCTCGAAGCGCCCGTCCCGAGCCCCGTACGTCACCGCGCCCGGCAACAGGGCCGGGGCCTTGAACTCGACGTGTCCCGCCACCGCTTCCGGCAGGCCGTGCGCGGCGAGGCGGCGGGCCACCGTCCCCATGCCGTGCGCGACCGTGCGGGAGAAGCCGAAGAGGCGGGCGGTGAGCGGGAGCGGGTGGATCGGGTTGCGGTCGCCGGACGAGGCACCGTACCGCCGTCCGGTGTCCCCCGGGTGCCGGGATCCGGCGGAACCGGAGAACAGGGCCGGCAGGTCCTCCTGCGGGATGCGGATGCCGGAGTACCGGGGGATGGTGATGGCCAGGCTGCCGTCGGGGAGGTCCGGGTCCACCATCGAGCCCTGTGCGAAGCGCAGGCCCGGGTTCTCGCGGCGGGCGATCCCGATCATCGATGACGACAGGCAGAGGCCGAAGGCGTCCGGGCCGCAGGAGGCCGGGTGAGCCCTCACCCGTCCGGGGCCGCACCCCGGTCGGCGACCTCGCGGCCGGCCTCGACGAGCCCGGCGAACCCGGTCAGCGGCCCCAGCGGCCGTGCGGCGAAGACGTCACGGAAGTGGTCGGCGTGGTCCTCGGCGACGGCGTCGTGGCAGGCGCGGGCGGCCTCGGTCACGGGCAGGGGGCCCAGCCGCGCCCCCGACAGTGGGGTGTGGGTGTGGGCGTGGCTCTGACCCGGGGAGCCGGGGAAAAGGCAGGAGCCCCTTCCGCCTGACGGCGCGGGGCTCCTTGGGTACTGCTGGTCGTTCCCGGATCAGCGAGGATCAGACCGGGGTGACGTTCTCCGCCTGCGGGCCCTTGGGACCCTGGGTGACGTCGAAGGACACCTGCTGGTTTTCCTCGAGGGAGCGGAAGCCGCTCGCGTTGATCGCGGAGTAGTGGACGAAGACGTCGGGGCCGCCGCCTTCCTGGGCGATGAAACCAAAGCCCTTTTCGGCGTTGAACCACTTCACGGTTCCGGTAGCCATAAGCCCTCCTTGGGCCCAAAGGGTTGCCCTGCTCCAGAACCCAGCAAGTGTGAAGACCAATTCCGCACAATCGCATCCGTCTGAGAACGACGAGAGCCCGCGGTCACATGCTCCGCAGGCTCTGTACTGCAAGGGAAACCAAACTGCAACTTGCGGACGAGCCTAGCACGCGACCGCCCGCGCGCAATAGAGGTCAAGATCACGTCACCCGAATGTTTCAACGTCACTGCCGTCCCGTGGGCGAGGGCGTCATCGAACGGCTGTCGGGCAGTTGTCGGGTATATGTCGAGGCGATGGCGGGCCGGTGTCAGGCTGACGACGGGGCGATGTCAGGTATATGCCGGACCGGCGCCGGCA
Organism: Streptomyces sp. NPDC004051; assembly: GCF_053604275.1. Classification (NCBI taxonomy): domain Bacteria; kingdom Bacillati; phylum Actinomycetota; class Actinomycetes; order Kitasatosporales; family Streptomycetaceae; genus Streptomyces; species Streptomyces sp. NPDC004051. The sequence goes on along the minus strand of NZ_JBSGHG010000003.1, from coordinate 338,736 downwards.
TATGCCCGACGGGCGCTGAGTCGGTGCCGGGGGGGCCGGAGCGCTCGCTCCACGGCGTGAGGGCTAGCCTCGCGATGTGGACAATCCTCGCACCCGGCCGCGCGTCGGACACATTCAGTTCCTGAACTGCATGCCCCTTTACTGGGGGCTCGCGAGAACGGGCACTCTCCTCGACTTCGAGCTGTCGAAGGACACCCCCGAGAAGCTCAGCGAGAAGCTGGTGCAGGGAGATCTCGACATCGGGCCGATCACCCTGGTCGAGTTCCTCAAGCACGCCGACCGGCTGGTCGCCTTCCCCGACATCGCCGTCGGCTGCGACGGCCCGGTGATGTCGTGCGTGATCGTCTCGCAGGTCCCGCTGGAGCGGCTGGACGGCGCCCGGGTCGCCCTCGGCTCGACCTCGCGCACCTCCGTACGCCTCGCCCAGCTCCTGCTCGCCGAGCGGTACGGCGTGCAGCCCGACTACTACACGTGCCCTCCCGACCTGAGCCTGATGATGCAGGAGGCCGACGCGGCCGTCCTCATCGGCGACGCGGCACTGCGCGCGAACATGGTCGAGGGACCCCGCTACGGGCTCGACGTGCACGACCTGGGCGCGCTGTGGAAGGAGTGGACGGGGCTGCCGTTCGTGTTCGCCGTCTGGGCGGCGCGTCGCGACTACCTGGAGCGCGAGCCGGGCATCACCCGTCAGGTGCACGAGGCGTTCCTCGCCTCGCGCAACCTCTCCCTGGAGGAGGTCGGCAAGGTCGCCGAGCAGGCGGCCCGCTGGGAGGCCTTCGACGAGAAGACCCTGGCCCAGTACTTCACCACCCTCGACTTCAGCTTCGGGCCCCCGCAGCTGGCGGCGGTCACCGAGTTCGCCCGCCGGGTGGGGCCGACGACGGGCTTCGCGGCGGATGTGAAGGTCGACCTGCTGCAGCCGTGAGGACGCGGGGCCGCCCACCACCCTGCTGAAAGGTTCCCGCGTAAGGGCGGGGCGGGGGAGGGGTGGGCGGGGTGGACTCCGTGCGGCCGCTCGATGCCGACGAGCCCGCGGCCGCCGGACCGTACCGGCTGCTCGGCAGACTCGGCGCGGGCGGCATGGGCCGGGTCCGCCTGGGCCGCAGCACCGGCGGCCGCACGGTCGCGGTCAGGACCGCGCACCCGCACTTCGCGCCGGACGAGGAGCTCCGCGCCAGGTTCCGGCGCGAGATCGAGGCCGCGCTCCGGGCGGGCGGCGCCTGGACGGCCCCCGTCCTGGACGCCGAACCCGACGCCCGGGTGCCGCGGGTCGCCACCGCCTGTGCGGCGGGCCCGTCCCTCGCGGCGGCGGTCACGCACGGCGGCCCCCTGCCCGCCCACACCGCACGGGCGTTGGGCGCGGGGCCCGGGCGAGGCGCCGGCGGCGGTGCGCGAACCGGGTCCGGTGCACAGGGGTGTGAAGCCGTCGAACGTTCTGCTCACCCTGGACCGCCCGCTGTTGAGCGACTTCGGCATCACCCGGGCGATGGACGGCACGGCCTCCCTCACCCCGACCGGCGACGACCTCCTCCAGGAGTCCGACAGCAAGGACTCGGGCAGCCCGAAGGCCCGGCTGTCGAAGCTCGGGTAGCCCGTCCCGTCCGCAACCCGCAGCCCGTGAATCCACCGGCCACAGCCGTCACTCACGGTCCCTGCGCTGTGGGGTCGGAGGCGGGTGCCGTGCCGAAAACCGTGAGCAGTCGGCGGGCATGTGTCACTCGAACGCTCGCATGAGCGGCATCGGGGCGGTGGTGGCCGAAGTGCTCACGGTTCTGGGACGGTGTGTGTCCTCCCCGGGGCAGGGGCACGTGTCCGGGTGTCGCACACAGCGGGGCTGACGTGAAGGACCGGTGCAGAACGGCGATCCGGGGCTGTTCCGTTGGTGGGGGTCGATGTGCCGGATACCGTCCGCGAGAGGGTGCCGGCCGGACGAACTGCCGCCGGCCCGGCGCGGCGCGGTCGCAACGGAGGGACGGGTGCGGAGGGGATGAGCAGGGCGGGGATGAGCGCGGAGGGGGCGAGCGTGGTGGGGGCGGGTGCGGGGTGACGGCTGGGCTGTTGGTCGCGGTCGGCGTGCTGTGGGGTGCGGGGGCGGGGGCGCTGCTGCCGCGGGCGGCCTACCGGTTCTCGGCGCCGGCGGGGGAGGAGTGGCGGGCGGTCTGCCCCGCGGGGCACCCGCTGGCGGGCTGGCTCGGGCCGGCCCGGTGCGGGCGGTGTGCGACGGCGCCCTCGTACGGTTCGAGCACCGCGCTCGTCGTCGTCACCGCCCTGGTCTGCGCCGTCCTCGCCGCCGCCACCGGCACGCGGCCCGAGGCGGGTGTCTGGCTGCTGCTCGCGCCCGTCGGCGTGCTGCTGGCGGTCGTCGACTTCCGGGTCCAGCGGCTGCCCGACCCGCTCACCCTCCCGTTCGCCGGAGCCGCCCTGGCCCTGCTCGGCCCGGTCGCCCTCGTTCCCGAGCACGCGGGCGAGTGGACGACCGCCCTGCTGGGCGCCCTCGCGCTCGGCGCCGGCTACCTCGTCCTGTTCCTCGTCAACCCGGGCGGCATGGGCTTCGGCGACGTGAAGCTCGCCCTCGGTGCGGGGGCCGTCCTCGGCTGGTACGGCTGGCCCACCGTGATGCTCGGCGCCTTCGCCGGGTTCCTGTTCGGGGCGCTGTACGGCGGTGCCCTCGTCGTCGCGCGGCGGGCGGGGCGCAGGACGGCCATACCGTTCGGGCCGTTCCTGATCGCCGGCGCGTTCGCCGGGCTGCTGATCGGCGCGTACACGGCCTGACGCCGGGGCATGCGCACCGGAATGCGGGCACGGCCTGACGTCGGGCGCCGTGGGCCGCTGGCGTAGGCTGGTCCGGTCCGCCCACAACCCTTACGAAAGGGACGCCCGGTGACCGAGAAGGCCGACCTTCAGCCCATCCTCGACCGTGCTGCCGCAGGCGGGCGGATCACCCCCGAAGAGGCGCTCGACCTCTACCGCGACGCCCCGCTGCACGCGCTGGGCGCCGCCGCCGACGCCGCGCGCCGCCGCCGGTACGCCGGGACCGAGCACATCGCGACGTACATCATCGAGCGCAACATCAACTACACCAACGTGTGCGTCACCGCGTGCAGGTTCTGCGCCTTCTACGCCGCGCCCAAGGACACCGCCAAGGGCTGGACCCGCGACCTCGACGACATCCTGCGGCGCTGCGCCGAGACCGTCGAACTCGGCGGTACGCAGATCATGTTCCAGGGCGGTCACCACCCGGACTACGGCGTCGAGTACTACGAGAAGCACTTCGCCGCCATCAAGAAGGAGTTCCCGCAGCTCGTCATCCACAGCCTGGGGGCGAGCGAGGTCGAGCACATGGCCCGGATCTCGAAGGTGTCGGTCGAGGAGGCCATCACGCGCATCCACGCGGCCGGGCTCGACTCCTTCGCCGGGGCGGGCGCCGAGCTGCTGCCCGAGCGGCCGCGCAAGGCCATCGCGCCGCTGAAGGAGTCCGGCGAACGCTGGCTGGAGATCATGGAGATCGCGCACGGGCTGGGCGTCGAGTCGACGTCCACCATGCTGATGGGCACCGGCGAGACCAACGCCGAGCGCATCGAGCACCTGCGCATGATCCGGGACGTGCAGGACCGCACGGGCGGCTTCCGCGCCTTCATCCCGTACACCTACCAGCCCGAGAACAACCACCTGAAGGGCCGCACCCAGGCCACGATCTTCGAGTACCTGCGGATGATCGCCATCGCCCGGCTGTTCTTCGACAACGTCGCCCACATCCAGGGCTCCTGGCTGACCACCGGCAAGGAGGTCGGCCAGCTCTCGATGCACTACGGGGCGGACGACCTCGGCTCGATCATGCTGGAGGAGAACGTCGTCTCCTCGGCCGGCGCCAAGCACCGCTCCAACCGCCTGGAGATCATCGACCTGATCCGCAAGGCGGGCCGGGTCCCCGCGCAGCGGAGCACGACGTACGAGCACCTCGTGGTGCACGACGACCCGGCGAACGACCCGGTCGACGAGCGCGTGGTCTCGCACATCTCGTCCACGGCGATCGAGGGCGGCACGGCCCACCCGGAGCTGAAGCTGCTCCCCGCGAACTGACACGACCGTGCTCACGATCCACGTCGCCGAGGCCACGCCCGAACTGGCCGTTCTGATCGACGGCGCGCTCGTCGCCGCCGTCGGCCCGTACGAGGAGCTGGCCGCCGCCCGCCCGCAGGCGCGGGTACGGCGGTGGCCCGGCATCCTCACCCCCGGGCTGCTCAACCCCTACGGGCCCGAGCTGCTCGAAGGGACCTACCACCCGGACCCGCGCGAGGCCGACGAGTTCGGCACCGAGCCGATCACCGGGGAGCGGGCGCAGGAGATCTTCCGCGCCGACGCGTCACGGCGCGGCGCCAGTGCGCGCCGCGGGGTGCAGCGGCTGCTGGCGCACGGAACGGTCGCCGTCGCGGGCGAGCTGCGCAGCCGGCCGGCCCTGGACGCCGTTCGCCGGGCCGGGCTCGTGGTGGGCGCCCGCCCGGCGCGCCTGCCGGGGCCGCCGTCCTTCTCGCCGGTGCCGCTCGTCCTGCTGCCGCGGCCGGCGCCGGGCGGGCCCGCCCGGTTCGCGGTGTTCGACGTGGCGGACCGGGCCGAGCTGGTCCGTGACGGGGCGTCGACCTGCGTGGCCACCGTCGTGGACGGCCGGCTGGTGCACCGGCGCCGCTGACGGGCCGCCCCCGGGAGCGCACCGGGGCAGCGAGACAGAGGGGGTCGACTGAGACAATGACGCACACACCGATCCCGATCCAGCCCCGCACCCGGACAAGTGAGGCCGAACCCCTGTGACCCGCGCATCCCTGGACAAGCAGCCGCACGAAGTCGCCTCGATGTTCGACGACGTGGCGGAGCGGTACGACCTGACGAACGACGTGCTGTCGCTCGGCCAGGACCGGATCTGGCGCAAGGAGGTGGCGAAGGCGGTCGACGCGCGTCCCGCGCAGAAGGTCCTGGACCTGGCGGCCGGCACGGGCACCTCCTCGGAGCCCTTCGCGCGGGCCGGCGCCTACGTCGTCCCCTGCGACTTCTCCCTCGGCATGCTCCGGGTCGGCAAGCAGCGCCGGGACTGGCTGCCCTACACCGCCGGCGACGCGACCCGGCTGCCGTTCAAGGACGACGTCTTCGACGCCGTCACCATCTCCTTCGGGCTGCGCAACGTCCAGGAGACGGACGCCGCGCTGCGCGAGATGCACCGGGTGACCCGGCCCGGCGGACGGATCGTCATCTGCGAGTTCTCGCAGCCCACGTGGGCGCCGTTCCGCACCGTCTACACCGAGTACCTGATGCGCGCGCTGCCGCCGGTCGCGCGGTCGGTGTCGTCGAACCCCGACGCGTACGTCTACCTCGCCGAGTCCATCCGGGCCTGGCCCGACCAGCCCGCCCTGGCCGAGCGGCTGCAGGGCGCCGGCTGGACGAAGGTGGCGTGGCGCAACCTCACGGGCGGTGTGGTCGCACTGCACCGGGGCTTCAAGGCAGGCTGAGGACGGCCGCGCGGGGAGCGGCCGGTTCACGGGGTTCCTCCAGTTCCCGCGGGAGGCCGCCGGGCGGCAGGGGTGCGCGCGGCTCGCGCACCCCTCCTCCGCCGTCCCCCTCGCCGAAGTCGAACCACACGTGGACCAGGGAGCCCCTGGGCACCTCGACGCCCGGCTGCGGATACTGGCGTACGACGTGGTCGACCACGGTGCGGCGGAGGTCCGGCCGGTCCGGTGCTCCGAGGAGCAGGCCGTGCGCGCGGGCGGACTCGCGCGCGTCCACGGCCATCAGGCCGACCAGGCGCGGAACGCGCACTTCCGGTGTTCTGTCGGATGTCCTGGGTGTCACACGCACGGACGTCACCCCCCAGCGGTACCGGCAGGGTAGACCCGGGCGTGCGCCCGCAGGAAGCAATGCGTGGCTATCTGTGACAATCGGTCACGTCGTGTGGTCGAAACGGTGGTTCGGGATTCCGGTCTCGGAGGGGCAGCCGGTAGCAGTGTCCCTCCCGGCGCGAGACCGGGGTGGTGAACGTCCCGGCGAGACGCATGCCGAGCCGCCGGGTGACCGCGGCCGAGCGGGTGTTGCGGGCGTCGACCATCGCGATCACCTCCGGGACGTCCGTGGCGCGCACCCGCTCCAGGGCCTGCCGTGCGGCGGCGGTCGCGTACCCCCTGCCCCAGTGCTCCCGGCCGAGGCGCCAGCCGATCTCGATCTCGCCCGTCGGGCCCCAGTCCCGCTCCCAGGGCTGGGCGCCCGTGAAGCCGAGCACGCGGTCCGTCTCGTCGACCACGGTCCACAGGCAGAACCCGCGCTCGGCGTCGTGCCGCCGCTGGCGGGCGGTGAGTTCCTCGTAGGCCGACAGCTCCGCGGCCTCGCCGCCGTGGAACTCCATGACCTCCGGATCGGCGAAGACCCGGTGCCAGGCGAAGGCGTCCTCGTGGGTGGGCACACGGAGCCGTACAGCGGGCAGAGCTCGGTTCACGGAGGCAGCCCTTCAGCCGGGTGATCAATTCTGCTGCATAGACTGCCCGTGTCCAGTGCCTGGCGGCACGCAGATATCGAACTGGGGAGATCCCGCCGTGACCGAGCCCCTCTCCGACAACACCGCCGACGTGATCGTCGTGGGCGCGGGGCCAGCCGGCTCCACCACCGCGTACCACCTGGCCAGGTCCGGTCTCGACGTGCTCCTGCTGGAGAAGACCGCGTTCCCGCGGGAGAAGGTCTGCGGCGACGGCCTCACCCCGCGCGCCGTGAAGCAGCTCGTCGCGATGGGCATCGACATCTCCGAGGAGGCGGGCTGGCTGCGCAACAAGGGGCTGCGCATCATCGCCGGCGGTGTCCGCCTCCAGCTCGACTGGCCGGAACTCGCCTCCTTCCCCGACTACGGCCTGGTCCGCAAGCGCGACGACTTCGACGAGCAGCTCGCCCGGCAGGCCCAGAAGGCCGGCGCGCGGCTGTACGAGCGCTGCAACGTGGGCGCGCCGATCATCGACGACCGCACCGGCCGCATCACCGGCGTGAAGGCCAGGCTCGGCGAGGAGAAGCGGGAAGTCACCTTCCACGCCCCGCTGGTGGTGGCCGCCGACGGCAACTCCACCCGGCTCTCCCTGGCGATGGGGCTGCACCGCCGCGAGGACCGCCCGATGGGTGTCGCGGTCCGTACGTACTTCACCTCGCCCCGCCACGACGACGACTACCTGGAGTCCTGGCTGGAACTGTGGGACCGCCGCGGCGCGCAGGACCGGCTGCTGCCCGGCTACGGCTGGATCTTCGGCATGGGCGACGGGACCAGCAACGTCGGCCTCGGGGTGCTCAACACCTCGGACTCCTTCAAGGAGCTGGACTGGCGCGAGATCCTGAAGGCCTGGTGCGCGTCGCTTCCCGAGGACTGGGGCTACACCCCGGACAACATGACCGGCCCGATCCGCGGCGCCGCGCTCCCGATGGCCTTCAACCGCCAGCCGCACTACACCCGCGGGCTGCTGCTCGTCGGTGACGCGGGCGGTCTGGTGAACCCCTTCAACGGCGAGGGCATCGCCTACGCCATGGAGTCCGCGCAGATCGCCGCCGAGGTCATCGTCCAGGCGCACGCCCGGTCGACGCCGGCCCAGCGGGAGATCGCCCTCCAGCGTTACCCGCGCGTCCTGAAGGACACCTACGGCGGTTACTACACGCTCGGCCGCGCCTTCGTGAAGCTCATCGGCAATCCGAAGATCATGCAGATCGCGGCCCAGCGCGGTCTGACGCACCCGATGCTGATGAGGTTCACCCTGAAGCTGCTCGCCAACCTGACCGACCCGACGGGCGGCGACGCGATGGACCGCGTCATCAACGGACTGAGCAAGGTGGCGCCGAAGGCGTGAGGCGTCCCGCGCGTGCGGGAGCCGTGAGGGGCGCTGTGGGCGGCCGGGGCCGGACGGACGGACTTCCCGGTCGCCGACGCGTGTCCGGGGCGCTGTGCGGGGCCGCCACGGCGCCGTACGGCGCTCGGTGGATGAGGTGTCACCCCGTCACCCCACGCCGCGCGGGTGACGATTCGGGCATAAGGGTCATCTCCCCCGGGTGGTCGGGTGGTCGGGTGTCCGGGGGAGGGCTGCAGGGCGAACGCACGGGTTGGGGGGCCGCTGCCACCTAGTGGCAGCGGCCCCCCAACCCGTGCGAGCCGGGCCCGTCCGGGCCCGATCTGTCCGTAGGGGCGTGGTTCAGAGCACGCGCACGGCGCCCGAGGCGGGGTAGCCGGAGAGGTCCTGGATGACGACGCCCTTGGAGGGGTTGGCGGCGTCCAGGTACTGGCCGTTACCGATGTAGACGCCCGTGTGGTACGCGGAGCCCTTGCCGCCCCAGTACAGGATGTCGCCGACCTGGAGGTTGGACAGCGAGACGTCGGTGCCGACGGTCGACTGGGCCTGCGAGACGCGCGGGAGGTCCACGCCGACCTGCTTGAACGCGGCCTGCACCAGGCTGGAGCAGTCCCAGGCGTTGGGGCCCGTGGCGCCCATGACGTAGGCGTCGCCCACCTGCGCCTTGAGGAAGGCGATGACGGTCGCGACGCTGCCGCTGGCCGGCGCGGAGGCGGTCGTCGCGGTGGCCGTCGTGCTCGTGGCGCCCGCGTTGGTGGTGAGGGTGGCGCGCTCCGCGTCGCGGGTGGCGCGCTCGGCGGCGGCCTTGCGGGCCTCCTCGGCGGCCTTCTTCCTCGCCTCGGCCTTCTTCTCGGCCTCGGCGAGGTCGGCCTTCGCCTCCTTGGCGGCCTCGGCCGCGGCGGCGTCCCGCTCGGCCTGCAGCTGGTAGTTCGCGGCAGCCTGCTCGGTGGCCTGTGCGGACTGGGCGACCTGGGTGGACAGGTCGGCCGTCAGGGTGGGCAGTTCGAGGGTCTGCGCCACCGGCTCGGTGGTGGCGTTCGCCGCCGACGCCCCGGCCACTGCCAGAGTGCTGAGAACACCACTGGCGACTCCGGCCCGCATCGCCATCGTGGACGACGCGGTGCGGCGGGGTTTCCGGTGGCTGCGTATGTGAGCGGTGTGGGACATGGGAACAACCGGTACCAGGGGCTCCTTCATATCCACAAGAAACGTGTGCCGCGCCACATTTGTTCAACGGCAGCCGCGAACGCCGGGCGTGTCGCTCCTTATTGACGCCGTAACGGACATTGCGGACAGGACGTAATGGGCCCGTGATCACGGTCTTTCATCTTTACGTCCGAATTGCCCGGCGCCTACCACCGTTTGTAACGATTGGCCAAGCCCCCTTCTCCCGCCGCCTCGAGGGGTGTGGCGGAGGTCACGGAACGGTCGCCCGTCCCGGCGCGTCCGGAATGCGCGCCGCGACCGGTTTTCGCTGGGATCGCGCCCCGATCGTGCCGGGTGCCGCGCCGGTGCCGCGCCAGGGTCGCGCCGGGACGGCGGTCGGGTCGCGACGGGACTGCGGGCGAGGGCCGCTGCCGGGCGCCGCGTCGAGTGTCGCGACGGGATCGTGAGCGAGGTGCGTCGCAGGGTCGCCACCGGGCGCCGCGGCGGGATGGCGATCGGGCTGCAGGCGGGGCGCGGCCGGGACCGCGGGCGAGGGCCGCCGCAGGATCACCGCCGGATCACCGCCGGACCGCGGCCCGGTCGCGGCCTGGGCCGTGGCGCCGGGACTTCGTGAACGCGTGCACGCGTCCACATCGCGCCTCGCGTCCCCCTGATGTGTGAACGCCTCCTCTAACAAGAGATCGCGTCCAACGCCAATTTGCATGCAGGAGAATCCTCTTGATATGGAGACGCCCCCTCTGACCTGCACTGACGCGGCAAATTGTCACTTCTGGTGACCGCGCGGACGCTTCGCGTATGAAGATCACCGCTCATCCGGCTTCATGATCGTTCGTCAGGTGGTGGAGATCACAAAGCTTTGGCAATACCCCGTGTCGCAGATCACAGACCTGCGGGCATAGGATGCGGAGCGGTTGGGCTTGTGACCCGCTTCACATGTCCTCGATCTTCGCCGGGGCGGGCGTGGTTCGCGGGACGGGTGGGGCGGAAGTGAGCCCGACTCGCCAGCAGTCAGTGCCGACTGAGAGGAGCGAGGAGCGGTGAACGCGTATGCGCCCATCCTCGTACTGGGAGCCCTCGGGGCAGGCTTTGCGATCTTCTCCGTGGTCATGGCCACGCTGATCGGTCCGAAGCGGTACAACCGCGCCAGGCTCGAGGCCTACGAGTGCGGTATCGAACCGACCCCCACGCCGGCCGGCGGCGGGCGCTTCCCCATCAAGTACTACCTGACGGCGATGCTCTTCATCGTCTTCGACATCGAGATCGTCTTCCTTTATCCCTGGGCCGTCAGCTTCGACGCGCTGGGGATTTTCGGGCTCGTGGAGATGCTGCTCTTCGTGCTCACCGTCTTCGTCGCATACGCGTACGTGTGGCGGCGCGGCGGCCTGGAATGGGACTGAGGGGCCTTTGACCATGGGACTCGAAGAAAAGCTGCCGAGCGGATTCCTGCTGACCACCGTCGAGCAGGCCGCGGGCTGGGTGCGCAAGTCGTCCATGTTCCCCGCCACGTTCGGACTCGCCTGCTGTGCCATCGAGATGATGACCACCGGCGCCGGCCGTTACGACCTGGCGCGTTTCGGCATGGAGGTCTTCCGCGGCTCACCGCGGCAGGCGGACCTGATGATCGTGGCCGGCCGGGTCAGCCAGAAGATGGCGCCGGTGCTGCGGCAGGTCTACGACCAGATGCCGAACCCCAAGTGGGTGATCTCCATGGGGGTCTGCGCCTCCTCGGGCGGCATGTTCAACAACTACGCGATCGTCCAGGGCGTCGACCACGTCGTCCCGGTCGACATCTACCTCCCCGGCTGTCCGCCCCGGCCCGAGATGCTGATCGACGCCATCCTCAAGCTCCACCAGAAGGTCCAGGGCTCCAAGCTCGGGGTGAACGCCGAGGAGGCGGCCCGCGAGGCGGAGGAGGCGGCGCTCAAGGCACTGCCCACCATCGAGATGAAGGGGCTGCTGCGATGAGCGACGCGAAGAACGCCGCGGGCGACGGCGCGAACCCCGAGAAGGACCTCTCGGCGCAGAACCTCCCCGGCCGGCGCGGCGAGGGCGGTGAGGAGATCCGCGTCCAGCGCGGCATGTTCGGTGCGAACAACGGCGGCGACACCTCCGGTTACGGCGGCCTGGTCCGCTCGGTCCGGCTCCCGGGACCGTCGAACCGCCCCTACGGAGGCTGGTTCGACGAGGTCGCCGACGAACTGGAGGGCGCCCTGGAGGAGCAGGGCCTCCTCCCGGACAACGCCATCGAGAAGACCGTCGTCGACCGCGGCGAACTCACCTTCCACATCGAGCGCGAGCACCTGGTCCGGGTCGCGAGGACCCTGCGGGACGACCCGGCGCTCCGCTTCGAACTGTGCACCGGCGTCAGCGGCACCCACTATCCGAACGACAAGGGCCGCGAACTGCACGCCGTCTACCACCTGCGCTCGATCACCCACAACCGGTTGATCCGCCTGGAAGTCAGCGCCCCCGACAGCGACCCGCACATCCCGTCGCTGGTCTCCGTCTACCCGACGAACGACTGGCACGAGCGCGAGACGTACGACTTCTTCGGCATCGTCTTCGACGGCCACCCGGCCCTGACGCGGATCCTGATGCCGGACGACTGGCAGGGCCACCCGCAGCGCAAGGACTATCCCCTCGGCGGCATCCCCGTCGAGTACAAGGGCGCCCGGATCCCGGCTCCGGACCAGCGGAGGTCGTACTCATGAGCAGGTCGAACGCATCCGCGGAGGCAGGGGCTTCCACCGCCTCCGCGCGCGAGACCACGGAAGGCACCGTCTACACCGTCACCGGCGGCGACTGGGACGAGGTCGCCCGGACGGCGAGCCGCAGTGACGACGAGCGCATCATCGTCAACATGGGCCCGCAGCACCCGTCCACGCACGGCGTGCTCAGGCTGATCCTGGAGATCGACGGCGAGACCGTCTCCGAGGCCCGCTGCGGAATCGGCTACCTCCACACCGGCATCGAGAAGAACCTCGAGTACCGGACCTGGACCCAGGGCACCACGTTCGTGACGCGCATGGACTACCTGACGCCGTTCTTCAACGAGGCGGCGTACTGCCTCGGCGTCGAGAAGCTCCTCGGCATCGAGGACCAGATCCCCGACCGCGCCTCGGTCATCCGCGTGCTCCTGATGGAGCTGAACCGGCTCTCCTCCCACCTGGTGTGCATCGCCACCGGAGGCATGGAGCTCGGCGCCACCACCATCATGATCTACGGGTTCCGGGACCGTGAACTCATTCTCGACGCCTTCGAGCTCATCACGGGCCTCAGGATGAACCACGCGTACATCCGCCCCGGCGGACTGGCCCAGGACCTGCCGCCCGGAGCGGTGGACCAGATCCGCGAGCTCGTGAAGACGATGCGCAAGAACCTCCCGGAGTACGACGCGCTCGCCACCGGGAACCCGATCTTCAAGGCCCGTATGCAGGACGTCGGTTACCTGGACCTGGCCGGCTGCATGGCCCTCGGGGCCACCGGCCCCGTCCTGCGCTCCACCGGCCTGCCGCACGACCTGCGCAAGGCGCAGCCGTACTGCGGGTACGAGACGTACGACTTCGAGGTCCCCACCGCGGACACCTGCGACTCCTACGGCCGCTTCCTGATCCGGCTGGAGGAGATGCGCCAGTCGCTGCGCATCATCGAGCAGTGCCTGGACCGGCTCCAGCCCGGACCGGTCATGGTCGCCGACAAGAAGATCGCCTGGCCCGCCCAGCTCGCCATGGGCCCGGACGGACTGGGCAACTCCCTCGACCACATCAAGCAGATCATGGGCACCTCCATGGAGGCCCTGATCCACCACTTCAAGCTGGTCACCGAGGGCTTCCGGGTACCGCCGGGACAGACGTACACGGCGGTCGAGTCGCCCAAGGGCGAGCTCGGGGTGCATGTCGTCTCCGACGGCGGCACCCGCCCCTACCGGGTCCACTTCCGCGACCCGTCCTTCACCAACCTGCAGTCCATGGCGGCGATGTGCGAGGGCGGCCAGGTCGCCGACGTCATCGTCGCCGTGGCATCCCTCGACCCCGTGATGGGAGGCGTCGACCGGTGACCACCTCACCCTCGGAGCGGGGCGTCAGCCTGGGCATGCCCCAACTGCCCGCACCCGCCTACCCGGACGAGGTCCGGGCCCGGCTGGAGACCGACGCGCGCGAGGTCATCGCCCGCTACCCGGACTCCCGGTCCGCCCTCCTGCCGCTGCTGCACCTCGTGCAGTCGGAGGAGGGCCACGTCACGCGCACCGGAATGCAGTTCTGCGCGGACGTGCTCGGCCTGACCACGGCCGAGGTCACCGCCGTCGCCACCTTCTACACCATGTACCGGCGCCGGCCGAGCGGTGACTACCAGGTCGGGGTGTGCACCAACACCCTGTGCGCCGTCATGGGCGGCGACGCCATCTTCGAGGAGCTCCAGGAGCACCTCGGCGTCGGCAACGGCGAGACCACCGAGGACGGCAAGGTCACCCTCGAGCACATCGAGTGCAACGCGGCCTGCGACTTCGCGCCCGTCGTGATGGTCAACTGGGAGTTCTTCGACAACCAGGACCCGCAGAGCGCCAAGCGCCTGGTCGACGACCTGCGGGCCGGCCGCCCGGTCTCGCCCACGCGCGGGGCGCCGCTGTGCACGTTCAAGGAGACCGCCCGGATCCTGGCCGGCTTCCCCGACGAGCGGGAGGGCGCCGTCCGGGCCACGGGAAGCGCGGGACCCGCCTCCCTGGCCGGCCTGAAGCTGGCCAAGGGGGAGGCCGCCCCCGCGCGCGTGGTGCACCCGCGCGGCGAGGCGCCCACGGAGACCCCGCCGCACGAGCCGTCGCCGACGGAGCACCTCAGCTCCCACGACGCGCCCCAGGACACATCGGCCTCCGACCCGGAGCATCCGGCCGGACCCGTCGCAGAGGAGGGGGAGTGATGACCTTGGCACCCGCCGAACTCAGGGACATCGGCCCGGAGAAGCTGCTCGCACCCGTGCTGTCGGCCTTCTGGGACGAGGACGAGTCCTGGACCCTGGACGTCTACAAGAGGCACGAGGGATACGAGGGGCTCCGCAAGGCCCTCGCCATGTCACCGGACGACGTCATCGCGTACGTCAAGGAGTCCGGTCTGCGCGGACGCGGCGGCGCCGGCTTCCCCACGGGAATGAAGTGGCAGTTCATTCCCCAGGGAGACGGCAAGCCCCACTACCTGGTGGTCAACGCCGACGAGTCGGAGCCCGGGACGTGCAAGGACATTCCGCTCCTCTTCGCGAACCCGCACAGCCTCATCGAGGGCATCGTCATCGCCTGCTACGCCATCAGGTCCTCCCACGCCTTCATCTATCTGCGCGGTGAGGTCGTCCCCGTGCTGCGGCGGCTGCACGAGGCCGTGCGCGAGGCCTACGCGGCGGGCCTGCTCGGCGAGAACATCCTGGGCAGCGGACTCGACCTCGAACTCACCGTGCACGCGGGCGCCGGCGCGTACATCTGCGGTGAGGAGACCGCACTGCTCGACTCGCTCGAAGGCCGCCGCGGCCAGCCGCGGCTCCGCCCTCCCTTCCCCGCCGTCGCGGGCCTCTACGCGTGCCCCACCGTGGTGAACAACGTCGAGTCGATCGCCTCGGTTCCCGCCATCATGAACCGGGGCAAGGACTGGTTCCGCTCGATGGGCAGCGAGAAGTCACCCGGCTTCACCCTCTACTCGCTCAGCGGCCACGTCGCACGCCCCGGACAGTACGAGGCGCCGATGGGCATCACGCTGCGCCAGCTGCTCGACATGAGCGGCGGCATGCGGCCGGGGCACCGCCTGAAGTTCTGGACACCGGGCGGCTCCTCCACGCCGCTGCTCACCGAGGAGCACCTCGACGTCCCCCTGGACTACGAAGGGGTGGGCGCCGCCGGTTCCATGCTCGGCACGAAGGCGCTCCAGTGCTTCGACGAGACGACCTGCGTCGTCCGGGCCGTCACCCGCTGGACCGAGTTCTACGCCCACGAGTCCTGCGGCAAGTGCACGCCGTGCCGCGAGGGGACGTACTGGCTCGTGCAGCTGATGCGCGACATCGAGGCCGGCAAGGGCCGGATGTCCGACCTCGACAAGCTGAACGACATCGCCGACAACATCAACGGCAAGGCGTTCTGCGCCCTCGGCGACGGCGCCGCCTCACCGATCTTCTCCTCGCTGAAGTACTTCCGTGAGGAGTACGAGCAGCACATCACGGGCCGTGGCTGCCCGTTCGACCCGGCCAGGTCGACGGCCTGGGCCGACCGTACGGAGGTGCACGCATGACTGTGACCACCAGCTCTCCCTCCGGCGGGGGAGAGGCGGCGGTCCCGCCCGAGGACCTCGTGACGCTGACGATCGACGGCGTCGAGATCAGCGTGCCCAAGGGCACCCTGGTCATCCGGGCCGCCGAACAGCTCGGCATCGAGATCCCCCGGTTCTGCGACCACCCCCTCCTCGACCCGGCCGGCGCCTGCCGCCAGTGCATCGTCGAGGTCGAGGGCCAGCGCAAGCCCATGGCCTCCTGCACCATCACCTGCACCGACGGGATGGTGGTGAAGACCCAGCTGACCTCGCCCGTCGCGGAGAAGGCCCAGCACGGGGTGATGGAGCTGCTGCTCATCAACCACCCGCTGGACTGCCCGGTCTGCGACAAGGGCGGCGAGTGCCCGCTGCAGAACCAGGCGATGTCGCACGGCAACCCGGAGTCCCGCTTCGACGGGAAGAAGCGGACCTACGAGAAGCCCGTCCCGATCTCCACCCAAGTGCTGCTCGACCGTGAGCGGTGCGTGCTGTGCGCCCGCTGCACCCGGTTCTCGAACCAGATCGCCGGCGACCCGATGATCGAGATGGTCGAGCGGGGCGCGCTCCAGCAGATCGGCACCGGCGAGGGCGACCCCTTCGAGTCGTACTTCTCCGGCAACACCATCCAGATCTGCCCGGTCGGCGCGCTCACCTCGGCGGCCTACCGGTTCCGCTCCCGCCCCTTCGACCTGGTCTCCTCGCCGTCGGTGTGCGAGCACTGCTCCGGCGGCTGCGCCACCCGCACCGACCACCGGCGGGGCAAGGTCATGCGGCGGCTCGCCGCCGACGACCCCGAGGTCAACGAGGAGTGGATGTGCGACAAGGGGCGCTTCGGGTTCCGGTACGCGCAGCAGCGGGACCGGCTGCAGACCCCGCTCGTGCGCAACGCCGAGGGTGAGCTGGAGCCCGCATCCTGGCCCGAGGCACTGCAGATCGCGGCCCAGGGGCTGCTGGCCTCCCGCGGCCGCACCGGCGTCCTGACCGGCGGCCGGCTCACCGTCGAGGACGCCTACGCGTACAGCAAGTTCACGCGCGTGGCGCTCGACACCAACGACATCGACTTCCGCGCGCGCGTGCACAGCGCCGAGGAGGCCGACTTCCTCGCCGCGCGGGTCGCGGGTCGCGGACACGACCTCGGGGGCGCGTCCGGCCCGCACGCCGGGGACGGAGTCACGTACTCCTCGCTGGAGAAGGCGCCCGCCGTCCTGCTGGTCGGGTTCGAGTCGGAGGAGGAGGCGCCCGGCGTCTTCCTGCGGCTGCGCAAGGCGTGGCGCACCCACGGGCAGCGGACCTTCGCCCTGGCCACGCACGCCACGCGCGGACTGGAGAAGGCCGGCGGCACGCTGCTGCCGGCGGCCCCCGGCACCGAGACCGAATGGCTGGACGCGCTCGCGAGCGGTGTCGGCCTGGAGGGCGACGGGGCCAGGGCGGCCGAAGCGCTGCGGGCCGAGGGCGCGGTGATCGTCGTCGGTGAGCGGCTCGCCGGCGTCGAGGGCGGCCTGACCGCCGCCGTACGGATCGCCACCGCGACCGGCGCCCGGCTGGTGTGGATCCCGCGCCGGGCCGGGGAGCGGGGCGCCGTCGAGGCGGGCGCGCTGCCGTCGCTGCTGCCGGGCGGGCGTCCGGCGACCGACCCGCGCGCGCGGGAGGAGGTCGCCGCCGTCTGGGGCGTCGCCGCCCTCCCGCACCGCTACGGCCGCGACACCGGCGAGATCGTCGAGGCCGCGGCCACCGGCGAGCTGCAGGCGCTGCTGGTGGCGGGCGTGGAGGTCGCCGACCTGCCCGACCCGGCCCGCGCGCGTGCGGCGCTCGCCGAGGCCGGGTTCGTGGTCTCCCTGGAGCTGCGGCCCGGCGAGGTCACCGCACTCGCCGACGTGGTGCTGCCGGTGGCGGCCGTCGTCGAGAAGGCCGGCGCCTTCCTCAACTGGGAAGGCAGGGTGCGCACCTTCGAGTCGGCGCTCAAGCCCGAGCAGATGACCCGCCCCCTCCCGCCGACCGACGCGCGCGTGCTGCAGATGCTGGCCGACGCCATGGACGTGCACCTGGGCCTGCCGGACCTGCGCACGGTACGCGCGGAGCTCGAGCGGCTCGGCACCTGGGACGGCCCGCGGGCCACCGAACCGCTGCGGACCGCGGGCGCGCTGCCCCGGCCGGCCGCCGGGGAGGCGGTGCTGGCCGGTCACCGGCTGCTGCTGGACCAGGGGCTCCTCCAGCAGGGCGACGAGGCGCTCGCCGGCACCCGGCACGCCGCGCACGCGCGCCTGTCGGCCGCCACGGCCGTCGAGGTCGGCGTCGAGGACGGCGACCTGATCGCGGTGACCGGCACCGCCGGAACAGTCGAACTTCCCCTGAACGTCACCGAGATGCCCGACCGCGTGGTGTGGCTCCCGCTGAACTCCGCGGGCGGCGGTGTCGCCTCCGACACCGGGGCGCTGCCCGGCTCCCTCGTCCGTATCGGCCCGGCGGCACCCGCCGGCGAAGCCCTCAAGGAGGTGGAGGCATGAGCCTGTACTTCGCCGCTGAGGACCTCTCGATGTTCGGCCGCGACCCCTGGTGGCTGGTCGCGATCAAGGCGGTCTTCTGCTTCGCCTTCCTCATGGTGACGGTGCTGATCGCCATCGTGATGGAACGCAAGATCGTCGCCTGGATGCAGCGGCGCATCGGCCCCAACCGGAACGGCCCCTGGGGCATGCTCCAGTCGCTCGCCGACGGCGTGAAGCTGATGCTCAAGGAAGACGTCGTCGTCAAACGCGCGGACAAGGCGGTGTACGTCCTCGCGCCGATCGTCGCGGCCGTCCCGGCCTTCATGGCGATCGCGGTGATCCCCTTCGGGCCGTCCGGCAACGAGATCTCGATCTTCGGCCAGCGGACCACGATGCAGCTCACCGACCTGCCGATCGCGCTGCTCTACATCCTCGCGGTCGCCTCGATCGGCATCTACGGCATCGTCCTGGCGGGCTGGAGCTCCGGATCCACCTACCCGCTGCTGGGCGGTCTGCGCTCCTGCGCGCAGATGATCTCCTACGAGATCGCCATGGGCGCCGCGTTCGCCTCCGTGTTCCTCTACTCGGGGTCGATGTCGACGTCGGCGATCGTCGAGCAGCAGGCCGACCGCTGGTACATCCTGCTGCTGCCGGTCTCCTTCCTCATCTACATCGTCACCATGGTCGGCGAGGTCAACCGCGCCCCCTTCGACATGCCGGAGTCCGAGGGCGACCTGGTCGGCGGCTTCAACACCGAGTACTCGTCGATCAAGTTCGCGATGTTCATGCTCGCCGAGTACATCAACATGGTGACCGTCTCGGCCGTCGCGACCACCCTCTTCCTGGGCGGCTGGCGCGCTCCGTGGCCGATCAGCACCTTCTGGGAGGGCGCGAACCACGGCTGGTGGCCGATGCTCTGGTTCATCGTCAAGGTCCAGCTGCTGCTGTTCATGTTCGTCTGGCTGCGCGGCACGCTCCCGCGGGTCCGCTACGACCAGCTGATGAAGCTCGGCTGGAAGGTCCTGATCCCGGTCTCCCTGGTGTGGCTGATGCTCGTCGCCACGGTGCGGGCCCTGCGGAACGAGAACTACGGGTTCACCGACATCGTCCTCTACGTCGCCGCGGCCGTCCTGACCCTGCTGGTGCTCTCCTTCGTCGTCGACATGTTCCGGGCGAAGGGCGGGAAGGCCGAGGAACCCGGCGAACCCGGGGCGCCCGGCGGGGCCCCGGCCGCCTTCGACCCGATGGCGGGCGGATTCCCCGTGCCGCCGCTGCCCGGACAGGAGCTTCCGCCGGTGCCGCGACGGCCCTCGCGCCAGGAGCGCAAGCTCGTTGTCAGTGGCGGCCCCGATACTCACAGTGACGGATCTCTGGATGGAAAGGAGGCGTCCGATGGCTGAGGAATCCAAGGAGGCCGGGCAGACGAAGCCCGGTTTCCTGAACCCGGTGGCCGGCTTCGGCGTGACCTTCAAGGCCATGTTCAAGAAGCGGCTGACCGAGCAGTACCCCGAGCAGCCGAAGACCACGGCCCCGCGCTTCCACGGCAGGCACCAGCTCAACCGCCATCCGGACGGTCTGGAGAAGTGCGTCGGCTGTGAACTGTGCGCCTGGGCCTGTCCCGCCGACGCGATCTACGTCGAGGGCGCGGACAACACCGAGGAGGAGCGCTACTCGCCCGGCGAGCGGTACGGGCGCGTCTACCAGATCAACTACGCCCGCTGCATCCTGTGCGGTCTGTGCATCGAGGCGTGCCCCACGCGCGCGCTCACCATGACCAACGAGTTCGAGCTGGCCGACTCCAGCCGCGCCGACCTCATCTACACCAAGGAGCAGCTGCTCGCCGGTCTGGAGGAGGGCATGGTCGACAGCCCGCACGCCATGTACCCGGGCACCGACGAACAGGACTACTACCGGGGTCTGGTGACCGAGGCCGCGCCCGGCACGGAGCGGCAGGTCGCCCACTCCAAGGGCGAGGTCGTGCAGGAGGCGGACTCGACCTTCGGCGAGGACGAACCGGCCTCGGAGAAGGTGATCCGGGGATGACCGCGTACATCGCGTACACCGCGCACGTCGCGCACGGCGTGGACCTCGCCGCCTACTCCACCTCCACCGGAGAGGCCGTCCAGTTCTGGGTCCTCGGCACGGTCGCCGTGATCGGCGCGCTGTGCACCATCCTGATGCGGCGGGCCGTGCACAGCGCGCTCTGCCTGGCCGGAACCATGATCGTCCTGGCGGTGTTCTACCTCGCCAACGGCGCCTACTTCCTGGGCATCGTCCAGATCATCGTCTACACCGGCGCGATCATGATGCTGTTCCTGTTCGTGGTGATGCTGGTCGGCGTCACCGCGGCGGACTCCCTGAAGGAGACCATCAAGGGCCAGCGCTGGCTCGCCCTGCTGTGCGGGCTCGGCTTCGGCATCCTGCTGGTCGGCGGCATCGGCAACGCCGCGCTCACCGAGTTCAACGGCCTCGGCCAGGCGAACGCGAACGGCAACGTCCAGGGCCTCGCCGCCCTCCTCTTCACCCGGTACGTGTTCGCCTTCGAGATCACCGGCGCCCTGCTCATCACGGCCGTCGTCGGCGCCATGGTGCTCACCCACCGCGAGCGCACCGAGCGGGCCCGGACCCAGCGGGAGCTCTCCGAGCAGCGCGTCCGCGAGGGCAAGCACCTCCCGCCGCTGCCGGCCCCGGGCGTGTACGCCCGGCACAACGCGGTGGACATCGCGGGCCTGCTGCCCGACGGCACACCGTCCGAGCTCACCGTCAACAAGACGCTGCGCGAACGGGGTCAGATCCGGGACGTGTCGCAGGAGGCGCTCAACGACCTGCGGGCGCTGGAGCAGCGCGCGGAGGAGCGTCTCGAGCGCACGGCGATCGAGCCCACGTTCAAGTCGGCGTACGAGCGGACCGAGGAGGCGTCGAAGTGAACCCGGTCAACTACCTGTACCTCGCCGCCCTGCTGTTCACGATCGGCGCCACCGGTGTGCTCATCCGGCGCAACGCGATCGTCCTCTTCATGTGCATCGAGCTGATGCTCAACGCCTGCAACCTCGCGTTCGTCGCCTTCTCCCGCATGCACGGCAACCTCGACGGCCAGATCATCGCCTTCTTCACGATGGTCGTCGCCGCGGCGGAGGTCGTGGTCGGGCTGGCGATCATCGTGTCCCTGTTCCGTTCCCGCCACTCGGCCTCGGTCGACGACGCCAGCCTGATGAAGCTGTGAGGGGTCGGTAGACCGTGACTAACACAGAGAATCTGATCGCGCTGCTGGTGGCGGCGCCCCTGCTCGGAGCGGTGGTCCTGCTGTGCGGCGGCCGCAGGCTGGACGCCGTCGGCCACTGGATCGGCACGGCGCTCGCCGCCGCGTCCTTCGTGATCGGCCTCGTCCTCTTCACCGACATGCTGGGCAGCGCCGCCGACGAACGCACCCTGACGCAGCACCTGTTCAGCTGGATCCCGGTGGAGGGCTTCCAGGCGGACATCGCCTTCCAGCTCGACCAGCTGTCGATGACGTTCGTCCTGCTGATCACCGGCGTCGGTTCGCTCATCCACCTGTACTCGATCGGGTACATGGAGCACGACGAGCGGCGCCGCCGCTTCTTCGGCTATCTGAACCTGTTCCTCGCGGCGATGCTGATCCTCGTCCTCGCCGACAACTACCTGCTGCTGTACCTGGGCTGGGAGGGCGTCGGTCTCGCCTCCTACCTGCTGATCGGTTTCTGGCAGCACAAGCCCAGCGCCGCGACCGCGGCGAAGAAGGCCTTCCTGGTCAACCGCGTCGGCGACATGGGTCTGTCGATCGGGATCATGCTGATGTTCCTGTGGTTCGGCACCTTCGCCTTCGGGCCGGTGCTCGGCACCCAGGACGAGGCCGGGCTCGCGGGCGCCGCGAGCGAGGGCAAGCTCACCGTGATCGCCCTGATGCTGCTGCTCGCGGCCTGCGGAAAGTCCGCCCAGGTGCCGCTGCAGTCCTGGCTCGGGGACGCGATGGAGGGCCCGACCCCGGTCTCGGCCCTGATCCACGCCGCGACCATGGTCACGGCGGGCGTGTACCTGATCGTCCGCTCCGGGGCCATCTTCAACGGCGCCCCCGACGCGCAGCTGGTCGTCACCGTCGTCGGCGCGGTCACGCTGCTGTTCGGTGCGATCGTCGGTTGCGCGAAGGACGACATCAAGAAGGCGCTGGCCGGTTCGACGATGTCGCAGATCGGCTACATGGTGCTCGCGGCGGGCCTCGGCCCCATCGGCTACGTCTTCGCGATCATGCACCTGGTGACGCACGGCTTCTTCAAGGCCGGCCTGTTCCTCGGCGCCGGTTCGGTCATGCACGGCATGAACGACGAGGTCGACATGCGCCGCTACGGCGGACTGCGTAAGTACATGCCGGTCACCTTCGTCACCTTCGGCCTCGGGTACCTCGCCATCATCGGCTTCCCGGGCCTGTCCGGCTTCTTCTCCAAGGACATGATCATCGAGGCGGCCTTCGCCAAGGGCGGCACCGAGGGCTGGATCCTCGGCGGCGCGGCCCTGCTGGGCGCCGCCATCACCGCGTACTACATGACGCGCGTGATGCTGATGACGTTCTTCGGTGAGGAGCGCTGGCGCAACGCCCCGACGCCGTCCCCGGCCGCACCCGACGTGGAGCCCGCCGCCGAGACGCGCGGCGCGTACACCCCGCCCGACCCGCACGAGTCGCCGAGGATCATGACGATCCCGATGATCGTGCTCGCCTTCGGGTCGGTGTTCGCGGGCGCGTTCTTCGGCATCGGCGACCGGTTCCTGAACTGGCTGGAGCCCGTCACCGGGTACGACCACGGCCACGCGCCGGTCAGCGCCCTGACGGTCACGATCGCCACGGTGGCCGTGATGGTCGTCGGCGTGGCGATCGCCTGGAACCAGTACGGGCGCCGCCCGGTCCCGGCGGTCGCCCCGCGCGGTTCGCTGCTCACCCGGGCCGCCCGGCGCGACCTGCTCCAGGACGACTTCAACCATGTGGTCCTGGTCCGCGGCGGCGAGCACCTCACACGCTCCCTGGTGTACGTCGACCACACCCTGGTCGACGGGGTCGTCAACGGGACGGCGGCCGCGTTCGGCGGTCTGTCCGGACGGATGCGCAAGCTGCAGAACGGCTTCGCGCGGTCGTATGCGGTCTCGATGTTCGGCGGCGCGGCGGTCCTGGTCGCCGCGACCCTGCTGATGAGGGCGGTCTGATACCGATGTCCTTTCCTCTGCTGACAGCGACGGCGGCGCTCCCGGCCGTCGGGGCGATCGCCACGGCCGCCGTACCGGCCGCGAAACGCACGGTCGCCAAGTGGCTGGCCCTGCTGGTCTCGATCGCCACCCTGGCGCTGGCGATCGTCGTCCTGGTGCGCTTCGACCCGGGCGGCGACCGCTACCAGCTCACCGAATCGCACGCCTGGATCGCGGACTTCGGCGTCCGCTACGAGCTCGGGGTGGACGGCATCGGGGTCGCGCTGATCGCGCTGACCGCCCTGCTGATCCCGTTCATCATCCTCGCGGGCTGGCACGACGCCGACCCCCTGGAGACCGGCAGCAAGCGGTGGCGGCCGACGCAGGGCTTCTTCGCCCTGATCCTGGCCGTCGAGGCGATGGTGATCCTCTCCTTCGAGGCCACCGACGTCTTCCTGTTCTACATCTTCTTCGAAGCCATGCTGATCCCGCTGTACTTCCTGATCGGCGGCTTCGGGGACCGGGCCCACCAGCACGGCGAGCAGGCGGCCACGACGCAGCGTTCCTACGCGGCGGTGAAGTTCCTGCTCTACAACCTGGCCGGCGGTCTGGTGATGCTGGCCGCGGTGATCGGTCTGTACGTGGTCGCCGGGAACTTCTCCCTCACGGAGATCGCCGAGGCGCGGGCGAACGGTTCGCTCGAGATGTCGGCGAGCACCGAGCGCTGGCTGTTCCTCGGGTTCTTCTTCGCCTTCGCGGTGAAGGCGCCGATGTGGCCGCTGCACACCTGGCTGCCCAACGCCATGCAGGAGTCCACCGCTCCGGTCGCCGTGCTCATCACGGCCGTCGTGGACAAGGTGGGCACCTTCGCGATGCTGCGCTTCTGCCTCCAGCTGTTCCCGGAGGCGAGCAAGTGGGCGACGCCCGTGATCATGGTGCTGGCCGTCATCAGCGTCATCTACGGGGCGCTGCTCGCGGTGGGCCAGCGCGACATCAAGCGGCTGATCGCGTACGCGTCGATCTCGCACTTCGGCTTCATCATCATGGGCATCTTCGCGATGACCAGCCAGGGCCAGTCCGGGGCGACGCTCTACATGGTCAACCACGGGATCTCGACCGCAGTCCTGCTGCTGGTGGCCGGGTTCCTGATCTCGCGGCGCGGCTCCCGGCTCATCGCCGACTACGGCGGTGTGCAGAAGGTCGCGCCGGTCCTCGCCGGCACGTTCCTGATCGGCGGCCTGGCGACGCTGTCGCTGCCGGGACTGGCACCGTTCGTCAGCGAGTTCCTGGTCCTGGTCGGCACGTTCACGCGCTATCCGGTGATCGGCGTCGTCGCCACCTTCGGCATCGTGCTCGCCGCGCTCTACGTCCTCGTCCTCTACCAGCGGACGATGACGGGCCCCCTCAAGCCGGAGCTCGCCAAGATGCCCGATCTGAGGGTGCGTGAGATCGCCGTGGCCGCGCCGCTGATCGTGCTGCTGGTCTTCCTGGGCGTCTACCCGAAGCCCGTCACGGACATCGTGAACCCGGCGGTGAAGCAGACCATGTCCGACGTACAGAAGAAGGACCCCCAGCCCGAGGTGGAGGCGGCCAAGTGAGCGCATCAGTCGTCCACAGCCTGTGGACAACGGCGGCCGACCCGATCTCGAAGATCGACGCGCCGAAGATCGAGTACGCCCAGCTCGCCCCCGTCCTGATCATCGTCGGCGCGGCGGTCGTCGGGATCCTGGTCGAGGGCTTCGTACCGCGCAGGTTCCGTTACTACGCACAGACGTTCGTCGCGACGGCCGCCCTCGTCTCCGCGTTCGCCGCGGTGGTGGCGCTCGCGGCCGACGGGTACGGCACGACCAGGGCGGGCATCGCGGCGATGGGCGCGATCGCCGTCGACGGCCCGGCCCTGTTCCTGCAGGGCACGATCCTGCTGACGGCCCTGGTCGGCCTGTTCACCTTCGCCGAGCGCAGGCTCGACCCGGAGGTGCAGGGCAACCGCGTCGACTCGTTCGCCGCGCAGGCCTCGGCGGTGCCGGGCAGCGAGAACGAGAAGAAGGCGGTCAGGGCCGGGTTCACCACCACCGAGGTGTTCCCGCTGCTGCTCTTCGCCGTCGCCGGCATGCTGGTCTTCCCGGCGGCCAACGACCTGGTGACGCTCTTCGTGGCCCTGGAGGTGCTCTCCCTCCCGCTGTACCTGCTCTGCGCGCTGGCCCGCCGCAAGCGGCTCATCTCGCAGGAGGCCGCGGTCAAGTACTTCCTGCTCGGCTCGTTCGCCTCCGCGTTCCTCCTCTTCGGCATCGCGCTGCTGTACGGCTACGCGGGCTCGATGTCGTACGCGAGGATCGCGCAGGTCGTCGACGGCACGATCCCGGAGGTCGACCCGGCCCTGGTCAACACCATGGGCAACGACGTGCTGCTGCTGGTGGGCGCGGGCCTGCTGATCATGGGCCTGCTGTTCAAGGTCGGCGCCGTCCCCTTCCACATGTGGACGCCGGACGTCTACCAGGGCGCGCCCACCCCGGTGACGGGCCTGATGGCGGCGGCGACCAAGGTGGCGGCGTTCGGCGCCCTGCTGCGGGTGCTGTACGTCCTGCTCCCCGGGCTGCGCTGGGACTGGCGGCCGGTCATGTGGGCCGTGGCCATCGTGACCATGCTGGGCGGCGCGATCTTCGCGATCACCCAGACCGACGTCAAGCGGCTGCTGGCGTACTCGGCGATCTCGCACGCGGGCTTCATCCTCGCGGGTGTCATCGCGACCACGCCGTCCGGCATCTCCTCCGTCCTCTTCTACCTGGCGGCGTACTCGTTCGTGACGATCGGCGCGTTCGCGGTGGTGACACTGGTGCGGGACGCCGGGGGCGAGGCGACGCACCTGTCCAAGTGGGCCGGGCTCGGCCGCCGTTCGCCCCTGGTGGCGGCGGTGTTCGCGGTGTTCCTGCTCGCCTTCGCGGGCATCCCGCTGACCTCCGGCTTCGCCGGGAAGTTCGCCGTGTTCAAGGCGGCGGCGGAGGGCGGCGCGGTGCCGCTGGTCGTGGTCGGTGTGATCGCGTCGGCGATCGCGGCGTTCTTCTACATCCGGGTGATCGTCCTGATGTTCTTCAGCGAGCCGCGGCCCGAGGGTCCGACCGTCGCGGTGCCGTCGCCGCTGACGATGACGGCGATCGCGGTGGGCGTGGTGGTCACGGTGGTGCTCGGTGTGGCACCGCAGTACTTCCTGGAGCTGGCGGGCGACGCGGGGGTGTTCGTGCGCTGAGCGGGCGTCCGCCGACGACAGGGCGGTCCGGCACCCGCTCGGGGAGCGCCGGGCCGCCCTGTCGTGGCAGGGACGGGGCGGGCGGGGCCTGTGGACAACTCCGGGGGTGTCGGCGGGGACGCCTATGGTGGGTGCAGTGGACGCAGTGGACGCAGTGGACGCAGTGGACGCAGTGGACGCAGCGGGTGTGGTGGGTGCAGCGGGTGTAGTGGACGTGGTGACCGAGAGTGAACGAGCACGGTGTACGGGGGCGGGACGATGGGCGGGACGGGCGGTAGCGGCGGGATGGCAGTGATGGAGAGCGAGGCGCTGGCGACGCTGCGCCGGGTGTTCGGGTTCGAGGCCTTCCGCGGTGAGCAGGAAGCGGTGATCGAGCATGTGATCGCGGGCGGGGACGCCGTGGTCCTGATGCCGACCGGTGGCGGCAAGTCCCTGTGCTACCAGATTCCGTCCCTGGTCAGACCGGGTACGGGAGTCGTCGTCTCCCCACTGATCGCGTTGATGCAGGACCAGGTGGACGCGCTGCGGGCACTCGGTGTGCGCGCCGGGTTCATGAACTCCACGCAGGACTTCGACGAGCGTCGTGTGGTGGAGGCCGAGTTCCTGGCGGGCGAGCTGGACCTGCTGTACCTCGCGCCGGAGCGGCTGCGGCTGGACAGCTCGCTGGAGCTGCTCTCGCGGGGGAAGATCTCCGTCTTCGCGATCGACGAGGCGCACTGCGTGTCCCAGTGGGGACACGACTTCCGGCCGGACTACCTCACGCTGTCCCTGCTCGGGGAGCGCTGGCCGGACGTGCCCCGGATCGCGCTCACCGCGACGGCCACGCACGCCACGCACCGGGAGATCACCGAGCGGCTGGCCATGCCGGACGCCCGGCACTTCGTGGCGAGCTTCGACCGGCCCAACATCCAGTACCGGATCGTGCCGAAGGCCGACCCCAAGAAGCAGCTGCTGGCCTTCCTGCGCGAGGAGCACGCCGGCGACGCGGGCATCGTCTACTGCCTCTCCCGCAACTCCGTCGAGAAGACGGCCGAGTTCCTCAGCCGCAACGGCATCGAGGCGGTGCCCTACCACGCGGGGCTGGACGCGGGGACGCGCGCCGCGCACCAGGCCCGTTTCCTCCGGGAGGACGGCCTGGTCGTGGTGGCGACCATCGCCTTCGGGATGGGCATCGACAAGCCGGACGTCCGGTTCGTCGCCCATCTCGACCTGCCCAAGTCCGTCGAGGGCTACTACCAGGAGACGGGCCGCGCCGGCCGCGACGGGCTGCCGTCCACGGCCTGGATGGCGTACGGGCTGAACGACGTCGTGCAGCAGCGCAAGCTGATCCAGTCCGGCGAGGGGGACGAGGCCTTCCGGCGGCGGGCCGCCCAGCACCTGGACGCGATGCTCGCCCTGTGCGAGACGGCCGGGTGCCGGCGCGCCCGGCTGCTGGCCTACTTCGGCCAGGACGATGACGCCCCGGCGGGCTGCGGCAACTGCGACACCTGCCTCACCCCGCCGGAGACCTGGGACGGCACCGTCGCGGCCCAGAAGGTGCTGTCGACGGTGGTCCGGCTGCAGCGGGAGCGCGGGCAGAAGTTCGGCACGGTGCAGATCGTCGACATCCTGCTGGGGAAGCGCACCGCCAAGGTCATCCAGTTCGACCACGACCAGCTGTCCGTGTTCGGGATCGGCGAGGATCTCAGCGAGGGCGAGTGGCGGGGCGTGGTCCGGCAGTTGCTGGCCCAGGGGCTGCTGGCGGTCGAGGGCGAGTACGGCACGCTGGTGCTGACCGGGGCCAGCGGGGCGGTGCTGCGTCGCGAGCGTGAGGTGCCGCTGCGCAAGGAGCCCAAGAAGCCGGTGACTTCCCGGTCGGGGGCGTCGGGGTCCTCGGGATCGTCGGGCTCCGGGCGGGGCAAGGCCAAGGCCGCCGCGGCCGAGCTGCCCGAGGAACTCGTGCCGGCCTTCGAGGCGCTGCGCGCCTGGCGTGCCGAGCAGGCCCGCGAGCAGGGCGTCCCCGCGTACGTCATCTTCCACGACGCCACGCTCCGGGAGATCGTCACGGTCCGGCCCGGTTCGGTGGCCGAGCTCGGCGGGATCAGCGGGGTGGGCGAGAAGAAGCTCGCGACGTACGGGGAGGGCGTACTGGCGGTGCTGGGGGCGCTGGGCGGGCAGCAGGAGACCGAGAACCGGGCCGGGGCGCAGGGCGCGGCTGCGGACACCACCGGTCCCGCGTCGGACGACTGGCCCGAGATGGACGCCGAACCGGAGCCGGACGACTGGATGTAGCCCGGCGCGGGACAGACCCCGGCGCCGGCCGCGGTGCTAGGGCAGGGCGGTGAGGCCCGGGGCGAAGGTGATCAGCAGGGGGAGGAGGGGGACCAGGGCCGCCGCCGTCGTCGTCAGGGCGCGGTCACGGCGGCCGAGGCGGGGCGGGGGCTTCAGCAGGCGGTCGACGCGCTCGCCGAGCAGGCGGTGGCTGGAGGAGCAGGACAGGACGCCACGGTGCTGGTTGAGCTCGATCAGCGCCAGTGCCGTGGTCAGGTGGCCGCAGCGGCGGGAGGCGGTGTCGTCGGCGGCCAGTTCGACCAGGCGGTGGGTCTGGTCGCAGAAGTGGGTGAACAGCGGGATGCGGGGGAAGCCGGTGGCCAGCGCGGTGGAGAGGTGCAGCAGCCAGTCGTGATGGGCGCGGGCGTGGCCGCGTTCATGGGTGAGGACGGCGTCGATCTGGTGGTCGGTGAGGCGGCGCAGGGCACCGGTGGTGACGATCAGCTGGGGCGGGCTGCCCGGCATCCACCAGGCGTCGGGATACTCGTCCTCCAGCACCAGCAGGGGGCCGCGGGCGGCGGGCAGGCCGGCGGGCAGGTCGGGGGCGCGTTCCAGCAGATGCGCGCGGGCCTGGGCGCGGCGCCGGCGGGCGTCGACCAGCTCCCGTACGAGCATGGCCGTGGTCCAGGCGGCACCGCAGGCCAGCAGCAGGGTGAGGACGGCCGTCCACGGCGGGGCGGCGGACAGGTCGTACGCCGCGGCCACCGCGGGCGGGGCCGGTGCGAAGAGCTGGGCGCGGACGGTGCCGAAGACGGCCGCGGCGCCCAGGGCGAGGGCGGTCACGCAGCACAGCAGGACCGTGGCGACGAGGCACTGCCAGACCCAGAGGGCGACCACCGGTTCCCGCTCCGGCCAGTCGGCCCGGGTCAGCGCGCGGGGGACGGGCCCGGCGGCCGTCACGGCGACAACGCTCAGCAGGAGCACGCAGAGGGTCATGCCAAGGGCTCCGGATCCTGTCGGCAGAGGGGGACTTCGGACCGTGCGGGACGTGCGGGAGCCGCACACCGCCCGCCACCAAGTATGACGGGGAGGGGCGGTGTGCGGCAGGGGGGAGAGGACGATCGGAGAACACCCTTCGGGAGGCGCCCCGGGACCGCCGGGATCAGCCCGCGGGCGTCACCCGTCCCGTGACCTCGCCGAGGCCGACCCGGACACCGTCCGGTCCCGGGGCCCAGGCCGACAGGGTCACCACGTCGCCGTCCTCCAGGAACGTCCGCTTGCCGTCGGGGAGTTCGAGGGCGTCCCGCCCGTTCCAGGTCAGTTCCAGCAGGGACCCGCGCTCCCGCTCGGTGGGGCCGCTCACCGTGCCGGATCCGTAGAGGTCGCCGGTGCGCAGGGAGGCGCCGTTGACGGTCATGTGGGCGAGCTGCTGGGCGGCCGTCCAGTACATGGTGGAGAAGGGGGGCTCGGAGACGACGTGGCCGTTGACGGCCACGGAGATCCGCAGGTCGTAGCCGCCGGGTTCCTCGTCCGTGTCGTCCAGGTACGGCAGCAGTTCGTGGGTGCGCTCCGGTGGCGCCACCCGGGCCTCTTCCAGGGCGTCCAGGGGGGTGATCCAGGCCGACACCGAGGTGGCGAAGGACTTGCCGAGGAACGGGCCGAGGGGGACGTACTCCCAGGCCTGCACGTCGCGTGCGGACCAGTCGTTGAGGAGGCAGAGGCCGAAGACGTGGTCCCGGAAGTCGCCGAGCGGCACCGGCCGGCCCCGCTCGGACGGCGTCCCGACCACGAAGCCGACCTCGGCCTCGATGTCCAGCCGGACCGACGGGCCGAAGACCGGGGCCGGATCGGCCGGCGCCTTGCGCTGCCCCGAGGGCCGTACGACGTCCGTGCCGGACACCACCACCGTGCCGGAGCGGCCGTGGTAACCGATCGGCAGGTGCTTCCAGTTGGGGGTGAGGGAGTCGGCCGCGTCGGGGCGGAAGATCCGGCCGACGTTCCGTGCGTGGTTCTCGGAGGCGTAGAAGTCGACGTAGTCCGCGACGTCGAAGGGGAGGTGCAGGGTCACCGAGGACAGCGGATGGAACAGCGGCCCGACGGTCTCCCGGTGCGCCGGGACGGTCACCCAGGCCGTGAGCGCCCGCCGCACGTCGGACCAGGCCGTCCGGCCCGCCGCCAGCAGCGGGTTGAGGGTCGGGCGGGCGAGCAGGGAGGCGTAGGGGGAGCCCAGTGCGTGTGCTGCCGCGCCGGCGTCGAGGACGTGGTCGCCGAGCCGGACACCCACCCTCTGCTCCGTCGAGCCGGGGGGAGAGAACACGCCGTACGGCAGATTGTGCGGGCCGAAGGGATCGCCCTCGGGGACATCGAAGGGGGGCATCTGGTGCTGCCTCGCTTTCGTGTGCGCAGGTGCTCTGGTGCTTCACGTGTTCGTGGTCGTGCCACACGTTACGGGCGTCGCGGTGCTCTTGGGCAGAGGCGAAGGGGCGGGTTCACGTGCCGCTTCCTCTCGCGTACCGGAAGTTATCCACAGGACGCGACGCAATCTTGACGGAGCGGTGCGAAGGGGGTGACTCTGGGCGGGTGCCGGAAGGCCTCGGGGAGGGGGCGTTCCGATGGCACATCAGGGGGACGGATGGCCATAGGGGAGGCCGGTCCGGGCTCGGCGCGCTCCGGCTCGCAGGTGAAGGGGCTGGAAGAGGTCATGCGCGGCCGGCTCGGCCGGGAGTGTGTGTACGTGCCGTCATGCAGGTTCGGGCTGTTCGTGGCGTTGCGCCACTGGTGCCCGCCCGGCGGCCGGGTGTTGATGTCGCCGGTCAACGACGACGTCATCTTCTTCGTGGTGCTCGCGGCGGGGCTGCGCCCGGTGCAGGCGCCGCTGAATCCGCTCGACGCGTCCATCGACGCCGATGCCGTGCCCGAGGAGGTGTGGGGCTCGCTGTCCGCCGTACTGACCACGAACCTGTACGGCAACCCGGATCCGGCACCGGAACTGCGGTCCCGCTGCGATGAGTCGGGCATCCCGCTGTTCGAGGACGGCGCGCACGCGATCGGCAGCGAGGTCGGCGGGCGGCCGGTCGGCGCCTGGGGCGACGCGTCTGTTTTCAGCCTTTCCAAGCACGTCGGCGCCCAGACGGGAGGCATCCTCGCGCTGGCCGACCCGGACCGGGGCGCGGCGGTGCGGGAGGCCTGCGCCGAACTGCTCACCCCGCGCCGGACGGCGTCCGAACTCACCTACGCGGTACGGCCGTACGCCGAGGCCGCGGTGCGGGGGCTCGGGCTGCGCCGGGCGGCCTGGGCCGCGCTGGGGCGGCTGGGGCTGACGGAGCGTGAGGGGATCCGCATGCCACTGCGTCCGGACGCGCTGGCCGACGCGGTGCGCTCCGCCCCGGATCTGGCCGCGCACGACCCCTGGGTCAGGGTCGACATGCACGACTACCGGCTGACACCCGGCCCCGTGCGCCTGCGCCGGGTCCGGCGCGGGCTCGAACGGCTGGACGACGTCCTGGCGGCCTCCCGCGCGGGCACGGAACTGCTGCTGTCGACGCGGTGGGCCCGGCCGCGTCCGGGCGGTGCGGCGCAGCCGCTGTTCCGGGTGCCGCTGCTGGTGGAGGACCGGGATGCCGCGATCGAGGCGCTGGCGCGGCGCGGCATCGTCGTCGGCTACCTCTACGATCCGCCCCTGGACGACTACGCGGGAGCGGAGTTCACGGACCTGTCGCCCGCGCCCGAGGGCGCTCGCTGGTTCGCACGGCACGCGCTGCCGGTGGACCCGCTGCGGGCACGGGAGGCCGTGGAGGTGCTGGAACGGTCCGGGGCACGGCCGGCCGAGCCGCCCGAGGCACCGGCCGAACTGGAGACGGCAAAGGGACCGGAGACGGCAAAGGGACCGGAGACGGCAAAGGGACCGGAGGCGCCGGAGGGATCGGCGGCGCCGGAGGAGCCGGCGCGGGGCAGGGCGGTACGGCCGGGGAACACGGCGAGAGGGCTGGGGCCGCCCCGTGACTGAGACCCGGGTGCACGAGCCCGCCGTGGTGCGCGGCGGCGGCGCCCCCGAACCCGCCGACCACAAGCCCGGCTCCGACTCGCTGTTCAAGAACGCCTACTTCCTGATGCTCAGCACCGGCGTCTCCGCCGTCCTCGGGCTGGGCTTCTGGCTCGTGGCCGCGCGCTACTACTCCGAGGAGGCGGTCGGCCAGGGCTCCGCCGCCATCGCCGCGATGCGGCTGCTCGCCGGCATCACCGCGACCACGATGATCGGTGCCGTGGTCCGCTTCGTGCCGCGGGCCGGCCGCGAGACCGGGCGCCTGGTGTGGAGCGTGTACGGGGCGAGTTCGCTGGTCGTCGTCCTGGCCGCGGGCGTCTTCCTGCTCACGCTGGATCTGTGGGGCGACTCGTACGCCCCCCTCGGCACGCCGCCGGCGGGCGCGCTGTTCGTCGCGGCGTGCGTGGCGTGGGCGCTGCTCACCCTGCAGGACGGGGTGCTCACGGGCCTGCGGAAGACGGAGTGGGTGCCCGTCGGGAACGCCGTCTTCTCCACCGGGAAGCTGGTCCTGCTGGCGGTCCTCGCGAGCGCGCTGCCGGTACTGGGCATCTTCGTCTCCTGGGCCGTGGCGATCGCGTTCTCCACGCTGCCGCTCGGCTGGCTGATCTTCCGCCGGCTCATTCCGCGTCAGGCCGCCGCCGACCGCGACCGGGAACCGCCCAAGGTCCGGGACATGGGCCGTTTCCTGGCCGGGGACTCGCTCGGCGCCCTGTTCAGCCTGGCGATGATCAACCTGCTGCCGGTGATGGTCGCGGTGAGCTTCAGCGCCGCCGACAACGGCTACTTCTACGTGGCGTACACCGTCGGCGGCACCATGGAGTTCATGGCCATCAACATGGCCTCCTCGCTCACCGCCCACGCCTCGCACGACCCGCGGCAGCTCGCGGACGGCGTCCGGGGGGCACTGCGCCGGATGACGTTGCTGCTGGTGCCGGTGGTGCTGGTGCTCGTGGTCTTCGCGCCGCAGATCCTCACCCCGTTCAGCGCGGACTACGCCGAGCACGGCTCGGCCGTGCTGCGGCTGCTCGCACTCGGGGCGCTGCCCCGGGTGGTGGTGGAGCTGTACATCGGGGTGCTGCGGGTGCA
Organism: Streptomyces sp. NPDC004051; assembly: GCF_053604275.1. Lineage (NCBI taxonomy): Bacteria > Bacillati > Actinomycetota > Actinomycetes > Kitasatosporales > Streptomycetaceae > Streptomyces > Streptomyces sp. NPDC004051. Next base: position 305,140 of record NZ_JBSGHG010000003.1, on the reverse strand, counting down.
GGGGCGCACCGGTGTGCTCGCCGCCCTCCAAGGGGCCATGTGCGTGCTGGTACTGGGCAGCGCGGCCGTGCTGTTCGGCCCCGCGGGGATCGCGGGGGCCGGGTGGGCGGTGCTGATCAGCATGACGTTGATCGCCGTCGTCTCGGTGTTCGGACTGCGGTCGGCGCTGCGCGGCACGCACGGCGGGCCCCCGGAGCAGGCCGGGCCGGACCGGACCGCACCGGCCCCCGCCGGGTCCACCTACGGCACCCGTTGGGCGAAGCTGAACGCCACCGCCGGGTACGGCACGGGCTGGGCCCGCCGGGCCGCCTACGAGGGCAGGGGAGATCCCGGGCAGGGCGGCGACGACACCGTCACGCTGTTCGTCGGCCGCCCCGGTTACGAACGGGAGGCGCTCCAGGCGGACACGCTGGCGTTCATCGTGCGGCCCCGCCCCGTGGACGGGGACGGACACGGGCAAGGGGGCGCACCGGGCCGGGGCGACGAACCGCACGAGCCGGAGAAACCCGAGAGGCCCGAGAAACCCGAGAAGCCCGAGAAGTCCGAGCGCCAGGGGGAGCGGAGGGAGCGGGCCGCGGGGGACGGGCCGCGGGACGGCGTGGAGGACGCCCGCCCCGCCCGGTCCGGTGCGCGCCGTGCGGCCCCGTCGCCGTCGGCCGGTGACGAGACCGAGCGGCGCCTGCGTGACGTCCTCTGGACGCTGCTCGGACTCGCCACCGTCGTCTTCTGGGTGTCGGTGCGCTCGCTGCCCCGGTCCGGCGGATCCGGGCGGGGGGAGCCGGGGGAACTGACGGGGCGCCTGCTCCTGGAAGGGCTTCCGCTCCCGGCGCTCGCCGCCGGGGGAGTGCTGCTCCTGGTCTTCGTCGCCTCGGTGACGCTGTGCACGCGGCCCGACCCCTGGCTCCCCGGCACAGCGCTGGGCTCCGCCCTGCTCGCCCTGTACGCCGCACCTGTCGTCCTCGGCTGGGAACCGAGGCCGGTGGGCGGGGCGTGGTACGCGCAGACGGCCGTGTTCCTCGCGGACGTGACGGGACCGGCCGGCCCCGAGCCCCTGCTGCGCTGGACACCGCCGGTCTGCCAGTTGCTGTGTCTCGTCCCGCTGTGGCTGCTGTCGGCGCGCGCGGGCCGCGGGCTGTCCTGGCCGGGGCGCTGGGGGGCGCTGTATCTCGTCGCCGTGGCCGGCTGGGTGTGGCGGGACGCGCTCGCACCGGTGGCCCCGCCCCTGCTCGCCGCGCTGCTTCTCCTGCTGTCCCTTCTCCGCCTTCCGCCGCTAAGCCGTGCCGTGCCGGCGGCGCGGCCACCCGACCGTGGAGAACCGAACGGCTGAACCAACGACCGACCGAAACGACCGATCACGTCCCGGAGCCGAACCGTCAGGGGGGAACCACCGTGCGTCCGCCAGCCACTCCACGTGAGAGACCCGCGTCCGAGCCCGCACCCGGGAGCGCAGCGGCGTCGGCCACCCCTGCCGAACCGCCTGCACGGACCGGGCCGGACACCGAGTCCCGGACCGGGTCGCGGACCGACGCGCGGACCGGTCCTTCCTCGGAGTCGTCGGCCCCCGCCCATGAGCCCGTGACGGATCTTTCCGACCTGCCGCCCCTCTGGTCCGCGCCCCGTGCCCTCGCGCTCCGGCCCGCGGTACCGCTGGTGACGGCGCTGGCGCTGTGGCTGTACGCGGTCCGGCACACCGATGTGTCGCACCTCGACGACTACGGCCTGGTCACCGCGCTCCACCCGGGCTTCTGGGCCGGCCTCGCCGTGCTCACCACCGGTTTCTGGTTCACGGTCCGCGACCCGCGGCGGCCCGGCGGCTGGTCCGCCGCGTACGTGCTCGGCCTGCTGGTGATGGAGCGGGCCACCCAGGCCGTGCTCTACCCGACCCCGCTGTACGCCTGGGCGTGGAAGCACGACGGCGTCGTCGACCACCTGCTGACGGCCGGCGGGCTCCAGAACGCCGACCGGATCGGTGACATGGCGGTCTACGACCAGTGGCCGGGCTTCTTCGCCGCGCAGGCGGCGCTGGTGCGGCTGCTGGGCGTGGACTCGGCGGCGATGTACATGGCGTGGTGGCCGCTGGCGTCCAGCCTGATGCTGCTGCTCCCGCTGCTGCTGATCTACCGCACCTTCACCGAGGACCGGCGACTGATCTGGACCGCGGTCTGGCTCTTCCACGTCGCCAACTGGGTCGGCCAGGACTACTTCTCCCCGCAGTCCGTCGCCTTCGCGCTGCATCTCGGTGTGCTGGCCGTGGTGCTGCGCAGATACGGCCGTTCCGGTGAGGGCGGCGGGCGGCACGGGCAGGCCGTCTGGACCGTCCTGGTCACCCTGCTGGTGACGGCGATCGTCATCTCGCACCAGCTCACACCCGGCATGCTGGTCGTGTCGCTGCTCGCGCTGTGGCTGCTGCGCCGCCACCGGGACTGGGTGCCGGTGGTCACCACGGTCGTCATCTTCCTGGCCTGGTGTCTGACGGCCGCGCTGCCCTTCCTGTCCGCCGCGCTGCCGGACATGATCCGCGCGGTGGGCGACATCGGCGGCAACGTCGAGACGGGGTACGGCACCACCCCGACCGGTGCCGGTGCGGTGGCGACCTCGTGGGCGGCCAGGCTGCTGTCGGGTGCCGTCCTGCTGCTGACGGCGGTCGGGGTGTGGCGGCAGCCCGTGCTGCGCTACCGCGCGATGCCGCTGCTGGTGATCACGGCGGCACCGCTGCCGATGTTCGTGGCGAGCAGCTACGGCAGCGAGATGATCTTCCGGGTGCTGATGTTCATGCTGCCCGGTGCCGCCTTCTTCGGCGCCGCCGCCCTGCTGCCCAAGGTGCGGACCCTCGCCGCCACCGAGGCGGCGGCGGAGGCGGCCGCGGAGGCGGCGGCCGGGGCCCGCCGGAAGGGCGAAGCCCGTGCGCGCCACGGCTTCGGCTTCCGCAGCGGCTTCGGCGTCCGGGGCTGGGGCCCGCCGCTGGTGCTGCTCGCCGGGACCCTGGCGTTCGTCCCGAGCTACTCGGGCAAGGACAGGATCAGCTACTTCCCGCCGCAGGAGGTGGCCCTGGTGCAGCGGCTCTTCGACGAGGCGCCCGAGGGCTCGCTGGTCGTCGCCGCCAACCGCAACTACCCGCTCGCCTACGCCTCGTACGGGAGTGTCGACCACTACTGGTTCCTCGAGGACGACCGGAGGCACGTCGACGAGATCGTGCGGGACCCGGCCCGCACCCTCGCCACCGACATGGCCGGGGTGGAGCCTCCCGCCCGGGCCTACCTCCTGTTCACCCAGGGCCAGTCGGCCGACTCCGAGATGAACGGGCAGCTCACCGGTGCCCAGCTGGACCGTGTCCGGGAGGCCGTCGCCGCGTCGCCGCGGTTCCGGCCGGTGGCGGAGACCGACGCGGGAGTGGTGTACGAGCTGAGACAGGGCGAGGACGACGGCACAGAGGGGGAGGGGCGATGACACCGCAGGACTTCGTGAGCAGGATGCTCCCGCCGTTCGGCGGCTGGCTGGCGCTGGCCGCAGTCGCCCTCCCCGGCGGATCGCCGCTGCGGGGCGCGGCCGTCGTCGTCTTCCTGGCGGCGGGGCCCGGTGCCGCCCTGGTCGGCCTCTGCGGTCCCGCCCTGCGCACCCGCACGGCGCGGGGACCCGTCGAGCAGCGCGACCCCGACTTCGCCCGCCACTCCGACCTGCTGGAACGACTGATGCTGGTCGTGTTCGTGAGCATCGGCGCGGTGATGATCGTCGCGACGGTGCTGATCGCCACCCACGCCTTCAGCGCACAGCGCGTGCTGTTGGCCCTGACGCTGCTGACCACGCTCGCCGCCTTCTTCCCGCGGCCGCGTGCCTCCCCGCCGAGGACACGGAAGGGTTCCGTCCTGTGAGGTTCGCCCGTCCCCTTCACCGTATCGCCGCCGCCCTGCGCCGAGCCCGGCGCTCCACCGGCGCGAACACCACCGCGCACCCGGGGCCCGGGACCGCACCTCCGGAGTCGGGCCGGCACCGCATCCCCGGAGCCGGGTCGGCCGCGAACCGCCGGCGGTCGTCGATCACCTCCGCCGTGGTCGTCTGCGCGGTGCTGGTCGCCGTACTCGCGCTGCGCGACGCCTCCGGGCCGTCCGGCTCGGAGCCCTCCGGGACGGGCGAGGAGTGCCGGCCCACGGAGCTGCTCGAACCGCCGTGCGGCGCCTGGTTCGGGGCGTTCGTGCCACACGAACGGGCCGAGCTGGAGGAGAGGGTGAAGGAGTACGAGCGACGAGTGGGCCGCAAGCTCGACATCGTGTACACGTACCACGACATGTCCCTGCCCGAAGGCGCCCGTAGGGAGGGGCAGTTGCTGAGCCCGGAGGAACAACGGGTCGGCGAGGACCGCATGCTGCTGCTCTCCTGGGAGAGCAAGTGGTGGGGCGGCACGAAGGACCAGCAGCCGACGTGGAAGGAGATCGCCGACGGCGATCTGGACGCGACCGTGATCGACGTCCAGGCGCGGCGCATCAGGGACTACGGGCAGCGCACCGGGAAGAAGGTCTTCCTCTCCTTCGACCTGGAGATGGACACGCGCACCCCGGACAACGGCACCCCGGCCCAGTACGTGAAGGCGTACCGGCACATCCACGACCGGTTCCGGGAGCTGGGCGTGGACAACGTGGTGTGGACCTGGATCATCACCGGGTACCTGAACCACGGTGACCTGTTCAAGGGGATGTACCCGGGGGACGAGTACGTCGACTGGATCGGCTACAACCAGTACAACTACTACCGCTGCCACAGGACGAAGTGGCTGACCTTCGAGCAGACCCAGACGGCGACGCACGACTGGATCCGCGAGAACGTCTCCGCCGACAAACCGCTGATGCTCTCCGAGTTCGGCTCGGCGGCCGACGCGTCGCGGCCGGAACGGCAGGCCGAGTGGTACGCGCAGGTGCCGTCCGTGCTGAAGGGGCTGGAGGGGGTCAAGGCCGCGCTCCAGTGGAACCACCGCGATCCCGGACCGCACTGCGATCTGGCCGTGGCCAACGAGGCGGCGTGGGAAAGCCTGCGCGAGGTGGTGTCCGACCCGCACCTGAACCAGCCGACGAAGTGACGTGACCGGGCGGTCGTCCTCGGACCGCCCCTGCGGCGACCGCCCGGTCCGTTCAGCCCGCGAACTCCGGGCCGCGCAGGGCCGCTCGGGCGTGCCGGTACCAGCGCCAGCCGATCGTCCTCGGGCCGTCGCGGTAGGGGGCGACCCGGGCGCCGTCGCCCGCCAGCCAGGCGGCGACGTCGGCGACGGTGTGGCCGCGGCGGACGATGAGGCGGGCGATGCGGTAGCGCTCGTCGCGGTCCGAGCTGAGCGCGTGCCGTACCGCGGTCGCCGTCTCGTAGCCGGCGCGGGACGCCATGGCCCGCACCCGGGGGCTGTTGTAGCCGTGCGGGTAGGCGAGGTGGGGGACAGGGTGGCCGAGGGCGTCCTCCAGCACGGCCTTGGAGTCGACCAGTTCGGCGCGCAGCCGCCCGGCGGTCAGGGTGTCCAGCTGGGCGTGGCTGACCGTATGGCTGCCGATCTCCATGCCGGAACGTTCCAGCTCCGCCACCCGGTCCAGGGTCATCATCGGAGCCGGCGGGAGCAGGCTGCGGCCGTCCGGGGTGATGGCGCCGGTGGTGAGGTACGCGGTGGCGGGCAGGGCGCGTTCGGCCAGCGCCTCCGCGGTGGGGCCGGGCAGGTCCGCGAAACCGTCGTCGAAGGTGAGGAGCACCGGCCGGGGCGGCAGCGGCGCGCGCCCGGCCAGATGGCCGGCGAGCGCGCTGATGGTGACGGGCGTGCGGCCGCTGTCCACGACGGCGTCCAGATGGGCCGCGAACTGCCGGGGCGTGACGGTGAACTCGGCGATCCAGTCGGGCGGATCGTCCATCACGGCGTGGTAGAGGAACACGGGGATGGCCGCCGGGCCCCGCGGGGGCGCCGTCATCTCGTCCCCCTTCCCGTCGTCCGGCTCCCCGTCGTCCGGCTCCCCGCCGCCCGCCGGGCCCGCAGATAGCCGACCGGTCCGTACAGCATCCCCTTGCGCTGCAGACGTGAGAGGCGGCGTGGCCAGGGATGCGTGCGGGTGCCGTGGTCGCCCGGCGCGACCCCCCGGCCACCGGAGGCGCCGCCGTCGCCCCCGCCGGTGTCCCGTACGGCGGTCAGCCCGCGGGCGTGGGACAGCCCGCGGGGCACCCGGGCGAGGAACGCCGGCAGCAGCGCGGGCCGGGCGACCAGGATCGCGGTGAGGTAGGCGGTGAGCCCGGCGCCGTAGCCGAACGCCTGGGTCTCCAGATCGGCCCAGGTCTCCCGGTGGTGGTGCCACACCAGCGCGCCGGGCGTGTAGTGGAGTCTGTGCCCCTGGGTGAGGACCCGGACGAACCCGTAGAGGTCGTCGCCGCCCCGGGCGGGCGTCCCGGCGCCGGTGGCCGGGTCGAAGCCGCCGACCCCGCGCAGCACCTCCGCACGGAACGCCATGTTCGCACCGGAGCCGAACCGGCCCGCGGTGAAGGGGAACAGCGGCTCGTCGCGGGGCGGGTCCTTCGGGTCGTACGTCGTCGGGGTGAACCCCTTCGCGAAACCGCCGTGGCTCTCCAGCAGGACCTGGGCCGGGGTGCGGAGCCGGGCGGGCAGGATCAGGCCGGTGGCACAGCCGAGTCCGGGGTCGGCCGCGAAGGGCGTGGTCAGCTCGGTGAGCCAGCGGGGGTCGGCGACGACGTCGTCGTCGGTGAACGCCACCACCTCGCCGCGGGCGGCGGCGAGCCCGGTGTTGTGCGCGGTCGCCAGTCCGGCGACCGGTTCGCACACGTACCGCACGCGCTCCCCGTACTTCCGCTCCACCAGGTCACGCGTCCCGTCCGTCACGGGCGCGTTGTCGACGACGACGATCTCGAAGTCGGGGTGGTCCTGCGCGAGGAGCGAGTCGAGCGCTCGGGCGAGCTGTCCGGACCGCTCCCGGGTGGCCACGACGACCGAGGTGCGGGGCGGCGGCGGTCCGGCGGCCCCGGACCTCTCCGCGCCCTGCCCCTGTCCTGGCCCCCCGGCCGGCTCCCGTCCGTGCTCCGGCCCATGCTCCGGCCCGTGCTCCTGCCGTGCGAGCGCCGCCAGGACCGGTGCCGGATCGGCCCCCTCCGGCACCCGCCCCAGCAGCGTGCCCACCGGCCGGCCCGCCCGCCTGACCAGCACGAACACCTCTCCGTGCGTCACCGGTGGGCTGTCCGGACCGGGTCTGAGGGCGGTCTCCTCACCGTTCAGGTCCAGTTCGGCGACCTGAACCGCTCCGATGTCCAGGAACCGCCGTATCTCCTCCTGCGCACGTGCCGTGCGGGCCATGAGCCCTCCCCCTCCTCATGAACGGTCCTCATGAACGGTCCCCGCGAACTGCCCTGACGAACGGTCCTCACGAACGGCCCCTCATGACCGGCGCAGCCGCCCCGCCCCCTTCAACGCCCGTGACGCCAACGACGCGAGACGCGGGCGGGCGCGGACGAAGCCGTGCGCACGGCGTGCGGGCTCGCGGCGCAGCAGGTGCAGCGCGGCCCCCAGGCCCGGACGCGTCGCCTCCCCTTCGTGGACGGCGAGTTCGCCCGTTTTCAGCGAGTCCTTGTACTCGGCCGGGCCGCGCCCCATGTCGAGCAGGCCGATGCCCTCGCCGGCCGCCGCCTCCGCCATGCGCAGATGCAGCACCAGCCCCGGCGAGTACTTCGCGAACTCCACGTCGTACGCCGGGAACCAGCAGGCCAGGACCGAGGACGAGCGCAGACCGAAGTGCGCGGCGACGGGGCGGTCCCCGGCGTACAGGACGGACAGCGTGCCCGTGCACTCCGGTGCCCGGGTCTCGGCCAGGCGCCCCACGAGCCGCGTGATCCACTCCTGCGCGAACCGGTCGCGCCGCCCGGTCCTGCGGTACTGGGCCGACTTCCACTCGATGAGCGCGCGCAGCGCGGCCGGGTCGCGTTCGTCGAAGACGAACCGCACCGGTCCGGCCGCCTGGCGGCCGAGCCTGCGCTCCTTGGCCAGTGTGGTCTTCAGGAACTTCGGCGACTGGGCGCGCAGTACGGACTCGTAGGTCTCGTAGCCCTTCTCCACGTCGATGACATAGGTGGCGTGCTCCTCGGCCGCGTACGGGACGAACAGGGCCTGGCCCGCCTCCAGGTTGTCGAAGGCGAAGCTCGACACCGAGCAGGCGCGCAGCAGTTCACCGGTCTCCGGGGCGAGGCCCGGACGCAGGACGGCGCCCTGGCAGTCCGACACCCCGAGCCCGATCGCCCGGCCCTGCCCCAACGCGCCCCGCTCGTACGGCAGGAAGCCGGCCGGTTCGGCGGACGTCCCCTCGTACAGGACCGCCACCCGGGCCCGCGGCCGCACCCGGGACACGGCGGTGGCGAACTCCGGTTCCATGAAAGGGCTGCGTGGTGCGTCCGTCGCGGCGCGCAGCTCACGCCAGCGTTCCCGTTCACCCGCGCCGAGCTCCTCGAGCCTCAGCACACGTGTGCGTCCACTGCTCACCTGACCCCCCGATCAAGTCCCCCCTGGACTCTTGGAAGGTACCGCCCGGAACCCCCGGGCCGGTAGGTAGCGGACCATGTTGTCGCCAAGTGGTGCAGAGGCCTTCAACGGGTCCGTACCCGCTGATGACGGAAACGGCGGGGTGCGCGGCGACGGTGCGCAGGATAAGGGGTGCGGGTGGGCGGACGGGGGCGTTCCGGGTGAGGGTGAGTCGGGTGGGCCCGGTGTCCGTATTCTCTGATCATGGCCGCACCCACCGATTTCTCACTCATCGCCACCGACCTGGACGGGACGCTGCTGCGCGGCGACGACTCCCTCTCCGACCGGTCTCTCGCCGCACTGGCGCTGGCGACGCGGGCCGGTGCCCGGCACCTCGTGGTGACGGGCCGACCGGCGCCCGGGGTGCGGCCGCTCCTGGACAGACTGGGGAGCACGGGGCTCGCGGTGTGCGGACAGGGCGCGCAGGTGTACGACGCCGGCGCGAACCGGCTGCTGCACTCCGTCACGCTGGACCGGGAACTGGCGGAGACCGCGCTCGGCAAGATCGAGGCCGAGGTGGGGGAGGTGTACGCCGCGGTCGACCAGGACGGGGTCGACGGGCTCACCCTGATCGAGCCGGGCTACCGGATGCCGCACCCGACGCTGCCCTCCGTCCGGGTCGGGCGACGGGACGACCTGTGGGTGCTGCCGATCACCAAGGTGCTGTTGCGCCACTCCTTCCTGAGTGACGACGAGTTGGCGGAGACGGCGCGTTCGGTGGTCGGCTCGCTGGCCACGGTCACCATGTCGGGACCGGGCACCGTGGAGCTCCAGCCGTGCGGTGTCACCAAGGCGACGGGACTGGCGCTGGCCGCCGAGCACCTGGGGCTGAGCCGGGAACGGACCGTCGCCTTCGGCGACATGCCCAACGACATCCCGATGTTCCACTGGGCGGCCCACGGTGTCGCCATGGCCAACGCGCATCCCGAGCTGAAGGCGGTGGCCGACGAGGTCACCACGACGAACGAGGACGACGGCGTGGCCGTCGTCCTCGAGCGGTTGTTCGGCGCGGGGAGCGGGGCGGGGCGGGACGGCACACGCCCCACCACGTGCCGTTCCGGCCTCCGCCCCGACGGGTGACCCCGCGCACCGGGCGTGTCCCGGTGCGCCCGGACGTCCCAGTGGGCGACGTCCCAGTGGGCGATGTCTCAGTAGGCGCCGAAGACGTTGTCGATCGAGCCGTAGCGGTCCGCCGCGTAGTTGCAGGCGGCCGCGATGTTCGCGACCGGGTCGAACGGGTCGAAGGCCGTTCCGGGCACGTGGTACGCCTGGAAGGTCGGGTCGATGACCTGCAGCAGGCCCTTCGACGGGGTGCCGGCGACGGCGTTGGAGTCCCACAGGTTGATGGCCTGCGGGTTGCCGGAGGACTCGCGCATGATGTTGCGGTGGATGGAGTCGTAGCTGCCGGGGATGCCGTGCTGCGCCATGATCGACAGCGCCTCGCGGATCCAGCCGTCGAGGTTGTCCGGGTACGCCGTCGCGGTGCCGGCGGCGGCCGGGGCGGACGACACGGGGGCGGCGGAGGCGCTGGTGGCGCCGAAGACCGGGAGGGCGATCGCCGCGACGGTGGCGACGGCGAGGGAGCGGACGAGGCGGGTGCGGCCGAAGCGGCGCCGACCGGATGCGGGCGTGGCGGACATGGGTGCGTTCCTCTCCTACGCCTGCGAGGTGAGCTGTCGGGTTCGGGCGGGAGAGTGCCCGGCCGCGCCCCTGAGGGCGTGGCTTCACCCCGAGCCGTCCCGGTGAACCGGTCCGGCGACTTACCTGGGTCCCCCGCTCCTGCCGTGCGTGAGTGAGTTGATCGACGGGTGGTGCGGGCGGTGGCAGGATTCGGCGTCCGCCCGACAGGCCGGGAACGTATGCGAGAGCGCATGTCGGGAACAAGTGCGAACATTACGTATGACGCCGTTTGATCTTGTCTCGGGCTATTTGGGGGACTTGATCCTTTGCGGGCGTCAACGGTCAACTCGCGTGCGGTGAAAGGGAAGGCGTGCCCGCGGGGGAGGCGCGGGCGGGCCGGGTGGCGCGTGACCGACCTCACTGGCCGCACCGTGCGGACGCATTTGCCGCCAAGGGGAATTCCATTTCCAATTACGGCAAATCGGGCATCGGGGCGGGCAGGATGGGGTGTGTGCCGGGATGCGGTTCGGGGTGCGGGCGGGGAAAGGTGTTCGAAAAGTTGGTGAATGTCCCTTGTTGTCGACCGGTCGGAAACGATCTGATGGTGATCCGATGCCGGAGGGCGCCGTGACGTGCCGTCCAGGCGTGCTCGGACGGGCTCGGGGGAATGTGGGTGCTGGCGGTGATCGAAACATGACCGGATACGCTGACTCGAGTGATGTCAGCGACCTATCGACAACCAGCGACCCAGTGGTGAACGGTGCAAGACGTCTGAGCGTCAGTGGACACCAGCAGACAGGAGACCCCTCGTGACCGTCGTCGGGCCATTCGGGCTGAGCGTGCGGGACCAGGCTCTGGAAGCCGATGTCCGGGCCGGGATGACGGCTGTCGAGGAAGGGCTGCTCGAGGCCACCAAGAGTGAGGTCCCCTTCATCACGGGCGCCGCCCAGCACCTGGTGCGGGCCGGCGGCAAGCGGTTCCGGCCGCTGCTGGTGATGCTCGCCGCCCAGTTCGGCGACCCCCACGCGCCCGGCGTCGTACCGTCCGCCGTGGTCGTGGAGCTGACCCACCTGGCCACGCTGTACCACGACGACGTGATGGACGACGCGGGTGTGCGGCGCGGGGTGCCGAGCGCGAACACCCGCTGGGGCAACTCCGTCGCGGTCCTCACCGGCGACTTCCTCTTCGCGCGCGCCTCGCACATCCTGGCCGACCTCGGGCCGGAGGCCGTACGGGTGCAGGCGGAGGCGTTCGAGCGGCTGGTCTCCGGCCAGATCCTGGAGACCGCGGGACCGCAGGACGGCCGCGATCCGGTCGACCACTACCTGGACGTCCTCAGCGGCAAGACCGGTTCACTGGTCGCCGTCTCGTGCCGGTTCGGCGCCATGATGTCCGGCGCGGACGACGCGGTCGTGGACGTGCTGACCCAGTACGGCGAGCGGCTCGGGATCGCCTTCCAGCTCGCCGACGACGTGCTGGACATCGCCTCCGACTCCCACGAGTCCGGCAAGACCCCGGGCACCGACCTGCGCGAGGGCATTTCGACCCTGCCCGTGCTGCGGCTGCGCGAGCGGGCGGCCCGGCAGGGCCTGCCCGAGGACGTCGCGCTGTGCGAGCTGCTGGACTCCGACCTCAGTGACGACGGCCGGCACGCCGAGGCACTGCGCCTGCTGCGCGCGCACCCCGCGCTGGAGCAGGCCCGCCGGGACACCGTGCGCCATGCGCAGGAGGCCCGCGCGGTGCTGGCGCCGCTGCCGGAGTGCGAGTCGAAGACGGCCCTGGTCGAACTGTGCGACGCGGTGGTGCACCGGGCCGGCTGACCCGCCCGGCGCCCCGACCCCGACCCCGACCCCTACTGGTCGGGGGAGGGAACACCTCCTCGTGTCATACCGCAGCAGTACACGGAGTTGAGTCCGGGGTCTGACGCTTCCTCGCGTGGTGTTTGGTCAGATGGACCATGACGGACACCACTCCTCACCGCTTCGGGTGAGGATGGCGGCTCAGGGTGTGACTGGTGCGAGGAACACGAGACGCAGGCCGCCGCCGACCACGGAGGTAAGGCACACATGGCACCGTACGAATCCGACGACACGACGACCGCGGGGGCGACCCGCGAGCCGGGCCCGGGCCGGCGCAGGGCCGCGCGGTACATCGTCCCGGTCACGGTGATGGGAGTGGCGGCCGCGACCATCGGGCTCGTCCCCGCGATCGCGAACTCCGGCGCCCCGGACCTGCCGGAGATCACCGCCGCGCAGCTCATCGAGAAGATGGCCGAGTCGGACACCGAGCGGCTGTCCGGCACCGTGAAGATCACCACCGACCTCGGACTGCCGGACCTCGGCGGCCTGGAGAGCAGTCTGGCCTCCGGCGCCCTGGGCCGCGGCGAGGGCGGCTCGTCCGCCGACCCGACCGCGAAGCTCACCGAGCTGGCCTCCGGTACGCACACCCTGCGCGTCGCGGTCGACGGCCCCGACCGGCAGAAGGTGTCGCTGCTCGAGAACGCCGCCGAGTACAGCCTGATCCACAACGGCAAGGACGTCTGGGGCTACGACAGCGCGTCCAACGAGGTCTACCACGGCACGGTCGACGAGTCCGCCGAGGGCACCAGGGGCGAGGACCGGGAGAAGCAGCCCCCGGCCATGCCGAAGGACTTCGCCGAGGAGGCGCTGAAGGCGGTCGACGACACCACGTCCGTCACCGTCGACGGCACCGCGCAGGTGGCAGGCCGCGACGCCTACAAGCTGGTCGTCAAGCCCAAGCAGTCCGGTTCCACGGTCGGTGCGATCAGCATCGCGGTGGACCACGAGACCGGGACGCCGCTGAAGTTCACGCTGACCCCGACCAGCGGCGGCGCCGCCGTCGTGGACGTCGGCTTCACCAAGGTCAGCTTCGACCGGCCGGCCGCGTCGACCTTCGACTTCACCCCGCCCAAGGGCGCCAAGGTGACCGAGGAAGGCGCCCTGGAGGACGGGAAGAAGGGCGAGGAGCCCACCGGCCGGCCGGAGGGCGCCCCGAAGTCCGAGGAGGACCTCTCCGAGGGGCCCGGCGGGCTGAAGGTGCTCGGCGAGGGCTGGAACTCCGTCGCCACCTTCGACACCGGCGCCGAGGGGGGTCTGCCGACCGGTTCCGAGGGCGGTGACCTCGGCGGCTTCCTCGGCTCGCTCGGCGACCGGGTGAAGGGCGAGTTCGGCACGGGCACCGTGTTCAGCACCCGCCTGGTCAACGCCCTGTTCACCGAGGACGGCAAGGTCTACGTCGGCGCCGTCACGAAGGACGCGCTGGTGAAGGCCGCCGACGAGGCGAAGTGACGGGCTGAGCGACAGGCGGGGCGACGGGGGAGGAGACGGGCGATCGGGTCCCGGGACCTCATGACGAGGTGACCGGGACCGGTGGCGGCCACGGCTCCGCCGCCCGTGCCACGGAGAGCAGCAGCGCCTCCCGCCCGTGCGGTGCCACCACTTGGAGCCCGGCCGGGCAGCCGTCGCTGCCGAACCCGGCCGGGAGGCTCAGTGCGGGGTGCCCGCTCACGTTGAACGCCCAGGTGAGCGCGGTGGAGTAGACGTCACCGGGGCCCTCGTGGCCGTGCGGCGCGGTGGGCGTCGTGGGGGTCAGCAGCAACTCGGCGTGGGCGAAGAGGCGGGCCAGCCGCCGGTCGTTCGCTTCCCGGACGCGGTGGGCCTCGGCGAGGTCGGGGCGGGACCCGCCGGGGGCGCGCAGGGCGAGCCAGGCCGGCGCGGGGTCCAGGAGCAGCGGAGGGCGCGGGGGCCGGACGAGCCGTACGGCTCCGGCGTCGACGAGCCGGGCGACCGCGGCTCGGGCCAGCGCGACGGGCTCCTCGTCGGGATCGGCGAAGCCGAGGCCGGAGGACCAGACCGCGGTGCGGGGACCGGGCGGCGGCACCGCGACGGCGGTGGGCGGCGGCGACACCGCCCGCCACCAGGCCGCCGCGTCCGCTGCCGTCCGGGTGAGGACACCGGGTGCCGCGAGACCCGTGCGGTCGGGAGAGGGAAGGCGGCCGTGGGTGGCCTTCAGGCCGACGACCCCGCACCACGCCGCCGGGATGCGTACCGACCCCGCGCCGTCGCCGCCCGTCGCCAGCGGCACCAGCCCCGCCGCCACCGCGACCGCGGCCCCGGCCGAGGAACCGCCCGGAGTGCGCTCCGCCCGCCACGGGTTGACGGTCCGCCCGTGCGCGCCGAGTCCCCAGGTCTGCCAGGGGGTGCCGGGTCCGGGTACGGCGGTGGCGCCCACGGCCACACCACCGGCCGCGAGCAGCGGACCCGCCGCCCGGAGCCCGTGCCGCCCCTTCACGGCGATCGGCACCCCGGCCAGCGGCAGCCACTCACCCGAGCCGGGTGGACCCGCGTCGACCCGGGCGTCCACCTCGGCCGCCCGGCGCAGCGCCTCCTCGGCCCACACCTCGGTGAACGCGCACAGCACCGGATCGGCCCGCTCGATCCGCGCCAGCGCCCCCGCGACCGCATCGACGGCCCGCAGCCTCCGGGCGCGCACCGCGGCGGCGATCCCCGCCACCGTCTCGGCCCGTGCCCCGCGGAACTCCGACCCCTGTCGCATGCCCGTCCACATGCCCCTCTCCTGCCACACCGTCCGGATCCCCATGTCGGCCGTTGGGACGAGCCTGTGACAACGCGGTGACGTGAGAAACGGGGATATGCGGACAGACTCGTCACCAGGTTCACGACCCGAATGAGGGAACGATGGCGCGACTCAGCCGCGAGAAGAAGCGGGAACAGCAGCAGGCCGCACACGCGGCGAACCGTGCGGCAGTGCCGATCGACGTCCATGTTCCCGCCCCCGTGGAGGGCGTCGGCTCACGGAAGGCGTCGGTCGGCGGGGTACCGGTGGTGGCCGGACCCGGCGAGGAGGTGCAGCAGGTGGTGCTGAACCGCCTGCACCGCATCGCCGTCGCCTCGGGGCACGCCGTCCTCGCCACCATCCACGACGAGCACACCGGGTACGTGGTCCCGCTCCGGGTCGACCCCGACGGCGCCAGCCACTTCGCCGGAGAACCGGCCCCCATGGAGCCGGCAGCACCGAGGCCGGCCCCGGCCCCGGCTCCGGTGTCGGCTCCGGCTCCGGCTCCGGTGTCGGCTCCGGCTCCGGCTCCGGTGTCGGCTCCGGTGTCGGCTCCGGCTCCGGTGTCGGCTCCGATTCCGGCCCCGGCTCCGGCTCCGATTCCGGCCTTGACGCCGACTCCGGCCCCGGCCTCGACGTCGCCTCCGGCTCCGATGTCGACTCCGGCCCCGGCCTCGACTCCGGCCTCGGCTCCGACGTCGACTCCGGCACCCGTGTCGGCGCCGGCCCCGAGCCCCGTGCGCGACAGCACGCTCACCTTCCGGCCGTGGCCGGTGCCCGATCCGGTGGAAGCCGTGCCTCCCGGCACGGTCGTGCCGCCGACGGGCGAGTTCGGCCCGCCCCCGATCATGGACACGAAGCCGCACCCCGACCCCGAAGCCGACCACCGCCGGCACCCGGCACCCGCTCGAACGCCGCGGACGCCTCAGGCACCCCTGATACCTCCGACGCCCTCAGCGCCTCCCATATCCCCGGCCGACCGGACACCGCCCCCGGCCACGGGGGCGGCCCCTCCCCGTACCCCCGAACCGGTTGCGGAGGCCGAGCCCGAGCCCGAGCACGAACCCGCCCTCGGCTTCGATCTCAAGCCGGCCCCGCCCCGCGGTTTCGACGCCGTGGCGGAGGCGGTGCTCGGCGACGAGCCCCCTGCCACCCCGGGCGAGACCCGCTTGGCCGAGCCCATGGGCCGGGTCAACGAGGCCGTCCGGGCGGGCCGCATCGACACGGCGGCGCGACTGGCCGGTGAGACGGTGACCGAGGCGTCGCGGACGCTGGGGCCCGAGCACCCGGAGGTGCTCAAGCTGCGCGAGCTGTCCGCGTACATCGCCTACCTGAACGACGAGCCGCTGCACGCCTTCCGGCTCTCCCTCGACCTCGCCGGGATCCACCGCAGGGCGGGCGACGCGGAGGCCGCCTACGGCAACGTCCGCAGCGCGGCCACCGCCTGGCGCGCGGTGCGCGATCCGCTGCGCGGGCTGGAGCTGGGACGCGAACTGATCGAGCTGTGGGCCGAACTCGCCGCCGAGGGCGGTCCGGCGGCCGAGGAGATCGAGGAACTGGGGTCCGCCCGCGACCGCATGGGCCGGCTGACCGAGCGCGCCCGCGCCCGGCACGGGTGAGCGGGCGCGCTCGGAGCCGACCAGCGCGCCGAGGAGCGCTCCGGTCAGGCCTTCGGCGCGTCCACCGTGTTCACGGTGTCCACCGCTCCCACCGCTCCCGCCGGGTTCGCCACGACCGCCGGGTCCACCGGATCCATCGGGTCCGTCACCGCGGCGGTCGCGGTCGCGGTCGCGGCCCTCGCGCGCTCGGTGGCGAGCACGCGGGCGGACCGGCGGGCGGTGCGCAGCGCGTCCCAGGTCAGCAGCATGAGGGCCAGCCACACCAGCGCGAATCCGGCCCAGCGCTCGGGCGGCATGGCCTCCTTGAAGTAGAGGATGCCGAGCAGGAACTGGAACACCGGGGCCAGGTACTGGAGCAGTCCCATCGTGGACAGCGGCACGCGGATCGCGGCGGCGCCGAAGCAGACCATGGGGAGCGCGGTGACGAGGCCGGTGGCGGCCAGCAGCACCGCGTGTCCCGCTCCCTCGGCACCGAAGGTGGACTCGCCCCTGCTGCCCAGCCAGAGCAGATAGCCGAGTGCGGGAAGGAACTGCACGGCCGTCTCGGCGGCCAGCGATTCGATGCCGCCGAGGTTGACCTTCTTCTTCACCAGTCCGTAGGTGGCGAAGGAGAAGGCGAGGCAGAGCGAGATCCACGGCGGGCGGCCGTAGCCGATGGCGAGGACGAGCACCGCCGCGAAGCCGACTCCGACCGCCGCCCACTGCGCGGGCCGCAGCCGCTCCTTCAGCAGCAGGACACCTATGGCGATGGTGACCAGCGGGTTGATGAAGTAGCCGAGGGACGCCTCGACGACGTGCCCGGAGTTCACCGCCCAGATGTAGACGCCCCAGTTCACGGTGATGACCGCCGCGGCGACGGTGACCAGGGCCAGCTTGCGCGGCTGCCGCAGCAGTTCGCCGAGCCAGGCCCAGCGACGTACGACGAGCAGGGCGGCGCCCACGAAGAGCAGCGACCAGATCATCCGGTGGGCCAGGATCTCCACGGCTCCGGCGGGCTGCAGCAGTGGCCAGAAGAGGGGGACGAGCCCCCACATGCCGTAAGCCGCGAAGCCGTTCAGCAGTCCTTTACGCCGCTCGCCGTCCGACTTCTCGGTCACGGGCCGCCCTCCTTCTCGCCTGACGCGTGTGCGGGCGAGCGGCGCTCGCCCGGACGACCGTAACGCCGGACGCCCCGCTCGTCATTCCCATAAGGGAATACGGTCATGACGAGCGGGGCGTCCAGGCCTGAGCCAGGCTTTCAGGGCACGGGCCCGCCATGCCTTCAGGCCTCGGGTCGGGCCTTCAGCGCGGCGGCGATGGCGTCCGCGACGGGGGTGGCCGGGCGGCCGATCAGGCGGGCCAGGTCGCCGCTGGTGACGACCAGTTCGCCCTTCTCGATGGAGACGTCCGTGTCCGCGAAAATGGCGGCCACCGGCTCGGGGAGCCCGGCACCGGTCAGGATGCCGGTGAGCTGCTCGACGGTGACCGGCCGGTAGGCGATCTCCCTGCCGGTCCGGCGGCTCAGCTCGGCCGCGTACTCGGCGAGGTCCCAGGACTCGTCGCCGCCCAGCTCGTACGTCTTGTTCTCGTGGCCCTCACCGGTCAGTACGGCCACGGCGGCCGCCGCGTAGTCGGCGCGCGCGGCGGAGGAGAGGCGGCCCTTGCCGGCGGCGGAGACGACCGCGTTGTGCTCCAGCACGGGGGCGAGGTTCTCGGTGTAGACCTCGTGGTACCAGCCGTTGCGCAGCAGGACGTACGGGAGACCGGAGGCCAGCAGGGCCTTCTCGGTGCCGCGGTGGTCGTCGGCGAGCGCGGCGGTCAGCGTTCCGGGGGCGCTGGTGTAGGCGAGCAGGGAGACGCCGGCCGCCTTGGCGGCGTCGATGACGGCCGTGTGCTGCCCCACCCGGTCGCCGCCGACCTCGCTGCTGGAGATCAGCAGCACCTTGTCGCCGGCGGCGAACACGCCGTCGAGGGTTTCGGGGGCGCTGTAGTCGGCGACCGCGATCCGCACCCCGCGCTCCGCCAGGTCCGCGGCCTTCTCCGCGCTGCGTACGACGGCGGTGACCTGCTCGGCCGGAACCTTCTCCAGGAGCTGCCCCACGACGTGGCGGCCCAGGTTTCCGGTGGCTCCGGTGACGACGATGCTCATGATCAGAACTCCTTGTGGGGGTGTGTATGACACTGACCCTAGGAGCTGCGCTAACTAATAGAAAGTACCCACTTTGAAGTAAGGTACTGGCATGACGGTAAGTGCGGTGAGTGGTGTGCCCGTACGGGGCGGCGAGGAGCGGCGGGGCGAGCGTGAGGCGCTGTGCCCGCACCGCCTGGTCCTGGAGCATGTGACCAGCCGCTGGGGAGTGCTCGTGCTGATCCGGCTCCAGGAGCGGCCCCACCGCTTCAGCGAGCTGCGCCGCGCGATCGGCATGGTCAGCGAGAAGATGCTCACCCAGACCCTGCAGACACTGGAGCGGGACGGGCTCGTCCACCGCGACGCCAAGCCGGTGATCCCGCCGCGGGTCGACTACTCCCTCACCGACCTGGGGCGGGAGGCGGCCGAACAGGTGAGCGCGTTGGCGCTGTGGACCGAACGGCGCATGGACGACGTCCTGGCCGCCCGCACGGCGTACGACGAGGCCCGGACGCTCTGAGGCGTCCGGGCCCCGGGCCCCCCTGAGGGGCGGACGGCCGACGACGGTCAGCCGGTGGTGCTCATCCGACGACCGTCCAGGTGTCGTTGCCCGCGAGCAGCGCGCCGAGCTCGCCCTTGCCGTGCTGCTCGACGGCGTTGTCCAACTGCTCGGCCATCAGCGTGTCGTACACCGGGCGGTCCACGGAGCGGAAGACGCCGATCGGGGTCTGGTGCAGGGTGTCCGGATCGGCGAGCCGGGACAGTGCGAACGCGGTGGTCGCCGACGCCGAGTGCGCGTCGTGGACCAGGACCTCCGCCTCGTTCTCCGGGGTCACCGCGACCACCTTCAGATCGCCGGTGGCCCGGTCCCGCACGACGCCCTTCGCGAGGTCGGCGCCGAAACGGATCGGGCTGCCGTGCTCCAGCCGGATCACCGCCTCCTCGGCCTGCCGGCGGTCCTTGAGGACCTCGAAGGCGCCGTCGTTGAAGATATTGCAGTTCTGGTAGATCTCGATCAGTGCCGTGCCCGGATGGGCGGCGGCCTGCCGCAGTACCTCGGTGAGGTGCTTGCGGTCCGAGTCGACCGTGCGCGCCACGAAGGACGCCTCCGCGCCGATCGCCAGCGACACCGGGTTGAACGGCGCGTCCAGCGAGCCCACCGGCGTCGACTTGGTGATCTTGCCGATCTCGGAGGTCGGCGAGTACTGGCCCTTGGTGAGACCGTAGATCCGGTTGTTGAACAGCAGGATCTTCAGATTGACGTTCCGGCGCAGGGCGTGGATCAGATGGTTGCCGCCGATGGACAGCGCGTCCCCGTCACCCGTGACCACCCACACGCTCAGGTCGCGCCGGGACGTCGCCAGGCCCGTGGCGATGGCGGGGGCACGGCCGTGGATGGAGTGCATCCCGTAGGTGTTCATGTAGTACGGGAAGCGGGACGAGCAGCCGATGCCGGAGACGAAGACGATGTTCTCCCTCGCCAGTCCGAGCTCGGGCATGAAGCCCTGCACGGCGGCGAGGACCGCGTAGTCGCCGCAGCCGGGGCACCAGCGCACCTCCTGGTCGGACTTGAAGTCCTTCATGGACTGCTTGCCCTCGGCCTTGGGCACCAGGGAGAGCGCGTCGCCGAAGGACGGGCCGCCTCCCGGCATCGTCTCAGTCATCGATGGCCTCCTTCAGCACCTCGGCAAGCTGCTCCGCCTTGAACGGCATCCCGTTGACCTGGTTGTACGAGCGCGCGTCGACCAGGTACTTCGCCCGGATCAGGGTGGCGAGCTGGCCGAGGTTCATCTCGGGTACGACCACCTTCTCGTAACGCTCCAGGACCTCCCCGAGATTCCGCGGGAAGGGGTTGATGTGGCGCAGATGGGCCTGGGCGATCGCGCCCCCCGCGCCCCTGATGCGCCGTACGGCCGCGGTGATCGGCCCGTAGGTGGACCCCCAGCCGAGGACCAGCGTGCGCGCCTGGTCCGGGTCGTCGACCTCCAGGTCGGGGACCTCGACGCCGTCGACCTTCGCCTGCCGGGTACGCACCATGAAGTCGTGGTTGGCGGGGTCGTAGGAGATGTTGCCCGTGCCGTCCTGCTTCTCGATGCCGCCGATCCGGTGCTCCAGACCCGGGGTGCCCGGGACCGCCCACGGCCGGGCCAGGGTGTGCGGGTCCCGCTGGTACGGCCAGAACACCTCGGTGCCGTCGTCCATCGTGTGGTTGGGGCCCTGCGCGAACCGCACCCGGAGATCCGGCAGCTCCTCCAGGTCCGGGATGCGCCACGGCTCACTGCCGTTGGCCAGGTAGCCGTCGGAGAGCAGGAACACCGGGGTGCGGTAGGTCAGCGCGATCCGGGCCGCCTCCAGGGCCGCGTCGAAGCAGTCGGCCGGTGTGCGCGGCGCGACCACCGGGACCGGGGCCTCGCCGTTGCGCCCGTACATCGCCTGGAGCAGGTCCGCCTGCTCGGTCTTGGTGGGCAGGCCGGTGGACGGACCGCCGCGCTGGATGTCCACGATCAGCAGTGGCAGCTCCAGCGACACCGCGAGACCGATCGTCTCGGACTTCAGGGCCACCCCGGGACCGGACGTCGTCGTCACGGCGAGCGACCCGCCGAAGGCCGCGCCCAGCGCGGCGCCGATGCCCGCGATCTCGTCCTCCGCCTGGAAGGTCCGCACGCCGAAGTTCTTGTGCCGGCTCAGCTCGTGCAGGATGTCCGAGGCCGGCGTGATCGGGTACGACCCCAGGAACAACGGCAGATCCGCCTGCCGGGAGGCCGCGATCAGGCCGTACGCCAGGGCCAGGTTGCCGGAGATGTTGCGGTACACGCCCGGCGGGAACGCCGTGGCGGCCGGAGCCACCTCGTAGGAGACGGCGAAGTCCTCCGTCGTCTCGCCGAAGTTCCAGCCCGCCCGGTACGCGGCGATGTTGGCCGCCGCGATGTCCGGCTTCTTGGCGAACTTCGAGGTCAGGAACTTCTCCGTGCCCTCGGTGGGCCGGTGGTACATCCAGCTCAGCAGCCCCAGCGCGAACATGTTCTTGCTGCGCTCGGCCTCCTTGCGGCTGAGGTCGAAGTCCTTCAGCGCCTCCACCGTCAGGGTCGTCAGCGGCACCGGGTGGAGGCTGTAGCCGTCGAGCGAACCGTCCTCCAGCGGGTTGCTGTCGTACCCGACCTTCTGCAACGCCCGCTTGGTGAACTCGTCCGTGTTGACGATGATCTCCGCGCCGCGCGGCAGATCCCCGACGTTCGCCTTCAACGCGGCCGGGTTCATCGCCACCAGCACGTTCGGCGCGTCACCGGGGGTGAGGATGTCGTGGTCGGCGAAGTGGAGCTGGAAGGACGAGACACCCGGCAGGGTGCCGGCCGGGGCGCGGATCTCGGCCGGGAAGTTCGGCAGCGTCGACAGGTCGTTGCCGAACGACGCCGTCTCCGAGGTGAAGCGGTCACCGGTGAGCTGCATGCCGTCACCGGAGTCCCCCGCGAACCTGATGATCACCCGGTCGAGGCGACGGACGTCCTTCGCTCCCGCCGGTTTGCGCTGCTCTCCCAGGACTGTTCCGTCGGTCTGCTCCGCTGGGCTGCTGACCTGGCTGGTCACTGAACTGGACCTCCTCGAGGCGCTGTCCGGGACCGGCCCTCCCGCAGGCCGTCCCTGGATCAACCCTACGTCCGTAAGGGCCGCCCTCCTCAGGCCATTCGCATCTTGGACACGACTTCGAGGTCCCGGTGCGCCGACGTGCCCCGCCCTTTTCCCTGGATTCCCACGGGCCGCACCCCGGCCGCCGGACCCCGGCCCCTCACTCCGAAGGACGCCGTCCGCTCGCCGGCGGTTCGGCCGGGAGCGGACCCGGCGGTCAGGAGTTGAGGTAGGTGAGCACGGCCAGCACCCGGCGGTGATCGCCGTCGCTCGGGGACAGGCCCAGCTTCATGAAGATGTTGCTGACGTGCTTCTCCACGGCCCCGTCGCTCACCACCAGCTGCCGGGCGATCGCCGAGTTCGTCCGCCCCTCGGCCATCAGCCCCAGGACCTCCCGCTCGCGCGGGGTGAGCCCCGCGAGGACGTCCTGCTTCCGGCTCCGGCCGAGCAGCTGCGCGACCACCTCCGGGTCCAGGGCCGTACCGCCCTGGGCCACGCGCACCACCGCGTCGACGAACTCACGCACGTCGGCCACCCGGTCCTTGAGCAGATAGCCGATGCCGCGGCTGGAGCCGGCGAGCAGCTCCGTGGCGTAGCGCTCCTCCACGTACTGGGACAGCACCAGCACCCCGACACCCGGGTGCGCCTTGCGCAGCTGGATGGCGGCCCGCACCCCCTCGTCGGTGTGCGTCGGCGGCATCCGGACGTCGGCCACCACGACGTCCGGGAGCTCGCCCTGACCGTCCAGCCCGGTGATGGTCTTGAGCAACGCCTCACCGTCGCCGACCCCGGCCACGACCTCGTGCCCCCGGTCGGTCAGCAGCCGGGTCAGGCCCTCCCGCAGCAGCACTGAATCCTCGGCGATGACCACACGCACCCTGTCCTCCACGACTTCTCGGCCCCCACCCCTCCTCCGCGCCCGCCCGTGCGGCAGGCCCGGTTGACGGGACCAGCATTCCAGCATCGGGTGGGTGATGCGGAGGGGCGACGCACGAAGGCGCGGGGACGGGCCCACCGCCCGCCCCCGCGCACCTGCCGTCCGGCTCCTTCTCGGAGCTCCCGGCCACTGCTCGGCCGTGCCTCGTGCGTGTCTCGGCCTCGCCTCGTGCGCGCAGGTCAGCCGCTGCTCGTACGCGCAGCTCATGCGCGGCTCAGCCGCTGCTCACCGTCGGCTCATCGCGTCCGCTCGGCCCACCACGGCAGCTCCGCCGTCACCCGGGTCGGGCCGTCGGCCGGTGAGTTCACCACCAGGATTCCGTCCACCGCGTCCAGCCGCTCCGCCAGCCCGGCGAGTCCGGACCCCCCGGATGCGTCGGCGCCGCCCACCCCGTTGTCCTCGACCTGCACCATCAGCCGGTTCTCCGTCCGCCACACCTCCACGGACGCCCGGCTCGCCCGCGCGTGCTTGCTGACGTTCTGCAGCAGCTCCGAGACCGTGAAGTACGCGATGCCCTCGATCGCCGGCGCCGGGCGCTCGGTCAGGTCCACCTCCACCCGCACCGGCACCGTGCACCGCGAGGCCACCGACGACAGGGCCGCGTCCAGCCCCCGGTCGGTCAGGACCGCCGGGTGGATGCCGCGCGCCAGGTCCCGCAGCTCCTGCAGCGCCGTCTTCACCTCGCCGTGCGCCTCGTCCACCATGTGCGCCGCGGCCCGCGGGTCCTCCCGCAGCTTCTCCTTCGCCAGCCCCAGATCCATGGCCAGGTTGACCAGCCGGGCCTGCGCCCCGTCGTGCAGATCGCGCTCGATGCGCCGCAGATCCTCCGCGGCGGTGTCGAACACCACGCCCCGGTCGGACTCCAGCTCCACCACCCGCGTCACCAGCCGCGACGGTCCGAGCAGACCGTGCACCAGCAGCCGGTCCACCATGGTCAGCGCGCGCACGATCCACGGCGTGGCGATGGTGAACAGCAGCCCGATCAGCGCGGTCACCGTGATCTCGAAGGGATTGTCCAGATAGATCCGGTGCTGTCCGTCGCCGTACAGCTGGATCCCGCCCTGACCGGCGTACATCGGGAAGACCCAGAACCACAGCGGATACGTCAGCAGCGACCAGCCGATCGTCCAGACGGTCACCGAGACGACGAAGGAGAACGTCGCCCACGGCAGATGCAGCACCGCGTACAGCAGGGCCCGCCACGAGGCGCCGCTCTTGAGCACCGCCCCCATCCAGGCCGCGAACCCCTGACGCTTCATCCGCAGCGGCTCCGGCTCGGCCACGTCCAGGCCCAGCAGACCCCGGGCCCGCGTCCGCTCCAACGCCCCGAACCCGCGGCATCCGGCGAGTCCGGCGGCCAGCACCGGAACACCGAGGAAGGTCACCAGCAGACCGGCGCCCAGCGACACCATCGTGACCGCGTAGGTGAAGAGCAGAATGCCGATCGGCAGACCCAGCAGCACATATCCCAGCTCGCGCCAGGCCCGTCCCTCGACCGGGGCCCGCAGCACGGCCGGCAGCCGGTGCCGCCGCTCACCGGCCCTCCCGGGCCGCCCTGCGGGCGTGCTGTCGAGCCCGTAGCCCTGTCCGTACTCCGTGGCCATCGGCGTCGTCCTTCTCCTCGTCCGGCGGCGGTGCTGTCGTGTCTCCAGACTGCTGGGCCGCAGGGCCGCGGACCATGGAGCACGTCGCAGTCTTGGACGGGGGGTTTTCCCCACCCCTCTCGGCCCACGACACCCCGCCCCGCCTCGTCGCCGCCTCGTCCCCGCCTTGTTTCTGCCTCGTCCCCGTTCGCGGACGGGTCGGTCGCCTACGGGCGCGGGCGGGCCGCCCGCGCCTCCTCGGCGAGGGCGCCGGAGCGGTCCCGCCACGGCAGCTCCGCCGTCACCGTCGTCGGGCCGCCCTCCGGCGACTCCACGACGAACAGGCCGTCCACCGCGCCCAGCCGCTCCGCGAGACCCCGCATCCCCGTACCGCCGTCCAGACTCGCGCCCCCGCGGCCGTCGTCCTCCACCTGGATGAGCAGCCGGCCGTCCGCCCGCCACACGTCGACCGCGGCCGAACGCGCCGCGCTGTGCTTGCTGACGTTCTGCAGCAGCTCCGAGACCGTGAAGTACGCGATGCCCTCGATCGCCGCGGCCGGCCGCTCGGCGAGGTCGACCGTCACCTTCACCGGCACCGTGCAGCGGGAGGCCACCGACGACAGGGCCGCGTCCAGCCCCCGGTCGGTCAGGACCGCCGGGTGGATGCCGCGCGCCAGGTCCCGCAGCTCCTGCAGCGCCAGCTTCACCTCGCCGTGTGCCTCCGCGACCATCGACGCCGCCGTGTCGGGATCCTCCAGCAGCTTCTCCTTGGCCAGACCCAGCCCCATGGCCAGGTTGACCAGCCGGGCCTGCGCCCCGTCGTGCAGATCGCGCTCGATGCGCCGCAGATCCGCCGCGGCGGTGTCGAACACCACGCCCCGGTCGGACTCCAACTCGGCTATGCGCCGCTCCAGTTCGTCGGAGGGGGAGAGCAGGCCGCGCACCATGGCCCGGTCCGCGTTGGCCAGTCCCCGCGCGATGAACGGCAGCACCGGCCACAGCACGAACAGCGAGGTCAGCGTGACGGTGAAGGTCACGATGCCCCAGGGCAGCCGTATCGCCTCGTAGAGCATCGTGCGCCAGCCCACCGGGTCCTTCAACGCCATCCACATCCGAGGCAGGAACCCTCCGGGACCACGCAGCGGCAGCGGGCTCGGCTCCTCCACCCGCACCCCGAGCAGTGCCCTGGCCCGCGCCCGCTCCGCCCTGCCCAGCCACCGCGCACCCGCCAGACCGGCCGCGAGCAGCGGGAACCCGATCACCGTGACCGTCAGCCCGAGACCGGTGAACAGCACGGTCGTGACGTAGATGAAGCCCACCAGCGCCGCCGGAAGGTTCGCCAGGAGGTGGGCGATCTCCTTCCAGGTGTGCCGGTCGTAGGCGAGGCGGACCGGCGGCGGACGGTCGTCGGGAGCGGGGAAAGGTTCGGTCATGGGTCTTAGCGTGCCCGGCCGGGGGGACCCGCGCCATGAGGTGGGCCCCTGAGATGCACGGGGGAAATCCCCACCTCCCACATCCGGGTGCGACGGGCTGCTTACGGCCTCCTTATAAGGGCCTAGACTCCCGTGCGTACAGATCGTCGACAGCGAGGGGCGGACGTGCGGGAACCGAGCGGCGTCGATCCGGCCGTGATCGCTTCACAGTACGTCGCGGCGGAGTACTTCCAGGCGTATGCGGTCGTCGGGCTGCTCGCCGTCGTCGGTGTGCTGTTCGTCGCCGTCGCCTTCGGCGCGGGACGCCTGCTGCGGCCGGTGGTCCCCACCCCCGAGAAGCTCATGACGTACGAGTGCGGGGTCGACCCCGTCGGCGAGGGCTGGGCCCACACCCAGGTCCGCTACTACGTCTACGCCTTCCTCTACGTGATCTTCGCGGTCGACTCGATCTTCCTCTTCCCCTGGGCCACCGTCTTCGCCGCCGACGGTTACGGCGCGACCACCCTGGTGGAGATGTTCATCTTCCTCGGCTTCCTCGCCGTCGGCCTGCTGTACGCATACAAGAAGGGCGTCCTGACATGGACGTGACCCCCGCCAACCCGACGGGCGTCGGAGCCGGCCCCGGAGCGGCATCCGGGACGGGCTCCGAACCGGTGCTGCTGCCGGATCCCGCCGTGCTCCCCGCCGAGGGCGCAGGAAGGCTCGGCGCGCTCTCCCGACTCGCCCCCGAGCCGATGAAGGTCATCCTCAACTGGGGCCGCCGCTACTCGCTCTGGGTCTTCAACTTCGGCCTCGCCTGCTGCGCGATCGAGTTCATCGCCGCGTCGATGGCCCGTCACGACTTCATCCGCCTCGGGGTCATCCCCTTCGCGCCGGGGCCGCGCCAGGCCGACCTGATGGTCGTCTCCGGCACGGTCACGGACAAGATGGCGCCCGCGGTGAAGCGCCTGTACGAGCAGATGCCCGAACCGAAGTACGTCATCTCCTTCGGCGCGTGCAGCAACTGCGGCGGCCCGTACTGGGACTCCTACTCCGTCACCAAGGGCGTCGACCAGATCATCCCGGTCGACGTCTACGTCCCCGGCTGCCCGCCGCGGCCCGAGGCGCTGCTCCAGGGGGTCCTGAAGCTCCAGGAGAAGATCGCGCGGGAGTCGCTGGGAGAGAGGTACGGGGCGGGCGAGCGGGGCGCCCCGGGCACCCGGGGCGCGTCGGCGGCGGCGCTGCGGAGCGGACTGGTGAAGCCGCCCACGCCGGGGGAGCCCGGTGCGGCGACGTCCGGCGAAGGGGAGGACCGGTGACCGGGGTCGGCTGGCTCCCCGCCGACGCCGAGGAGCTGTTCGGTACGGAGGCCACGGCCGAGGAGTCGTACGACGTCCTGACCGTCGACGTCCCGCCGGCCTCCTGGATCCCCGCCCTGGAGGCCGCCCGTGACCGGCTCGGCTGCACGTACTTCGACTGGCTGAGCGCGGTCGACGAGCCCGGCACCGGCTTGTACGTCACCGCGCACGTCGTCGCCCTCTCCCCGGTACGCCGCCTGCTGCTGCGGACGACGGTCCCGCACGACGCCCCGGCGCTGCCCTCCGCCGTGGAGGTCTACGCGGGGGCCGCCTGGCACGAGCGCGAGACGCACGAGATGTTCGGTGTCGACTTCACCGGCCACCCGGCCCTGGACCACCTGCTCCTGCCGGACAACTTCGAGGGCCACCCGCTGCGCAAGGACTTCGTCCTCGCCGCCCGCGTCGCCAAGGCCTGGCCGGGCGCCAAGGAGCCCGGGGAGCCCGCGGCGGGCGTCGAGCACGGCGGCCCGAAGCGCCGCCAGATGCTCCCCCCGGGCGTCCCCGACCCGAACGAATGGGGCCCCCTGAAGGGCAAGCTCCCCGCGGCTCCGGCCCGCGCCGCGGGCCGGACGGCCGCCGGCCCGGGGCGCACTCCCGGCGAACGCCCGGTCCGCCGCACCCGTACGGCGGCGCAGGGCTCGGCGAGCCAGTCCGCCCCGACAGGGGCCGGGAGCGGCCCCGAGGACCGGACCGTGGGCCGGCCCACGGCGCGGGCGACGGGGCCGCGTCGCACCCGCTCGGCCGCTGAGGGCTCCGCGAGCCAGCGGGCCGACCGGGCCGCCCCCGAAGCACCGGCCCCCGAAGTGCCGGCCCCCGAAGTGCCGGCCGCCGACACCGCGGCACGGCCCGAAACGACCGCACCGGCCACCCCGACCGCGCCTCCTGCCCGTCCCGCGCGGCCCCCGCGTCGTACCCGCAGCGCGAGCGAGGGGTCGGCGTCCCAGCGTGCCGAGGCGACACCGCCGGAGCCCACCGGAACAGAGGCATCGGACGGGTCCGGGGCGTCGGACTCCGGGCCCGCTGCCGCACCGCGCAGTCCGGACGCCCCCTGGCACCACGCCCGTCCCGCCTTCGGCCGATCCGAACGCGACCCCGAGCCCCGCCCCGGGGACGCCCCGGAGCCGCAGTCGAAACCGGGGCCGAAACAAGAACCGAAACAGGAACCGGAACCGGAACCCCCGGCTTCCGATGACCCCGACCCCTCAGGAGGTCCGTAGTGAACGACGTACTCGACGTCGCCCTGCGACTCCTGCTCGTCTTCGTCGTCTTCCTCACCTTCCCCCTGATCGTCGGGCAGACCGAGCACAAGGTGATGGCCCACATGCAGGGCCGTCTGGGCCCGATGTACGCGGGTGGCTTCCACGGCTGGGCCCAGCTCATCGCCGACGGTGTGAAGTTCGCGCAGAAGGAGGACGTGGTTCCGGCCGGCGCGGACCGCCGTGTCTTCCAGCTCGCCCCGGCCGTCTCCCTCCTGCCGTACCTGCTGGTCCTGCTCGCCGTCCCGATCGGGCCGGGCGAGGGCGCCGTCGGACAGGTGCTGGACGCGGGCGTGTTCTTCGTGCTCGCGGTGATGGGCGTCGGCGTCCTCGGCTCGCTCATGGCCGGGTGGGCCTCCGCCAACAAGTACTCCCTCCTCGGCGGTCTGCGTACCGCCGCCCAACTCCTCGCCTACGAACTGCCGATGCTGCTCGCCGCCGCCTCGGTGGCGATGGCGGCCGGCACCGTCTCGCTCGTCGGCATCCTCGACGCCTTCGCGTGGTGGTGGCTGCCCTGGCAGATCGTCGGCGCGATCGTCTTCTTCGTCGCCGGCCTCGCCGAACTCCAGCGTCCGCCCTTCGACATGCCCGTCGCCGACTCGGAGATCATCTTCGGGGCGTACACCGAGTACACCGGTCTGCGGTTCGCGCTCTTCCTGCTCGCCGAGTACGCCGGGATCGTCGTCCTGTGCGCCCTGACCACCGTCCTCTTCCTGGGCGGCTGGCACGGCCCGTGGGGTGCCGACGGCCTCGGCTGGGTCTGGACCCTGCTGAAGACCGCGGTCCTCGCCTTCGTCGTCATCTGGCTCCGCGTCACCTATCCCCGGCTGCGCGAGGACCAGCTGCAGAAACTCTCCTGGACCCTCCTCGTTCCCCTCGCCCTCGCCCAGATCGCCCTCACCGGCGTCGTCAAGGTGGTGATCTCCCCGTCATGACACCCCCTCCTGGCTTCCCCGGCTCCGGCCTGGCCAAGGGCCTGGCCGTCACCCTGCGGACGATGACGAAGAAGTCCGTCACCGGCCAGTACCCGGACGTCCAGCCCGACCTCGCGCCCCGCACCCGCGGTGTGATCGGCCTGTTCGAGGAGAACTGCACGGTCTGCATGCTGTGCGCCCGCGAGTGCCCGGACTGGTGCATCTACATCGACTCCCACAAGGAGACCGTCCCGGCGACGACACCCGGCGGCCGTGACCGCAGCCGCAACGTCCTCGACCGCTTCGCCATCGACTTCTCCTTGTGCATGTACTGCGGTATCTGCATCGAGGTCTGCCCTTTCGACGCCCTGTTCTGGTCACCCGAGTTCGAGTACGCCGAGACCGACATCCGCGACCTCACCCACGAACGCGACAAGCTCCGCGAGTGGATGTGGACGGTCCCGGCCCCGCCGGCCCTCGATCCCGCCGCCGAGGAACCGAAGGAACTCGCCGCCGCCCGCAAGACGGCCGACAGACTGGCCGCCGCCCAGGCCGCCGCGGAGGCCGACCCACAGACCGGGCCACAGACCGGGCCACAGCCCGAGCCGCCGACCGCCGGCCCGACCGAGCCGAAGAGGGAGGAACCGTGACCCTCGCCGCAGCCGCCGGTACGGCCCCGCAGGGCTTCCTCTCCCCGACCGGTGTGGAGATCGCCTTCCTCCTCGTCGGCCTGGTCACCTTCGGCGCCGCCGTCGTCACCGTCACCACCCGGCAGCTGGTGCACGCCGCCCTGTGGCTGGTGGTGGCCCTCGGCGGACTCGCCGTCGAGTACCTCCTGCTCACGGCCGAGTTCATCGCCTGGGTGCAGGTCCTCATCTACGTGGGTTCGGTCATCGTCCTCCTGCTGTTCGGTCTGATGCTCACCAGAGCCCCCATCGGCCGCTCCCCGGACGCCGACTCCGGCAACCGCCCGGTCGCCCTCGCCGTGGCCGTCGCCGCAGCCGCCGCCCTGGTCTGGGTGGTCGTCGACGCCTTCCGCACCACCTGGATCGACCTGGACGGCGCGCCCGCAGGCTCCACCGACGTGATGGGCGCGAGCCTCTTCCAGCACTGGGTCCTCCCCTTCGAGGCCCTCTCCGTCCTCCTCCTGGCCGCCCTCGTCGGCGCGATCGTCCTCTCCCGCCGGGCGAAGGCGGGCACGAAGACGGACGCCCCGCGCGGCACGGAGGGGGAACGCTGATGCACCTCGCCTATCCCGCCGTACTGTCCGCCCTCCTGTTCTGCACCGGCCTGTACGGAGTCCTCGCCCGCCGCAACGCGATCCTGGTCCTCATGTCGGTCGAGCTGATGCTCAACGCCGTCAACCTGAACCTGGTCGCCTTCGACGTCTGGCTCAGCAAGGCCGCCGAGGAGACCCTGCACTCCGGTCAGGCCCTCGCCCTGTTCACCATCGCCATCGCCGCGGCCGAGATCGGCATCGGCCTGGCGATCGTCCTCGCCGTCCACCGCAGCCGCGGGACCGCGGACATCGACAAGCTCCGCGACACCGCCGAGGGCCACGACCCCGACAGCGACGCCGACGCCCCCACGACCCGGGCGGCCGTCACGAAGGCTGAGGCCACCGCGTGACCACGACCACCCTCGCCGTCCTCGTCCCCCTCCTCCCCTTCCTCGGTGCGATTGCCGGACTGCTCCTGGGCCGCACGGCCCCCGGTTTCGTCCGCCCGCTCGCCGTCCTGCCGACCGCCGCCTCCCTCGTGACGGCCGCCGCGGTCGCCGCGCGCCAGGGAGGCGACCGGGCCGTCGACGCCGCCACCGAGCTGACCCCCACCGGCTCGGTCCCCATCGAACTCGCCCTGTACATCGACGGCTTCGCCGCCCTCACCGCCGTGCTCGTCGGTGTCGTCGCCACCTGCGTGCAGATCTACTCGACCGGCTACCTCCGCGACGATCCGCGCTATCCCTCCTACGCCGCTCTCGTCTCCCTGTTCACCTCCGCGATGCTCCTCGTCGTCTACTCCGGCGACCTGATCGTGCTGCTGGTCGGCTGGGAGGTCATGGGCATCTGCTCCTACTTCCTGGTCGGCCACTACTGGGAGACCCCCGAGGCCCGCGCCGCCTCCCTGAAGGCCTTCCTGGTCACCAAGCTCGGCGACGTCCCCTTCCTCATCGGCCTGTTCGCCCTGGCCACCGACGCCGGGTCGTTCCGCATCACCCGCGTCCTCGACGCCGTCGCGAACGGCGGCATCGACCACCCCACACCGATCGCCCTGCTGCTCCTGGCGGGCGTGGCCGGCAAGTCGGCGCAGTTCCCGCTGCACACCTGGCTCCCCGACGCGATGGCGGGCCCGACCCCCGTCTCCGCGCTGATCCACGCCGCGACGATGGTCGCCGCCGGTGTCTACTTCGTCGCCCGCCTCCTTCCGCTCTTCGAGGCATCCCGGGCCGCGATGACCGTCCTCGCCGTCATGGCCGCCGTCACCATGGCCGGCTCGGCGCTCGCCGCTCTCGCCCAGGACGACATCAAACGGGTCCTCGCCTACTCGACGATCGGCCAACTCGGCTACATGACCGGCGCACTCGCCCTCGGCGACCGCGGAGCCGCCGTCTTCCACCTCCTGTCCCACGGCGCCTTCAAGGCGCTCCTCTTCCTCGCCGCCGGCGTGATCATCCACGCTGCCGGCACCAACTCGCTGGCCGCCATGTCCCGCATGAGCCACCTGCGCGACCGCGTCCCCGACGCCTACTGGACGATGACCGTGGCGCTCCTCGCGCTCGCCGCGATCCCGCCGTTCAGCGGTTTCTTCTCCAAGGAGGCCGTCCTCGGAGCCGCCGAACACGTCGTCACCGGCCACACCGAGCAGACCTCCGCCGCCGTGGGCTGGATCGTCCTCCTCTCCGGCCTCGCCACCGCCCTGCTCACCGCGGCGTACGCGATGCGCCTGTGGCTGCTGGCCTTCCGCGGACACGGCACCGAGGTCCCCGACCACGGCAGACAGCCCCTCACCATGACCGCCGTGCTGTGGGTGCTCGCCGTCCCGTCCCTCGCGCTCGGCGGTTTCGCCTTCCGCGTACTGCCCGACTGGTTCGACGGCCACGACCTGACCCCGACCCTCACCACTTCCGTGCTCGGCACGGGCGTGGCCCTGGTCGGCGGCATCGTCACCTACGCCACCTGGCGCCACACGACCGCACACGCCGCCCGTACCCCCCTCGGCGCCGTCGCCGCCCACCCGCACGGCGACGCCGGGCAGGTCGAGGCGGAGGCCGTCGCCAGTCACGAACCCGCCTACGGGGACATCGCGTACGCACCGGACCCCTCGGACCCCGGACGGCTGCTGCTCGGCCCGCTGCACCGCCACGCGGCCGTCGGCTTCCACCTCGACGCCGTGTACACGACCCTCTTCGTCCGCCCCGTCCGGGCCGCGGCCTCTCTCGTCCGGTTCCTCGACCGAGAGGTCGTCGACACCTACGTACGCGGCGCGGGAACGCTGCCCCGGTGGCTCGGGACCGCCGTACGAGGCGCCCAGACCGGCAACCTGCAGACCTATGTGAGCGCGCTGCTCGCCGGCACCGTCGTCCTCGCGGTCGCCGTCGTCCTCGTCGCGACGGGAGTGTGAGCAGACGTGATCGATATCAGCGAGTCCGTGATGCAGTTCCTCCTGGCGTTCCTCGTCGTCGGCCCGCTCCTCGGCGCCGCCACCGCCCTCCTGCCTGCTCCACCCGGACTCAAGGGGAGATCACCCGACCAGGCCGTGCTCCGGCACGGCGTGACGGTCACCGGCGCCGTCCTCATCGCTGCGATCGTCCTCGCGCTCGGCTTCGACCACGACCAGCCGTCGAAGATGCAGGCCACGACCGACATCAGCTGGATCCCCGCACTCGACGTACGGATCCACCTCGGCACCGACGGCATCTCCCTCCCCCTTCTGGTCCTGACCGCGCTGCTGACCTTCCTCAGCGCGCTGTACACCTACTTCGAACCGCCCGCGGGCCCGTCCCCGAAGGCGTTCGTCGCCCTGCTGCTCGTCCTCGAATCCGGCACCCTCGCGACCTTCGCCGTCCTGGACCTGATCCTGTTCTTCCTCGCCTTCGAGACGGTCCTGATCCCGATGTACTTCCTCATCGCCCGCTGGGGCGGCGAGGGCCGGGCCGAGGCCGCCTGGAAATTCATCCTCTACACGCTGCTCGGCTCCGTGGTCATGCTGCTCGGCCTGCTCCTGATCGGAATCAAGGCGGGCACATTCGACATGGTGGCACTCGCCACTGACAACGGCCGGTCACTGACCGTGTCCGTGCAGGTCATCGCCGTTCTGGCGATCGGGATCGGGCTCGCGGTCAAGACCCCGATGTGGCCGCTGCACAGCTGGCTGCCCGACGCCCACACCGCCGCCCCCACCGTCGGCTCGGTCCTGCTGGCCGGCGTCCTGCTGAAGATGGGCACCTACGGGTTCGTACGGATCCTGCTCCCCGTCGCACCGGACGGTTTCCGCACCTTCGCGCCCTACCTCGGCGCCTTCGCCGTCGTCGGCATCATCTACGGGTCCCTCGCCTGTCTGGCCCTCGCCAAGGAAGGCGCCAAGGGCGACCTCAAACGCCTCATCGCCTACTCCTCCGTCGGCCACATGGGCTTCGTCCTCCTCGGCATCGCCACCATGACCCCGACCGGCGTCAACGGCGCCCTGTTCGCCAACATCGCCCACGGCCTCATCACCGGCCTGCTCTTCTTCCTGGTCGGCGCCCTCAAGGACCGCACCGGCACCGTCGACCTCGACACCCTGGCCCGCGCCTCCTCCGACCCGCACGCCCCGGCGACCGGCGCCGCCCTCTACGGCAGGGCACCGCGCCTCGGCGGGCTGCTCGCCTTCGGCGCCGTCGCCTCCCTCGGCCTGCCCGGCCTCGCCGGATTCTGGGGCGAGATGCTGGCCCTCTTCGGCGCCTTCGAACCCGCCGCCGGACTCAGCCGTCCCGCCTTCCTCACCTTCATGTCGATCGGCGCCTTCGGCACCCTGCTGACCGCCGCGTACCTGCTGATCGTGGTCCGCAGGGTCTGCATGGGCGCCGATCCGCAGCACGCCCCGGCCCTCCCCGACGTCCGCGGTCACGAGTTCGCGTCCTGGACCCCGCTCGTCGTCCTCACCGTCGTCACCGGACTGTGGCCCGGCGCCCTGATCGGACTGACCGACCCGGCCGTGCAGCAGCTCCTCGCAGGAGGCAACCGATGAGCTCCCTCGTCCAGTCCGTCGACTGGCTGGCCATCGCACCGCCCACCATCGCGGCCCTCGTCGGACTCGCCGTCCTCGTCACCGACCTGTTCGTCAGCGAGGCCAGGAAACAGCTGCTCGGCTGGCTCGCGGTCGCCGGACTCACCGCCGCCACGCTCATGCTGCTGCCCCTCCTCGACGCCGACCGCAGCACGTTCTGCCTGGTCGGCGACCCCGGAGTGTGCAGCTACACCGCCGACCGCTTCACCCTGGTCATCCAGTTCCTGGTGCTCGGCGGCGCGCTCCTGACCGCCCTCCTGTCGGCCACCGCCCTCAAGGACGCCGACAGACGGCTCCCCGACGGCGAGTACTGGTTCCTGCTCCTGTCCTCCGCCGCGGGCGCCGCACTGCTGCCCGCCGCCCGCGACCTCGCGACCCTCGTCGTCGCCCTGGAGGTCGCCTCCCTGCCCGCCTTCGCCCTGGTCGGCCTCCGCCACGGCGACCGGAAGTCGTCCGAAGCGGCCCTGAAGTTCTTCCTGTCCTCCGTCACCGCCACCGCGGTCAGCCTCCTCGGCGTCAGCTTCCTCTACGCCACCACCGGAACCCTCCACCTCACCCTGATCGCCGAGCGCGTCCAGAGCGTCGACGGACAGCTCCACACACTCGCCCAGACCGGCGTCGTCCTCACCCTCGTCGGCTTCGCCTTCAAGACGGCCGCCGTCCCCTTCCACTTCTGGGTGCCCGACACCTACGTCGGAGCCCCCCTGCCCATCGCCGCCTACCTGTCCGTCATCGGCAAGGCGGTCGGCTTCACCGGCCTGATCCTCGTCACCGTCGTCGCCCTCCCGTCGTACGCCGACGTCTGGGGTCCGGCGCTCGCCGCGCTGGCCGCCCTCACCATGACCGTCGGCAACGTCGGCGCCCTCAGACAGCAGGCCACGCGCGCGTACAGCGCGGTACGCCTCCTCGCCTGGTCCTCCGTCGGCCAGGCCGGCTACCTCCTGGTGCCGATCGCCGCCGCCGCGTACTCCGGCGACGCCGAGAAGTCGATCGGCTCCACGCTCGCCTACGCCCTCATGTACGGCGCGGTGAACCTCGGAACCTTCGCCGTCGCCGCCCTCGTCGGCCGCACGCGGCCCCTCAACCGGGTCTCCGACTACCGCGGCCTGTACGCCTCCGCCCCGCTCACCGCCCTGCTCCTGGGCTTCTTCCTGCTGTGCCTCGCCGGGCTCCCGCCCGGCCTCATCGGCCTCTTCGCCAAGGTCACCGTCTTCTCCGCGGCCGTCGACGCCGGACTCGGCTGGCTCGCCGTCGTCATGGCCGTCAACGTCGTCATCGCCCTGGTCTACTACCTCCAGTGGACGGCACTGCTGTTCCGCGCCCCCGAGGGCGAACCGGCCGGGCACCGCTTCCCGGTCCCGCTCACCACCGCGATCACCCTCACCGGAGTCCTCGGCATCGTCCTGTCCGGCGCGCCCCAGCTGATCCTGCGCCTCACCGACACCGGCCTCTTCTGACGCTCAGGGCGCCAGGAGACCGCCGGTTCCGGCCACCGGACCGAGCGGCGAGCACGGCGTCACAGCCGCCGCCACCACCGCCGCCCCCGCTGCCGTCACCCGAACGGCTTACACGCGCCACCG
Source organism: Streptomyces sp. NPDC004051 (assembly GCF_053604275.1). Lineage (NCBI taxonomy): Bacteria > Bacillati > Actinomycetota > Actinomycetes > Kitasatosporales > Streptomycetaceae > Streptomyces > Streptomyces sp. NPDC004051. Next base: position 268,737 of record NZ_JBSGHG010000003.1, on the reverse strand, counting down.
CGCGCACAAGGGAACCGGGGACCTTCGCCCGGCGTTGACGAGTAAGGGAGGGTCCACTGGACGTGAGGCCGGGACAACCCGGGGCCCTCGCAGGTCAGAAGGAAGATCAGCGAACCGGGGTTCCCCCGCCGCACGACTTGGAGGACGTACCGTGCACCGCCGGCACAACGGGCTCAGGACCGCGCTCCTCCTCGGGGGACTGTCCGCACTCATCATCGTCATCGGCAGCTTCTTCGGCCGCATGGGGCTCGTTGTCGCCGTCGTGATCGCCCTGGGCACCAACGCCTACGCGTACTGGAACAGCGACAAGCTCGCCCTGCGCGCGATGCGCGCCCGTCCGGTGAGCGAGTTCGAGGCCCCCGGGCTGTACCGCATGGTCCGCGAGCTCTCCACCCAGGCCCGCCAGCCCATGCCACGCCTGTACATCTCCCCGACCGAGGCGCCGAACGCGTTCGCCACCGGCCGCAACCCGCGCAACGCCGCCGTGTGCTGCACCGAGGGCATCCTGCGCCTGCTGGACGAGCGTGAACTGCGCGGCGTCATCGGCCACGAACTCAGCCACGTCCACAACCGCGACATCCTGATCTCCTCGGTCGCCGGAGCCCTGGCCTCCGTGATCATGTTCCTGGTCAACTTCGCCTGGCTGATCCCCATCGGCCGCTCCGACGACGACGACGGCCCCGGTCTCCTCGGCATGCTGCTGATCATGATCCTGGGCCCGCTCGCCGCCTCCCTCATCCAACTGGCCATCAGCCGCTCCAGAGAGTACGAGGCCGACGCCTCCGGCGCCCAGCTGACCGGCGATCCCCTTGCCCTCGCCAGCGCACTGCGCAAACTGGAACTGGGCACCAGACAGCTCCCCCTGCCGCCCGAGCCCCGCATCGAGACGGCCAGCCACATGATGATCGCGAACCCGTTCCGCCCGGGCCAGGGGATCACGAAGCTGTTCTCCACCCACCCGCCCATGACCGAACGCATCGCCCGACTCGAGAAGATGGCAGGTCGCCCGCAGTGAAGACCATCCTGAACATCATCTGGCTCGTCCTGAGCGGCTTCTGGCTGTTCCTCGGCTACCTGCTCGCGGGCGTCCTCCTGTGCATCACGATCATCGGCATCCCGTTCGGCATCGCCGCTTTCCGGATCGGTGTCTACGCCCTCTGGCCCTTCGGGTACACGGCGGTCGAGCGCCGGGACGCGGGCGCCCCCTCCTGCATCGGGAACGTGCTGTGGCTGGTGCTCGCCGGCTGGTGGCTGGCCCTCGGCCACATCGCCACCGGCATCGCCCTGTGCGTGACGATCATCGGCATCCCGCTCGGCATCGCCAACTTCAAGCTGATCCCCGTCTCGTTGCTCCCGATGGGCCGCGAGATCGTACGCACCGACCAGCCGTTCTCAGCCCGCCTGTAGCGCGGGGGAGCGGTACGGGCGGGAAGAGGTACGGCGGGGGAGCAGGCCGGCACCGGCATCCGGGGCGGCCCGTTCCCCCGCCGTACTCGCTGCATCCGCCGTACCCGCCCTGTGCGCCCTGCTCGTGGTGCCCTACCGCCCGGCGGTTCCCCACCCACGCCACCGCCGCACCCCGTAGGCCGCCGCGCCCACCGCCAGCACTCCCGCGCCGACGGCCACGGAGGCCCCGGGCAGTGAGAACGCCAGGACCAGGCACCCGGCCAGTCCGAGAGCAGGCAGCACCCGGGCCGTCGGCCCCGGACGAAGCGTCCAGGCCGACGCGTTGGCCACCGCGTAGTACGCCAGCACCCCGAAGGAGGAGAACCCGATCGCACCCCGTACGTCCACCGTCGCGGCCAGGACGGCGACCACCGCTCCCACGGCCAGCTCCGCCCGGTGCGGCACCTGGAACCGGGGGTGGACGGCGGCCAGGGCGCCCGGCAGATGCCGGTCCCGGGCCATGGCGAGTGTGGTCCGCGAGACACCCAGGATCAGGGCGAGCAGCGACCCCAGCGCGGCTGCGGCCGCCCCCACCCGTACCACCGGCGTCAGCTCCGCGAACCCGGCCACCCGCACCGCGTCGGCCAGCGGCGCGCCGGCACCGCCCAGTCCCTCCGCCCCCAGCACCGAAAGGACGGCGATCGCGACAGCCGCGTACACGACCAGCGCGATACCCAGCGCCAGCGGGATCGCGCGCGGGATGGTGCGTGCCGGATCCCGCACCTCCTCACCGAGGGTCGCGATCCGGGCGTACCCGGCGAAGGCGAAGAACAGCAGGCCGGCCGCCTGGAGGACTCCGCCCACGCCGCCCGACGCCCCGACGGTCAGGCGCCCGGCAGCGGCCTGCCCCGAGGTCAGGGACACGACCACCACGAAAGCGAGGACAGCCAGGACCACGGCCACGATCACCCGCGTCAGCCACGCCGACTTCTGCACACCGCCGTAGTTCACCGCGGTCAGCGCCACGACGGCGGCGACCGCCACGGCGTGGGCCGGCCCCGGCCAGACGTACGCGCCGACGGTGAGCGCCATCGCCGCACAGGAGGCGGTCTTCCCGACCACGAACGCCCAGCCCGCGAGATAGCCCCAGAACTCCCCCAGCCGTTCCCGCCCGTAGACGTAGGTGCCGCCGGAGGCCGGATACCGGGCGGCGAGGCGGGCCGAGGACGTGGCGTTGCAGTAGGCGACCACGGCGGCGACCGCCAGCCCGAGGAGCAACCCGGATCCCGCCGCCTGCGCGGCGGGCGCCAGGGCGGCGAAGATCCCGGCCCCCACCATGGAGCCGAGACCGATGACGACGGCGTCGCCCACGCCGAGCGTGCGGCGCAGTTCGGAACCGGAGTGGGAGGTCATGGGATCGCACCCTACTGATCACGGCAACCGTCACATGTACGGGCGGCGTCCTCCACACCAAGACAGCACGAACACCCACCTGGACCGGACGCACCGGCCGGAGCAGGTGAGAGCACGGAGCGAGAGGGGCAGGGTTCACGGTATGACGATCATCAGCTGGATCATTCTGGGGCTGCTGGCCGGAGCGATCGCGAAGTTCCTGCTCCCGGGCCGCGATCCGGGCGGCTTCATCGGCACGACCCTGATCGGCGTCGCCGGTGCGTTCATCGGCGGCTGGATATCGGCCCGCTGGCTCGACCACCCGATCACCAAGGACTTCTACGACGGCGCCACCTGGGCCGCCGCGATCGGCGGCTCACTGGTCCTCCTGGTCGCCTACCGCATCCTGTTCGGCCACTCACGCGACTGACTGCGCCCCGGAGACCCGTCCGACGGACGAGGAGGGCGGGCGCACCAAGGCACCCGCCCTCCTCACACACGCGGTGCGCGACACGCACGCGTCACCCACGGACGTCACCGGCGAGAGCCCACGCCCGCCCTCACCCCACGCCCATGACCCTTCCGCCTAGCGGTAGTTGACGAACTGCAGGGCGAAGTCGAAGTCCTGTCCCTTGAGCAGGGCGATGACGGCCTGCAGGTCGTCACGGCTCTTGGAGCTGACCCGCAGTTCCTCGCCCTGCACCTGGGCCTTCACACCCTTGGGGCCCTCGTCGCGGATGAGCTTCGCCACCTTCTTCGCGTTCTCCTGGGAGATGCCCTCCTGGATCGACGCGAAGATCTTGTACTCCTTGCCCGAGAGCTGCGGCTCGCCTGCGTCCAGGGCCTTCAGCGAGATGCCCCGCTTGATCAGCTTGGACTGGAAGACGTCGAGGACGGCCTTCACCCGGTCCTCGGAGTTCGCCTCCAGGAGGATCTTCTCCCCGGACCACGAGATCGAGGCACCCACGCCCTTGAAGTCGTAGCGCTGCGAGATCTCCTTGGCGGCCTGGTTGAGGGCGTTGTCGACCTCCTGCCGCTCGACCTTCGAGACGATGTCGAAACTGGAGTCGGCCATGTCCTGTGGCTCCTTGTATCAGGGTCCGTATCGGGCCGCGATCGGGCTGCGACCCGGATGCGTACCGGCTACCGGCATACGGGGGCGGCCCTCGGGCCCGGCATCGGTCCCGGGCCGCCATCCGCACAAGCCTAGTCACCCCCGGGCTTCCGGGCGGTGATCAATCGGGTGGCGAAGCACCCCCGCTCATCAGGTATCGTTTACGTCGTTGCCATGGAGCGCCACCGCAAGGCGGTTCGAAACGGCAATCTTGGCGGTGTGCCCGAGCGGCCAAAGGGAGCAGACTGTAAATCTGCCGGCTCAGCCTTCCCAGGTTCGAATCCTGGCGCCGCCACACAGAAGCGAGGGGCCCGTGACCTGCTGAAACAGCAGGTCACGGGCCCCTCGTCATGTGCTGCTGTGATTGACGGACCGTCTCACTCTGTCTCGCGTCTGAACGTCCCACCTCGGGATGCGCGGACGGAGCGTGGACGGGATTTTCCGCCCGTCACCCGTGCTGTCCCAGACGTGCGGAGATCCTGGCGTCCGCGGCCTCGTCTCCGTCCTTGAGGAACTAGGCGTACACGCGGAAGAGCACCGCCACGCTGTGGCCGGCGCGCTCGCTACGAGCTGAGGTTCCACGTCGGAGCTGAGCCACGTGGATACCGCCGCATGACGAAGGTCATACGGCCGCTCGGCCAACACCGACTCGAATTCCGCCGGGGGGGGGAGCGCTCGCGAGCGAGCCTCGGCCCAGACTTCGCCGTACCCGGTGTCCTGGATGAGCCCGCCGCGGCGCCTCGCCGAACACGGCCGCGAGGTCCGTGAGCGGGTCCCGCTCCTCGCCGCGGTCGAGTACCCGCAGCGTGGTCACCCCGTCGCGCAGCCGCCTGGCGCGTTCGGCCACCTCGGTGGCGGTCTCGATGTCGATGTAGTGGGTGCGCGCCGTGAGGGAGGACTGGCCGACCGGAATGGCAATGCCGTGGGAGGCGACCACCACGGTGCCCTTGTCCAGACCGGGGCGCAGCAGGTTGGGGACGGCGCCGCTGTCGACGGCCTTGTCCCCAACGCCATTCGGGCCTGCGGCTCGGTGCCCAGGACGAGGGAGGCGCGGGGGTGGGCGCCCTCGCGGACGAGTTCGGGAAGGTTCTGGTCGGTGGGGCCCTGGGTGCCCTGCCACAGCAGCACGTCGACCGCCCGGCCCTGGTTGTGGATCTTGCGGGTGGCCATGAAGCAGCGGGAGGTGGCCTTGGCGCCGCCGTAGGGGCGTCCGTCCTCGCCCTTGGCGGGGCACAGGAACGCCACCCGCGCTTCGTCTGCCAGGATGATGAGTGACGGGAACGTCGCGCTCGGGTCGGTGCGGCGCACCTCGATCCGCCGGTTCATCCCCTCGACCGCGTTCTCGACCATCTCGGTGGCTTGAATGACGTGGTCGTCGGACGGGCCCTCGACGAGCACCTCGGCGATGCCGTCGTACATGCTCCAGTCACCGACGCCCTTGAGGTCGGCAATCCAGAACTGCACGGAGCGGTCCAGCGACAGCCACAGGGCGAGCGAGCGCAGGGCGGTGGTCTTGCCCTGGTGGGAGCGGCCGGTGATGAGCAGGTGACGCTGATACACGCTCAGCTCTGCGGCGTCCCCGCGCAGGTTCCGGCCCCACGGGGCCTTGACCTTCTTGCCGTCGGCGGTGATCGTCTCGTCCGTGACCGGCGGAGAGGGGCCGATCGGCTCGTCCAGCGCCCCTGAGCCGGCGATCCACAGCCGCACCGTGTCCACGCGGCGACACGCTTCGCCTGGACGTACGACTTCAAGGTTCCTGACTCAGCGAAAGCGGAGGGCGAGAGCAAGTGATCTCACCACAGGCATGGGCCGACGCTCAACGGCTCTGGGACTTCCAGCAGATGAGGCACGAGCTGCGTCCATGCTCTGTCGCGGTCGGACTCGGCAGCCATGACCTCGGAGTCGCGGACACCACCGCCGATCTCTACCACCGGGGCATGATGCCGCTGATCGTCTTCACCGGGGCGACCAGCCGCACCACACGCGACCGCATGCCGCGCGGCGAGGCCGAGCACTACCGCGAGCGGGCGATGGAACTGGGGGTGCCGGCCGATGTCATCCTCGTTGAGCCGCGGGCCCGGAACACGGGGGAGAACATCCGCTTCTCGCGCGCACTGCTCGAGGAGCACCAGGTCGCTGTGTCGTCCGTCCTGCTGGTCAGCAAACCGTACGAGGAACGACGGGCCTATGCGACCGCACGCAAACTGTGGCCCGAAGTCGAGTGGCTCAGCACGTCCACGCCCATGACCTTGACCGAGTACGTCGACTCCCTCGGGGACGCGCGCCTGGTGATCGACATGTTGGCCGGGGCCCAGCAGCGGCTCATGGTCTACCCGCAGCAGGGATTCATGATCGACCAAAGCATCCACGAGGACGTGGCCGCAGCGTATGAGCGCCTGCGCGACGCCGGCTTCACGAGTCGACTCGGTCCGGACGCTGCAGAGCGGAAGTGATGGTGCTGGAGGAGCCCCGCGTGACGTGCTGCGGCCATGCTTCAGCCATCACGAGGTGCCTCGTGCGCTCTGCAGAAGCGCACGGCGCGGACGCACACAGCCTCTATGGCTGGATCGGTCAACTCCGTTCCGCCGACCCATGCCGCCAGGACACGGCCTGGAAAGCGCAAGGTCGCCGGTTCGACCCCGGCCCCGGCCACAGTCCGAAGACCCCGTTCGCCGGAGCGGGTCCTTCGTCGTACAAGCGGGCGCACATGGCAGGTGGGTCGGGGGCCGTTGGGCACCGGACTGCTGAGGCCGTGACGTCGCTCCTCGAGAGCACGAACGAAGCCGCTCCGGGAGGTGAGCTGTACCCGCTTCACCGGATGGCTGCGGTCCTTCCGGAGTAGTAAAAGTCGCCGATGCTTGTCCTGCGAGATGCGCTGAGCAGGTGGTCGGGAATCTGAGTGCCGAGGGGCTTCGTCGTGTTGCACGTCGGCGTGGTGTCAGTCGGCGTCGACACCACGGCAGACCTGCGCCGTCCAGGTCCGAGGGCCGGGACCGGGTGCAGTGGGTGGGTCTGATCGCGGTAAGTCTCCCAGGGCTCGCCGCTCTGGGGGCGCTGCTGTTCACCTGGATGCAGGTCGGACAGGCCGGCAAGGAACTCCGGATCTCCGAGCAGGGACAGATCACCACTCGGTTCAACGCCGCAATCGGCAACCTGGGGTCGCAGTCCCTGGACATCCGCCTGGGCGGTATCTATGCCCTGCAGCGCATCATGGAGGACTCCGTCCGTGACCACCCCGCGGTTGTGTCCGTACTGGGCGCCTATGCACAGCGGCATGCCGGGTCGAGTACAGAAAGCTTGAAGAAACCGCTTGGCGACATTTCTGACTCCGTGACGCCGAAGCCAGACGTCCTGGCAGCCATCGCCACACTGGCCAGGCGCAACCCCGACCGAGACGCCGGAGCATTCATCGACCTGAGTAAGACCGATCTCCGCGGCCTCCACTTTCCTGGTAAAGCCGCCATCAAGCTCCCTGGGGTGAGCTTGTACAACGCGGACTTGCGCCATACGGATTTGCGCGGAGCGGATCTTCGGGCCGCGAATCTGAACGGCGCGCACCTGAACAGTTCTTATCTAGACAAGATCAATCTCCAGGGGGCGATCCTGGCCAGGGCGACCCTCGCTCAAGTGAGTCTTCGGGACGCGAATCTACGGGACGTGGAAGTGACATGCGGGGTCATTGGGCTGCCCAGGCGAGAAAAATGCGTAGACCTGCAATGGAGCATTCTAGACGGGGCGGATCTTCGAAACGCCAAGTTGAGCGACGTGAACCTTAGCGATGCGTCTTTGAGGGGTGCAGATCTTCGTGGCGCGGACCTTACTCGCGCGAATCTGACCGGCACGGACTTCAGCGGCGCCAAGCTGGCCGGCGTGAAGCTGGAGGGCGCAAAGCGGGCCGACGCCACCGGGCTGCCAAAGGAGGGGTAGCGGACTGGCAGGAGCCGCCCGATGGAGAAGAGCGGCCGCTTCGTGAGTCGCATGTGGACCAACGCCTCGTGATTTCGTTGGCGCTGAGGCTTTCGCACAGATCAGACAGGGGGCTGCCATGAAGCTCTACGTCCTGGAAACCGTCATGGCAGCCACGCCAGCAGCGGGGGAAAAGTGGCATGACGTCCGGGAGCGTCCTCACGGTGATCTCGCACGCCTACTGCACGCAAGGAGGCAGGAAGCCGCGCGAAGCCGTGTTTCCCCAGCCTTCCCCAACTGATGGCATAAACGGGTGAAACCATGGGTCACAGTGAGTGGACTCAGCCCGCTTTAAAGCTGCCGCCTCTTGCAATGGCATCCTCCTGATGAGGTGTGAATGAAGACAGGCAGACGAACCGTCGCGGTGGCCACGCTCGTTGGGGCGCTGGGGCTCCCGGTGCTGAACGCGCCGACGGCTCAGGCGGCGGACACCGGTATCACCGTGTCGGACATCGTCATCAACAACGGCAAGCCGATCGTCGTCGGCACGTCGAAGGAGGTGGAGCCGCCCATCAGTTTCAACATGGCGCTGCCTTCCGGGTACAGCACTGCCGACCCCTCCCGCTACGATGCGTACCCCTTCCTCTACCGCGGCAGCATCAAGACGGCGGCCGACACCGGAGAGGACTTCATCCAGCCGGGCAGCTACACCTGCTACGAGATCGACTCCAAGCGTGCTCGCTGCGAGGGCAACCTCTACATCGACCCGCACCCGAGCCAGGAGCACGTCGACTCCAACAGCGACGCCACGACCTGGAAGGTCGGCGTCTCGCTGAAGCTGTGGAAGGCCAGTGGCGGCCTCAAGGCCGGGGAACTGGAGACGCGGTCCACGACCGCCCAGCTCAAGCGTGCGGCCAAGGCAACCACCAACGCCTCGCCGGAGCCGGTCACCAAGGGCAAGCCGATCACCGTCACGGGCAAGCTGACCCGCGCGAACTGGAGCACGAAGAAGTACGGCGCTTACAGCGGCCGTAAGGTCAGCCTTCAGTTCCGCGCCAAGGGCGCCGACACCTTCAAGACGGTCGAGAAGGCCACCACCAGCAGCACCGGGGGCCTGAAAGCCACGGTCACCGCCTCGGTCGACGGCTCGTACCGCTGGGTGTACTACGGCAACTCCACGACTGGCGTCGCCACCAGCGCGGCCGACTACGTCGACGTGCGCTGACGCCCTCGGTACAGGGTCGGGATCTCGCCGCTCTCGGCCCTCGTCAGTGTGACCCCCCATCAGGCCGCGTAACCCGCGTTCCGCCACGGCGGCGGTCGGTGGGGTGCCTGTGGGGCAGATGGGCGGCAGGCCGAACAAGAACCAGGCCAGGCGGATCACCTCACGCGGTCTGTGAATCTGCCGGCTCAGCCTTCCCAGGTTCGAATCCCTGCGCCGCCACAACCGAAGACCCCCTCCCCACCGCGGAAACGCGGTGGGGAGGGGGTCTTCGGTTTACGGGGTGTGCCGTGGGGCGAGGGGCGGGGGACACTGGCGCCATGTCGTCCCGTCGTAGGCAGTGCCCCGAGTGCCGTCGTGAGATCGCCGTAGTGGCCGGACGGTATGCGCGTCACGATCCGCCCGGCGCCCGGGGGACCGGAGAGCTCACCTCGTGCGCGGGTTCCCGTCGACACGCCGGGCTCGGTGCCGGGCAGCCCGCGCTGGACGGGTACGTCGTACCGGAGTTCCCGGGACAGATGCCGCTGTTCTAGCGGCATCTGTCCCGGGAAGCCTGTCGGCGGCTGAGCGGCTCAGTTTCCCGCGACCGACTTCACCGCCACCGAGACCGGCACGGGCCCGCTGATCAGTTCCAGGGTCAGGCCCGCTGTCGCGGAGTTCTCCACCAGTTCCGCCAGGACGGCGGCCACGTCGTCCCGGGGGATCGGGCCCCGGCCGGTGTGCGCCTCCAGACGGACCAGGCCGGTGCCGGCTTCGTCGGTGAGCATGCCGGGGCGCAGGATCGTCCAGTCGAGGGCGTCCAGGCCGCGTACGTACGCGTCGGCCTCGCCCTTCGCGCGCTGGTACACGTCGAAGACCTCGTCCCCCTCGTGGGCGGGGTCCGCGCCCATCGAGGAGACGACCACGAACCGCCGTACGCCCGCACGGACCGCCGCGTCGGCGAAGAGGACCGCCGCGGCCTTGTCCACCGTCTCCTTGCGTGCCGCGCCGCTGCCCGGACCGGCGCCAGCGGCGAACACCGCGGCGTCCGCGCCCCGGAGTTGCTCCGCCACCTCCTCCACCGACGCCGACTCCAGGTCGAGTACGACCGGTTCGACGCCGAGCTGCCGCAGCGCGTCGGCCTGTTCGGGTTTGCGGATGACGCCCGCCACTTCGTCCCCGCGCGCGACGAGCAACCGCTCCAGCCGCAGCGCGATCTGACCATGACCACCAGCGATGACAATGCGCATGTCTTCGACCGTACGCCGGGACGATCGCATCCGCCCGCGACGCCCCGAACACGGCCTCCCGAACGGGACAGGCCTACGACGTCTCGCCACGTCCCTGCCGGGGCAGCCCTCGTCCCGGCTCCGCGGGCGGTGCCGTCGTCGGACCGCAGTACTCGCGCACCGCGCTCGTGCGGGTCACCACGCGCCCTCGGTGCACCACGACCCGGCTGTACGCCAGAGACAGGGCCGCCGGCAGCCGGTCGCCGCGGACCGCGAGGAGTTCGGCGGGGAAACCCGCCTCCACCCGTACCTCGGGAAGCCCCAGGGCCGCCCGTGCCGAGGTGCTCACCGCGTCGTAGGCGTCCTCGGGGGACAGTCCGTGACGGGAGGCCAGCAGGTACGCCGCCTCCAGCGGGTCGCCCCGGCCGACCGGGTTCGACACGTCCCGCAGGGCACCGCTCCCGGCCACCACCCGGACGCCCGCCGCGCGCAGCAGCCGTACGGGAGCCGTGCCCCGGCGGTCGACGCTGCCGCAGCCGCCCTGCGGCAGGCACACCACGGTCACCCCGGCCGCCGCCAGTTGGTCCGCGGTCCGCGAGGCCGCTTCGGCGGGCAGCCGTCCGAGGCCGCCGCACGGGCTGAGCGTCACCCCCGGTCGCAGCCCGCCCGCCATCGCCGCGAGCCGGGCCAGGCGGGCGGGGTCGGCGGTGTCGGTGTGCAGATCGACGGGGACGCCGTGCTCGGCGGCGACCTCCAGGACCGCCTCCACATACCCCGTGGGGTCGGGGTCGAGGTCCGGACAGCCGCCCACCACCGACGCGCCCATCTTCACCGCGTCCCGCAGCATCGCGAGCCCGTCCGCTCCGGCCGCCCCGGTCAGCACGCGCGGCATCGCCGCCGTCGTCAGCTCGGTCAGCCCGCGCAGCGCGTGTTCGACCTCCAGTACGGCGGTCAGTGCGCCGAGCCCGGTCACGTCGTCCACGCGGACATGCGCCCGCAGTGCCGTCGCCCCGTGCCCGAGCTGGAGCAGCGCGGCCTCCGTCGCCCGGCGCCGGACGTCCTGGGGGTCGTAGGAGACGGGGCCGTCGGTGTCGGCGGAGAGGGCGGTGTCGGCGTGACTGTGCGGCTCGGCGGGGGCCGGAAGGAGCAGATGGCCGGTGAGATCGACCCGGGTGCCGCCTTCACGGGTGCCGTCCGAGGTCAGGCTGCCGGCCGTGCCGACCGCCTCGATGCGCCCGCCACCCAGCCGCACGTCCACGGTCCGGCCGTCGGTGAGCCGCGCGCCGCACAGCAGGAGCGGCTCCGGGGCGACCGGGCCGAAGGGCGACGAGGGCGACGAGGGGGGCGGCGGCTGAGGCCGACTGTCGGGCATCGCGCTCCTGGGGCTCGGACTGCGCGCGGTCGTCGCAGGATCACACAGAGAGAAGATCACGCAGAGTGAGTCGAGCCTAGGGTGGTCGCCCACCCCTCGCCGGGAGGAGCGCAATAGTCGTACCGGCGTGGTCGAGCGGGAGCTGCTTCGCCCGCGGGACGTGCGCGCCACGGGGTGGGTCAGGGGTCGCGAAACGGATTTGGGTGAACGGCGGCGGAGCGTGTAATGTCTTCCTCGCTCGCCCCAATAGCTCAGTCGGCAGAGCGTCTCCATGGTAAGGAGAAGGTCAACGGTTCGATTCCGTTTTGGGGCTCTGGTGTGTGAGGTTCCCGCCGCGAGGCGGGGCCCGACCGCATCGCAGCGGTGTAGCTCAGTCGGTAGAGCAAGCGGCTCATAATCGCTGTGTCACCGGTTCAAGTCCGGTCACCGCTACACGCAGTAGCCGATTGCGGGGTCGGTCCTTCAGTCGGCTACTCTTTCTGTGTTCATTCGTCTATCCGTTCGTCAAGGAGCACTCACGTGGCTGCCACCGACGTCCGCCCGAAGATCACGCTGGCCTGCGTGGAGTGCAAGGAGCGGAACTACATCACCAAGAAGAACCGGCGTAACAACCCGGACCGTCTTGAGATGAAGAAGCACTGCCCGCGTTGCAATGCGCACACCGCGCACCGCGAAACGCGATAAATCAGGCTCGCACGCGAGGCCGTCCCCGTTGTCAGGGGGCGGCCTCGCGTCGTTCTGCCCACCGGCCGACCACGGCCGTACCGGATTCAGGCCGCCCAGGGCCGGACCAGACACAGCCAGACACAGGAGGTGCCGCGCGCATGGCGCTCGACCAGTCCTTCGTGGGACGGAGCTACCCGCCCACCGATCCCTATGAGGTGGGCCGGGAGAAGATCCGCGAGTTCGCCGAAGCGGTGGGGGACGCCAATCCGGCGTACACGGACGCGGAGGCCGCCAAGGCGCTCGGCCACCCCGATGTGATCGCCCCGCCGACCTTCGTGTTCGCGATCACCTTCAAGGCCGCCGGCGAGGTCGTCGCCGATCCCCGGCTCGGTCTGGACTACAGCAGGGTGGTGCACGGCGACCAGAGGTTCGCCTACCGCCGCCCGGTGCGCGCCGGAGACCGGCTCACCGTCACCTCGACCATCGAGGCGATCAAGTCGATGGCGGGCAACGACATCCTGGACATCCGCGGCGAGGTGCACGACGAGGCCGGCGAGCACGTCGTGACCGCCTGGACCAAGCTGGTGGCCCGGGCCGCCGAGGAGGCGTGAGCAGCATCATGACGGCGAAGATCCCCTACGCCGACGTCGAGGTCGGCACCGAGCTGCCCGCGCAGACGTTCCCCGTGACCCGGGCCACCCTGGTCCAGTACGCGGGCGCCTCCGGTGACTTCAACCCCATTCACTGGAACGAGAAGTTCGCCAAGGAGGTCGGCCTGCCCGACGTCATCGGGCACGGCATGTTCACCATGGCCGAGGCGATCCGTGTGGTCACCGACTGGGTGGGCGATCCGGGTGCGGTCGTCGAGTACGGCGTCCGCTTCACCCGGCCGGTCGTCGTCCCCAACGACGAGCAGGGCGCCACCATCGAGGTCAGCGGCAAGGTAGCGGCCAAGCTCGACGACCACGAGCGCACGGTCCGCGTCGACCTTACGGCGACCAGCGCCGGGCAGAAGGTGCTGGGGATGTCCCGGGCGGTCGTACGACTCGCCTGACCCGCGGGTTCCCGTGCCAAGGGGCGTCCTCCGCGGAGGACGCCCCTTGAGCCGTCCCGCCGCGCCTCGCTTCTTTCCGCGGTCAGCGCTTGACCGAGTTAGTGATTGAGTACTAACTTCGTTGCATGGCCAGGATGAGTGCGGAGGAGCGGCGCGAGAGCATCGTCCGCGCGGCGAGCGCCGAGTTCGCCCGCGGCGGCTACCACGGCACGTCGACCGAGGCGATCGCCAAGCGGGTCGGCGTCTCGCAGCCGTACCTCTTCCGGCTCTTCCCGGGGAAGAAGGCCATCTTCCTGGCCGCGGCGGAACGCTGCGTGGCGGACACCATCCGCATGTTCACGGAGGCCTCCGAGGGGCTGGAGGGCGAAGAGGCCCTGCACGCCATGGCGAGCGCTTACACGCGGACCATCGCGGAACGCCCCGAGCTGCTGATGATGCAGATGCAGATGTACCTCGCGGTGGCGGCCGCCGAGCAGGAGGGTGACCGCGAGTTCGGTGAGACGGTGCGCGCCGGCTGGCTGCGGCTGTGGGACGTCGTCCACCTCGCGCTGGGGGCCGACGCCCACGAGACGACGGACTTCATGGCCCACGGCATGCTCATCAACTGCCTGGCCGCCATGGGGTTCCCGGCCGGACACCGGGTCTGGGAAGGGCTCGACCTGTCGGCGCGACTCAAGGGCGCGCCGGAGGAGTAGCGGAGGGGGAAGGGGCGGGAGGCCGCCGCCGTCTTTCCATGAGCAGGAAAGTTAGTCATCAATAACTAACAAGATCATCCCCCGGGGGAGCGATGACACGGATGACGCAAACGGCACAACGGACCACCGCACGTGGAGGGCAGGCCGTCTGGGCCCTCGTCATCACCAGCGTCGCCGGCTTCATGGCGGCCCTCGACAACCTCGTCGTCACCACCGCACTGCCCTCCATCCGCGAGGACCTGGGCGGCGCCCTGCACGACCTGGAATGGACCGTGAGCGCCTACACGCTCACCTTCGCCGTCCTGCTGATGTTCGGCGCGGCCCTCGGCGACCGCTTCGGCCGCCGTCGGCTCTTCATCACCGGGATCACCGTCTTCACCGCGGCCTCCGCCGCGGCGGCCATGGCACCCGGCATCGACTCACTGATCGCCGCCCGCGCGGTGCAGGGCGCCGGCGCCGCGGTCATGACGCCCCTCACCCTCACCCTGCTCACGGCGGCCGTGCCCGAAGCCCGGCGCGGCGCGGCCTACGGCGTCTGGGGAGCGGTGAACGGCCTCGCCGTGGCCTCGGGGCCGCTGGTCGGCGGCAGCCTCACCGAGCACATCTCCTGGCAGTGGATCTTCTGGCTGAACGTCCCGCTCGGCCTGGCCCTCATCCCGCTGGCCCGCCTGCGCCTCGCCGAGTCCCACGGCACCGGGGCCCCGCTCGACCTGCCCGGCACCCTGCTCGCCGGCGGCGGCCTCTTCGGCATCGTCTACGGCCTGGTCCGCGGGCCCGTCGACGGCTGGACCGGCACCACCGTCCTGACCGGCCTGTTCACCGGGACGGCGCTGCTCGTCGGCTTCGTCCACCACAGTGTCCGGGCCAGGAACCCCATGCTGCCGATGCGGCTGTTCCGCTCCCGCGCCTTCTCCGGCATCAACGCGGCGAGCCTGCTGATGTTCCTCGGCATGTTCGGCTCGATCTTCCTGCTCAGCCAGTACATGCAGGGCGTACTCGGCTACTCGCCCACCGAGGCGGGCCTGCGGATGCTGCCCTGGACCGGCATGCCGATGCTCGTCGCCCCGATCGCCGGCATCCTCTCCGACCGCCTCGGCGGCCGCCCGGTCGTCGCCACGGGCCTGTTCCTGCAGGCGCTCGGCCTCGCCCACCTCGCGGTGGTGGCGACGGCCGACGCCTCCTACGCCGCCCAGCTGCCCGCCCTGATCGTCAGCGGCATCGGCATGGCGCTGTACTTCGCCCCGGCCGCCCACCTGGTGATGTCCAGCGTCCGCCCGGAGGAGCAGGGCATCGCCTCCGGAGCCAACAACGCCCTGCGCGAGGTGGGCGGCGCACTCGGCATCGCGATCATGGCGTCGATCTTCGCGGCCCGCGGCGGCTACGAGTCCGGCCGGGCCTTCGTCGACGGCATGCGGCCGGCGCTGGTCACCGGCGCCGCGGCAGTCGCCTTCGCGGGCATCGCGGCCCTGTTCGTGCCGGGCCGCGGGCCCGCCGCCCCCCGCCCGACCTCGGCCGCTCAGACGCCGGAGAAGGCGCCGGAGACAGCGCTGGAAACGGCCTCCTGAACGTCTCGAAGCACCACTCACCCGCGCACCCGCGCCCACTCCCAGCACGGAAGGACCCGGCCATGCCCACCCTCCCCTGGACCGTCCCGAACCCCCCGCCGCCCCACACCGAAGTGCACGTCTTCGCCTCCCGCTTCGAGACCCGCACCCTCTGGGGAGCCCTGCGCTTCCTCCTCAGGACCCCCGGCGTGTGGCGGCAGGTCAGCAGGGCCCCCGGCGCGTACGGAGCCTCCCTGAAGGCAGAGCCGCTGCGCCGGACCTTCTGGACCCTGTCCGCCTGGGAGTCCAAGAGGGCCCTCGGCGAGTTCGCCCGCACCGGCCCGCACGGACCGACTGCCCGAGGGCTCGCCGCACAGATGCGCGACGCCGAGTTCGCCGGCTGGACCGCGAAGAGCGAGGACCTCCCCGTCGACTGGTCCGAGGTCCGGCGCCGCCTCTCCTGAGGGCACCCGTGTGAAGGCGCGCCCACCGCCCCCGCCGGCCCGTTCCGGCGGGGGCCTTAGTCTTGAGCCCGTGCAGGAACTCCACGACGCCCCCCTCGCCCCGCTGACCACGTTCCGCCTGGGCGGACCCGCGACCAGGCTGGTCACCGCGACGACCGACGACGAGGTGATCGCCGTCGTCCGCCAGGCCGACGCCGACGGCACGCCGCTGCTGCTCATCGGCGGCGGTTCGAACCTGGTCGTCGGCGACAAGGGCTTCGACGGCACCGCGCTCGTCATCGCCACCAAGGGCGTCACCCTCGACGGCACCCGCCTGGAACTGGCGGCGGGCGAGGTGTGGAGCGACGCCGTCGCCCGCACCGTGGAGGCCGGACTGGCTGGCATCGAATGCCTGGCCGGCATCCCCGGCTCGGCGGGCGCGACCCCGATCCAGAACGTCGGCGCGTACGGCCAGGAAGTCTCCTCCACGATCACCGAGGTGGTCGCCTACGACCGCACCGCCGGTGAGACGGTCACCCTGGCCAACGAGGAGTGCGCCTTCTCCTACCGCCACAGCCGCTTCAAGGCCGACCCCGAGCGCTACGTCGTCCTGCGGGTCCGCTTCGAGCTGGAGGACGCCGACGGCCTCTCCGGCCCCGTGAAGTACGCCGAGACGGCCCGCGCCCTCGGCGTGGAACAGGGCGACCGCGTCCCCCTGGCCGCGGCCCGCGAGACGGTGCTGGGGCTCCGCGCGGGCAAGGGCATGGTCCTGGACCCCGAGGACCACGACACCTGGTCGGCCGGCTCCTTCTTCACCAACCCCATCCTGACCACCGCGGAGTTCACGGCCTTCCGGGACCGGGCGCGGCAGCTCCTCGGCCCCGACACGGAACCCCCCGCGTACCCCGCGGGCGAGGGCCACACCAAGACCTCCGCCGCCTGGCTGATCGACAAGGCCGGCTTCACCAAGGGCTACGGCGACGGCCCGGCCCGCATCTCCACCAAGCACACCCTCGCCCTCACCAACCGTGGCCACGCCACCACCGAGGACCTCCTGGCCCTCGCCCGCGAGGTCGTGGCCGGCGTCCACCGGACCTTCGGCATCACCCTCACCAACGAGCCGGTGACCGTGGGCGTCACCCTCTGACCGCCGGCCCCCTCGGCCCGGGCCCCTCCGACGGCGCCCTCACGTCCCCGGCCCCACCAGCCACGCGTCGATCCCCGCCAGCAGCTCCGCCTTGACCTCCTCCGGCGCCACCGACCCCCGCACCGACTGCCGTGCCAGCTCCGCCAGCTCCGCGTCCGTGAACCCGTGGTACTGGCGCGCGATCTCGTACTGCGCCGCCAGCCGCGAGCCGAACAGCAGCGGATCGTCCGCCCCCAGCGCGAGCGGCACGCCCGCCTCGAACAGCCGCCGCAACGGCACGTCCCCCGGCTTCTCGTACACCCCCAGCGCCACGTTCGACGCCGGGCACACCTCGCACGTCACCTGCCGGTCCGCGAGCCGCTGCAGCAGCCGCGGGTCCTCCGCCGCCCGCACGCCGTGCCCGATCCGGTCGGCCTCCAGGTCGTCCAGGCAGTCCCGCACGGACGCGGGCCCGGCCAGTTCACCCCCGTGCGGCGCCGACAACAGCCCGCCCTCGCGCGCGATGGCGAACGCCCGGTCGAAGTCCCGGGCCATTCCGCGCCGCTCGTCGTTGGACAGACCGAACCCGACGACCCCCCGGTCGGCGTACCGCACCGCCAGCCGGGCCAGCGTGCGCGCGTCCAGGTGGTGCCTCATCCGGTTCGCGGCGACCAGCACCCTGATCCCGAGCCCGGTGTCCCGCCGCGCCACGTCCACCGCGTCCAGGATGATCTCCAGCGTCGGGATCAGCCCGCCCAGCCGCGGCGCGTACGACGTGGGGTCCACCTGGATCTCCAGCCAGCCCGAGCCGTCCTTCAGGTCCTCCTCCGCCGCCTCCAGCACCAGCCGGTAGATGTCCTCCGGCTCCCTCAGACAGGAGCGGGCGGCGTCGTACAGCCGCTGGAACCGGAACCAGCCCCGCTCGTCCGTGGCCCGCAGACTCGGCGGTTCCCCGCTGGTCAGCGCGTCGGTCAGCGTCTCGGGGAGGCGCACGCCGTACTTGTCGGCCAGCTCCAGTACGGTGGCGGGCCGCATCGACCCGGTGAAGTGCAGGTGCAGATGGGCTTTCGGCAGCAGGGAGACATCACGTACACGTTCCATTCCAGGATGGTGCCGCACGTCCCGGCAGCCCCGGTAGCGCTTTCCCTGAACGTGGTCTTGCTCGCACATGAGACCTGGTGAACGGAAGCGGGCCGCCTCCCGCGAAGGGGAGGCGGCCCGCCGGGGCGCTCACGGTGCGGGGACTCAGTCCCGCGCCTCCGCCAGCAGCTTCTGGATCCGGCTCACGCCCTCCACCAGGTCCTCGTCGCCCAGCGCGTAGGACAGCCGCAGGTACCCCGGGGTGCCGAAGGCCTCGCCGGGCACGACCGCGACCTCGACCTCCTCCAGGATGAGCGCGGCCAGTTCGACGGAGTTCTGCGGCCGCTTGCCCCGGATCTCCTTGCCGATCAGGGCCTTCACCGACGGGTAGGCGTAGAACGCGCCCTCGGGTTCCGGGCAGACCACGCCGTCGATCTCGTTGAGCATCCGCACGATGGTCCGGCGCCGGCGGTCGAAGGCCTCACGCATCGTGGCGACCGCGTCCAGGGAGCCGGAGACCGCGGCCAGCGCTGCCACCTGGGCGACGTTCGACACGTTCGACGTGGCGTGGGACTGCAGGTTGGTCGCCGCCTTCACGACGTCCTTCGGGCCGATGATCCAGCCGACCCGCCAGCCGGTCATCGCGTACGTCTTGGCGACGCCGTTGACCACGATGCACTTGTCCCGCAGCTCGGGCAGGACGGCGGGCAGCGAGGTGAAGACGGCGTCGCCGTAGACCAGGTGCTCGTAGATCTCGTCGGTCAGCACCCACAGCCCGTGCTCGACCGCCCAGCGGCCGATCGCCTCGGCGTCCTCGGCGCTGTAGACCGCGCCGGTCGGGTTCGAGGGGGAGACGAACAGGACGACCTTGGTCTTCTCCGTCCGCGCGGCCTCCAGCTGCTCCACGCTGACCCGGTAGCCGGTCGTCTCGTCGGCGACGACCTCGACCGGGACACCGCCGGCCAGCCGGATCGACTCCGGGTACGTCGTCCAGTACGGCGCCGGGACGATGACCTCGTCGCCCGGGTCGAGGATCGCGGCGAAGGCCTCGTAGATGGCCTGCTTGCCGCCGTTGGTGACGAGGACCTGGGCGGGGTCCACCTCGTAGCCGGAGTCGCGCAGCGTCTTCGCGGCGATCGCGGCCTTCAGCTCGGGCAGTCCGCCGGCCGGCGTGTACCGGTGGTACTTCGGGTTCCTGCACGCCTCGATCGCGGCGTCGACGATGTAGTCCGGAGTCGGGAAGTCGGGCTCACCGGCTCCGAAGCCGATCACCGGGCGCCCGGCGGCCTTGAGGGCCTTGGCCTTGGCGTCCACGGCGAGGGTGGCGGACTCGGAGATCGCACCGACCCGGGCGGAGACCCGGCGCTCGGTGGGAGGAGTTGCAGCGCTCATGAACCCATCGTTCCAGACCGGAAACCCGTCCGGCAGGGGGGTTTCACAGACTGAGCAGATGCCGGCAAACCCCTGAACACCAGTCCGTATCCGTTCTTCCGGAGCCCCGCGGCCTGGACGATCTTGCACCAGAAGGCCCGTCCCGGGCGCTTTCTGTTCGACGCCCGGCGTCGGAACACGTACACTCACACCTCGTTGGCCTTCACCGGCTGCCCTCGCCGGGTGCACACCAAGCATCCGTGTGAATGCGGTACGTTGGGGGACACACAAAGGGTCGTAGCTCAATTGGTAGAGCACTGGTCTCCAAAACCAGCGGTTGGGGGTTCGAGTCCCTCCGGCCCTGCTGCACACACCTCAGCCAGGATGTGTACGCATGTACGTACAGCAATGCATCGCCGTGCGGCTCATACCGGGCGCGGCACGGCCACGACCCGGAATCAGGTGAGGACGAGTGACGGACGCCGTGGGCTCCATCGACATGCCTGATGCCGAGGACGAGACGCCGGACGCCAGGAAGAAGAACCGCAGGGGCGGCAAGCGGGCCAAGAAGGGCCCACTGAAGCGTCTGGCGCTCTTCTACCGGCAGATCGTGGCGGAGCTTCGTAAGGTTGTCTGGCCGACACGCAGCCAGTTGTCTTCGTACACCACCGCGGTGATCATCTTCGTGGTCTTCATGATCGGCCTGGTCACTCTGTTCGACTATGGGTTCGGTCAAGCCGCGAAGTACGTCTTCGGCTGAGCCGCCAGCGAAGAGCGCCGAGGTACCCGGCGCTCATTTTCGCGTGTTCCACCCCTATGTATCCAGGAAGAAGCAGCCACCGTGTCTGACCCGAACGTGAACGACGCCGTTGAGCCTCGCGGCGAAGGGGCCGAGTCCGTCGAGGACCAGCTCGACGCCGTCGAGGACGCGGACAGCGAGGTCTCCGGGGCCTCCGCCGAGGTCGAGGCTGCCGACGCCGCCGAGGACGAGGCCGGGGAAGCCGACGCCGCCGAGGAGGTCGAGGAGGTCGAGGACGTCCGCGACCCGGTCGAGAAGCTCCGCGAGGAACTGCGGATGCTGCCCGGCGAGTGGTACGTCATCCACACCTACGCGGGCTACGAGAAGCGCGTGAAGGCCAACCTGGAGCAGCGGGCCGTCTCGCTCAACGTCGAGGACCTCGTCTACCAGGCCGAGGTGCCCGAGGAAGAGATCGTCCAGATCAAGAACGGTGAGCGCAAGACGGTCAAGCAGAACAAGCTGCCCGGCTACGTCCTGGTCCGCATGGACCTCACCGACCAGTCCTGGGGCGCGGTGCGGCACACGCCGGGCGTCACTGGCTTCGTCGGCGACGCCTTCAACCCGTACCCGCTGACCCTGGACGAGATCGTCAAGATGCTGGCCCCGGAGGCCGAGGAGAAGGCCGCCCGCGAGGCCGCCGAGGCCGAGGGCAAGCCGGTTCCGCAGCGCAAGGTCGAGGTCCAGGTGCTGGACTTCGAGGTCGGCGACTCGGTCACCGTCACCGACGGCCCGTTCGCCACGCTCCAGGCGACCATCAACGAGATCAACCCGGACTCCAAGAAGGTCAAGGGCCTGGTGGAGATCTTCGGCCGCGAGACGCCGGTCGAGCTCTCCTTCGACCAGATCCAGAAGAACTGACCCATCCCGAACCGCCGGCTCCGCCGGCTCCGCTGGGCAGAGTCCAGGACAAACGCTTCCGCGCAGGTCAGGCGAACGCTCAGGCGCCCGCCTGACCTGCGCGGTTTTTGGCCGCACATCCATACCCGCTATCGTTGTGCGGTATGCCTGCGTCCGGGCTGGTCCCGTCGCGCAGGCAGGACCCGAATGGAAAGGACCCGGAGAGCCATGCCTCCCAAGAAGAAGAAGGTCACGGGGCTCATCAAGCTCCAGATCCAGGCCGGTGCCGCCAACCCGGCCCCGCCGGTCGGTCCCGCGCTGGGCCAGCACGGCGTCAACATCATGGAGTTCTGCAAGGCCTACAACGCCGCGACCGAGTCGCAGCGTGGCTGGGTCATCCCGGTGGAGATCACGGTCTACGAGGACCGTTCCTTCACCTTCATCACCAAGACCCCGCCGGCCGCGAAGATGATCCTCAAGGCCGCGGGCGTGGAGAAGGGCTCCGGCGAGCCGCACAAGACCAAGGTCGCGAAGATCACGCGTGACCAGGTCCGCGAGATCGCCACCACCAAGCTGCCCGACCTCAACGCCAACGACCTGGACGCCGCCGAGAAGATCATCGCCGGCACCGCCCGTTCCATGGGCGTCACGGTCGAGGGCTGACCTCCACCTCCGTAAGCCAAGCAGAAGTGTGGAAGGGCCGGCTCGGCCCGGACCACGACTCCTAAGAACCCACAGGAGCTTTAAGTGAGCAAGCGCAGCAAGTCTCTCCGCGCTGCGGACGCCAAGATCGACCGGGAGAAGCAGTACGCCCCGCTCGAGGCCGTCCGTCTCGCCAAGGAGACCTCCACGTCCAAGTTCGACGGCACCGTCGAGGTCGCCTTCCGTCTGGGTGTCGACCCGCGCAAGGCCGACCAGATGGTCCGTGGCACCGTGAACCTCCCGCACGGCACCGGCAAGACCGCCCGGGTCCTGGTCTTCGCGACCGGCGACCGTGCCGAGGCCGCGCGTGCCGCGGGCGCCGACATCGTCGGCGCCGACGAACTGATCGACGAGGTGTCGAAGGGCCGTCTGGACTTCGACGCCGTCGTCGCCACCCCGGACCTCATGGGCAAGGTCGGCCGCCTCGGCCGCGTGCTCGGTCCCCGTGGTCTCATGCCGAACCCCAAGACCGGCACCGTGACCCCGGACGTCACCAAGGCTGTCAACGACATCAAGGGTGGCAAGATCGAGTTCCGCGTCGACAAGCACTCGAACCTGCACTTCATCATCGGCAAGACGTCCTTCGACGAGACCAAGCTGGTGGAGAACTACGGCGCCGCGCTGGACGAGATCCTCCGTCTGAAGCCGTCCGCCGCGAAGGGCCGCTACATCAAGAAGGCCTCGATGACGACCACGATGGGCCCGGGCATTCCGCTCGACCCGAACCGCACCCGCGACCTCCTCGTCGAGGAGGACCCGGCGGCGGTCTGAGCCTGACGGCTCGCCCCGATCGGTCACGGGCCCCGCGTCCGCAGCGTCCCTGCTGCGGGTGCGGGGCCCGTTCCGGTCCCGGTGGGTGGGCCGGGTGGTCTGCGCTACGGTGCGGCCACGGGGTTCGCACGGGAGAGGGCGGGGGCGGACAGGGGTGGGACCGGGACCGATGACGATCACGACCGTGCACCGTACGGGCCTCGTGCTCGCGGCGACGATCGCGCTCGCGGCGCTGACCACGCTGACCGCGATCTCCGCCTGCATCTCCTCGACCGCCTCCGGCCCTTCCGGTTCCGACGGCCGTGGTGCCGGCGCCGGAGAGCGGGACGAGGCGTCCCGCCTGCGGTCCGTCACGGCGCTGCGGTCCGCCGAGCGCGCCACCGCCGACGCGGGCTCCGCCCGTGTCGAGTCCACCACGACCATGGGCTCGCTGATGTCCATGACGGCCGCCGGCACCCTCGCCTGGGACGGCGGACTCGTCGGCGCCCTGACCATCACGTACACGGACGGCGCGGTGGCCGACGCCATGCGCCGCCTCGGCAGCACGTCGATGGAGGCCCGCTACCTGCCCGACGCCTACTACGCGCGCATGGGCGACACGTTCGCCGCGCGGACGGGCGGCGCACGCTGGCTCCGGTACGGCCACGACGAGCTCGAGGACGTCGCAGGCGGTGGGGCCGCCGGTCTCGGGCACCGGATCCAGGGCTTCACCCCCCAGCAGTGCGTGAAACTGCTGCTGGCCTCCGGCGACGTGCGGAGGGTCGGTGAGGAACGGGTACGGGGCACGCCCGCCACGCGCTACTCCGGCACGGTGGAACCGGCCCGCCTGAAGACCCGGGACCCGGGCCCCGGTGCGGGGCGGGCGGACGGACCGGCGGATCTGGCGGAGCAGTTGACCAAGGCCGGGGTCACCGCCCAGACGGTGGACGTCTGGGTCGACGACCGGGGCCTGCTGGTCAAGAAGGTGGAGCGGGCGAAGACGGCGACGGGCCGGCTCACCCAGACCGCCTACTACGCCGACTACGGCGTGAAGGTGACGGTCGAGGCTCCCCCCGCCGCCGACACCCAGGACGCCACGAACATGCCGGACGGCCGACGCGCCATCCCCTGAGCCGTCGTCCGCCGCATCCCCCAGCAAGCCCCTCCGGGAGCCTCCGGCAGAACTCGAAGGCCGCTGTCAAAGGTGTGAGATAGGGTCAAAAACCTTGCTGTGCACAAGCTATGCGTTCCCTGGGGGGATTCGATGAGAGCGTCCATACCTGCCGCCGGACTCACCGCACTCGTTCTTGCGGCCGGCGCGGTCGGCTGCTCCGGTGGCTCCGAGGAGTCGCCCGAGATGACGCCGGCGGCTGCCGTGGCCAAGGCGGCGAAGACCACCGAGGACATCACCTCCTTCCGCTACACGATGACCGGTGAGGTCCCGGAGCAGGGCAAGATCGAGATTGAGGCCTCGATGCGAGCCAAGCCCGATGTCGCCATGAGCATGCAGATAACGGCTCCCGGCGAGGGTGCACAGGAGAAGGTGGAGATCCGGCTCGTCGACAAGGCCATGTACATCGGCGGCGGCGCCGAGATGGCCAAGGAGATGGACGGCAAGAGCTGGATGAAGTTCGACATGGCCGCGCTCGGCGCCGACGCGGAGTCGAACGAGCTCGGCGCCCCCCGCCAGGCCGAGCAGGACCCGGCCACCGAGTCCACCTTCCTCGCCGGCGCCAAGGACGTGAAGAAGATCGGCACCGAGAAGATCGACGGGGTCGAGACCACCCGCTACTCGGGCACCATCACCCTCGACGACCTGCGCGACTCGCTCAAGAAGAAGGACGCCAAGGCTGCCGAGGCCGGGGAGAAGAGCCTCAAGAAGTACGAGAAGATGGGTGCCGAATCGCTCACGATGGACATATGGGTCGACGGCGAGGATCACACCAAGCAGTTCCGGATGCGCGGCGAGACGCCCCAGGGCCCGCTGGACATGACCACCAAGTTCCTCGACGTCAACAAGCCGGTGATGATCGAGGCCCCGCCGGCCGAGGAGACCGCCGACCTGGCCGAGATGATGAAGGAAGCCGAGCAGGGCTGACCGGCCTGGTCCGCCCCGGACTGGGCGGGTCGGCCGGCTCCGGGGAACGGATTTGCCTCGCGGCGATCCGTTCCCGTACTCTCCTGAAGAAGCCAAAGACCGCTGGTTGTTGCCGTGCGCTCGTCAGAGGGTGCGGTGGCCGAAGGATCCGCTGAACTGCGGACGGCCCGCGCAGGTGACAGTGGAAGAGTTCCCGGAATTCGCTGCCGCGAGGATGCGAATCACCGGTTGAGCCTCGCCCCGTGCGCCTGCGCCCGGGGCGTTTCGTTTTTCCCAGTCCTCCTTCGGGTCCGCGCGGTCCGAATCACCCGGAAGGAGGCCGAGACTCTATGGCGAGGCCCGACAAGGCTGCTGCGGTTGCCGAGCTGACGGACAAGTTCCGCAGCTCCAACGCCGCTGTGCTGACCGAGTACCGCGGTCTCACCGTGGCGCAGCTCAAGACGCTGCGTCGTTCGCTCGGTGAGAACGCTCATTACGCCGTGGTGAAGAACACGCTGACCAAGATTGCGGCCGACGAGGCCGGGATCACGCTGGACGACCAGCTCTTCGCTGGTCCGACGGCGGTCGCCTTCGTCACCGGTGACCCGGTGGAGTCGGCGAAGGGTCTCCGTGACTTCGCCAAGGACAACCCGAATCTCGTCATCAAGGGCGGTGTCCTTGACGGCAAGGCGCTGTCCGCCGACGAGATCAAGAAGCTTGCGGACCTCGAGTCCCGCGAGGTTCTGCTCGCCAAGCTGGCGGGCGCCTTCAAGGGCAAGCAGACCCAGGCTGCCCAGGTCTTCCAGGCGCTCCCGTCGAAGCTCGTCCGCACCGTGGACGCGCTCCGTGCCAAGCAGGACGAGCAGGGCGGTGCCGAGTAATTCGGCTCGCTTTCCGGCCCTCGCCGCATGAGGTGAGGGTCGCTGCGGGCCCGACGTCTGCGCAGTAATGCCGTAAGGCACACGCCCGCCTCACCCAGTACATCCGGCATCTGCCGATTTAGTGGAAGGACCGCCATCATGGCGAAGCTCACCCAGGACGAGCTGCTGGCCCAGTTCGAGGGCATGACCCTGATCGAGCTCTCCGAGTTCGTGAAGGCCTTCGAGGAGAAGTTCGACGTCACCGCCGCCGCCGCGACCGTGGCCGTCGCGGGCCCGGCCCAGGGTGGCCCGGCCGCCCCGGCTGAGGAGGAGAAGGACGAGTTCGACGTCATCCTCACCGGTGCCGGCGACAAGAAGATCCAGGTCATCAAGGTCGTGCGCGAGCTGACCTCCCTCGGCCTGAAGGAGGCCAAGGACCTGGTCGACGGTGCGCCGAAGCCCGTCGTCGAGAAGGTCAACAAGGAAGCCGCCGACAAGGCCAAGGAGGCCCTCGAGGGCGCCGGCGCCTCCGTCGAGGTCAAGTAAGACCTTCCGGGTCCGACAGGACTCCAGCGGCCCGGCTGAGCCGGTTCCGCACCGCGTCCACCAGGACGTGTAACGCGTAAGCGCCGAGGAGCGATCATCCAACCGGGTGGTCGCTCCTCGGTGTCTCCGGGGCCCGGTGGCGGCTGCCTTGCCCCCGGGACGGCGGAGGGTATGGTGATCTTCGATGCGGCTCTCCACGGGCCGCGAAGAGTCGCCTGTTGAAGGGCGGTTCGGGCAAGGGGGGCCTTGACGAACTGCACGCAGCGCGCAATTCTCAGGACGCGTCGTCACAAGGATCCGAATCCGAGGCATGGATCGACGGCGAAGAGGGCAGTATCACGGTGCGTCGAGGGCACGACTGTGCCGCAGGAGTTGAGAACAACGAGGGCCTCTGAGGGTCTCGAAAACCCGCACTGGACATCAGTGTGCCAAGTGGCTACACTGACCCTTTGCGCTGCCTGTTAGCTGTCCCCTGCCCGTCACCAGGGGTCTGCCCTCACTTGAGCACAGACGATCAGACCTCTCTGACCTGGTCTTTTCCGGTCGGACGGAGAAGTGTCTGGCATCGTGTCCCGTGGGGGGCCGGCACGCGCGTAGTGAGTCCGAGCCCTCGGAAGGACCCCCTCTTGGCCGCCTCGCGCAATGCCTCGACCGCGAATACGAACAACGCTGCCAGCACCGCCCCGCTGCGCATCTCCTTTGCAAAGATCAAGGAGCCCCTCGAGGTTCCGAACCTTCTCGCGCTGCAGACCGAGAGCTTCGACTGGCTGCTCGGCAACGACGCCTGGAAGGCTCGCGTCGAGGCCGCTCTGGAGAACGGTCAGGACGTCCCCACCAAGTCCGGTCTGGAGGAGATCTTCGAGGAGATCTCCCCGATCGAGGACTTCTCCGGGTCGATGTCGCTGACCTTCCGCGATCACCGCTTCGAGCCGCCGAAGAACTCCATCGACGAGTGCAAGGACCGTGACTTCACGTACGCGGCGCCGCTCTTCGTCACCGCCGAGTTCACCAACAACGAGACCGGCGAGATCAAGTCCCAGACCGTCTTCATGGGCGACTTCCCGCTCATGACGAACAAGGGCACCTTCGTCATCAACGGCACCGAGCGTGTCGTGGTGTCGCAGCTGGTCCGTTCGCCCGGTGTCTACTTCGACTCCAGCATCGACAAGACGTCCGACAAGGACATCTTCTCCGCCAAGATCATCCCGTCCCGGGGTGCCTGGCTGGAGATGGAGATCGACAAGCGCGACATGGTCGGCGTCCGCGTCGACCGCAAGCGCAAGCAGTCCGTCACCGTCCTGCTCAAGGCGCTCGGCTGGACCACCGAGCAGATCCTCGAGGAGTTCGGCGAGTACGAGTCCATGCGCGCCACCCTGGAGAAGGACCACACCCAGGGCCAGGACGACGCGCTGCTCGACATCTACCGCAAGCTGCGTCCGGGCGAGCCCCCCACCCGCGAGGCCGCGCAGACGCTGCTCGAGAACCTCTACTTCAACCCCAAGCGCTACGACCTGGCCAAGGTCGGCCGCTACAAGGTCAACAAGAAGCTGGGTGCCGACGCGCCGCTCGACGCGGGCGTGCTGACCGTCGAGGACGTCATCTCGACGATCAAGTACCTGGTGAAGCTGCACGCCGGTGAGATCGAGACCGTCGGCGACAGCGGCCAGACCATCGTCGTCGAGACGGACGACATCGACCACTTCGGCAACCGGCGCCTGCGCAGCGTCGGCGAGCTCATCCAGAACCAGGTCCGTACTGGTCTGGCCCGGATGGAGCGCGTCGTGCGTGAGCGCATGACCACGCAGGACGTCGAGGCGATCACGCCGCAGACCCTGATCAACATCCGGCCGGTCGTCGCCTCCATCAAGGAGTTCTTCGGCACCAGCCAGCTGTCCCAGTTCATGGACCAGAACAACCCGCTGTCCGGGCTGACGCACAAGCGTCGTCTGTCCGCGCTCGGCCCGGGTGGTCTCTCCCGTGAGCGGGCCGGCTTCGAGGTCCGTGACGTGCACCCCTCGCACTACGGCCGCATGTGCCCGATCGAGACGCCCGAAGGCCCGAACATCGGTCTGATCGGCTCGCTCGCCTCCTACGGCCGGGTCAACGCGTTCGGCTTCGTCGAGACCCCCTACCGCAACGTGAGCGACGGCCAGGTCACCGACGACGTCGACTACCTGACCGCCGACGAGGAGGACCGCTTCGTCATCGCGCAGGCCAACGCGCCGCTCACCGACGACCTGCGGTTCGCCGAGCCCCGCGTGCTGGTCCGCCGCAAGGGCGGCGAGGTCGACTACGTCAGCCCCGACGAGGTCGACTACATGGACGTCTCGCCGCGCCAGATGGTGTCGGTCGCGACCGCCATGATCCCCTTCCTCGAGCACGACGACGCCAACCGTGCCCTCATGGGCGCGAACATGATGCGTCAGGCCGTGCCGCTGATCAGGTCCGAGGCCCCGCTCGTCGGCACCGGCATGGAGTACCGCTCCGCCGCCGACGCCGGTGACGTGGTCAAGGCCGAGAAGTCGGGTGTGGTCCAGGAGGTCTCCGCGGACTACATCACCACCACCAACGACGACGGCACGTACATCACGTACCGCCTGGCCAAGTTCGCCCGCTCCAACCAGGGCACCTCGGTCAACCAGAAGGTCATCGTCAACGAGGGCGACCGCGTCGTCGAGGGCCAGGTCCTCGCCGACGGTCCGGCCACCGAGAACGGTGAGATGGCGCTCGGCAAGAACCTGCTGGTCGCGTTCATGCCGTGGGAGGGCCACAACTACGAGGACGCGATCATCCTGTCGCAGCGCCTCGTGCAGGACGACGTCCTCTCCTCGATCCACATCGAGGAGCACGAGGTCGACGCCCGTGACACCAAGCTCGGCCCCGAGGAGATCACCCGGGACATCCCGAACGTCTCCGAGGAGGTCCTCGCCGACCTCGACGAGCGCGGCATCATCCGCATCGGCGCCGAGGTCGTCGCCGGCGACATCCTCGTCGGCAAGGTCACGCCCAAGGGCGAGACCGAGCTGACCCCCGAGGAGCGCCTGCTGCGCGCGATCTTCGGTGAGAAGGCCCGTGAGGTCCGCGACACCTCGCTGAAGGTGCCGCACGGTGAGATCGGCAAGATCATCGGCGTGCGCGTCTTCGACCGCGAGGAGGGCGACGAGCTTCCCCCCGGTGTCAACCAGCTGGTGCGCGTCTACGTCGCGCAGAAGCGCAAGATCACCGACGGTGACAAGCTCGCCGGCCGCCACGGCAACAAGGGCGTCATCTCGAAGATCCTGCCGATCGAGGACATGCCGTTCCTGGAGGACGGCACCCCGGTCGACATCATCCTCAACCCGCTGGGTGTGCCGTCCCGAATGAACCCGGGACAGGTACTGGAGATCCACCTGGGCTGGCTCGCCAGCCAGGGCTGGGACGTCTCCGGCCTCGCGGACGAGTGGGCCGAGCGCCTCCAGACGATCGGCGCCGACCGCGTCGAGCCCCGGACTAACGTGGCGACCCCCGTCTTCGACGGTGCCCGTGAGGACGAGCTCAGCGGCCTGCTGGAGCACACCATCCCGAACCGCGACGGCGAGCGCATGGTGCTCCCGAGCGGTAAGGCGCGGCTGTTCGACGGCCGCTCCGGTGAGCCGTTCCCGGAGCCGATCTCGGTCGGCTACATGTACATCCTCAAGCTGCACCACCTGGTCGACGACAAGCTGCACGCCCGCTCGACCGGTCCGTACTCGATGATCACCCAGCAGCCGCTGGGTGGTAAGGCCCAGTTCGGCGGCCAGCGCTTCGGTGAGATGGAGGTGTGGGCGCTGGAGGCGTATGGCGCCGCGTACGCCCTCCAGGAGCTGCTGACCATCAAGTCCGACGACGTCACCGGCCGTGTGAAGGTCTACGAGGCCATCGTCAAGGGCGAGAACATCCCCGAGCCGGGCATCCCCGAGTCCTTCAAGGTCCTCATCAAGGAGATGCAGTCCCTGTGCCTGAACGTGGAGGTGCTGTCCAGCGACGGCATGTCCATCGAGATGCGTGACACCGACGAGGACGTCTTCCGCGCTGCGGAGGAGCTCGGCATCGACCTGTCCCGGCGCGAGCCGAGCAGCGTCGAAGAGGTCTGACGGGAGTTCCGGTCCGGAGGTTCAGCGATGAGGATCCCTGAACCTCCGGCCGGCCCCAGGACCCCCGTTTCAGACCCCACGACTTACGACCCTGAGAGGGATTGACGCATAGTGCTCGACGTCAACTTCTTCGACGAGCTCCGGATCGGCCTGGCCACCGCTGACGACATCCGTCAGTGGAGCCACGGCGAGGTCAAGAAGCCCGAGACCATCAACTACCGCACCCTCAAGCCGGAAAAGGACGGGCTCTTCTGCGAGAAGATCTTCGGTCCGACCCGGGACTGGGAGTGCTACTGCGGCAAGTACAAGCGCGTCCGTTTCAAGGGCATCATCTGCGAGCGCTGTGGCGTCGAGGTCACGCGTGCCAAGGTGCGCCGTGAGCGGATGGGCCACATCGAGCTGGCCGCGCCCGTCACGCACATCTGGTACTTCAAGGGCGTCCCGTCGCGCCTCGGCTACCTGCTCGACCTCGCCCCGAAGGACCTGGAGAAGGTCATCTACTTCGCGGCGTACATGATCACGTACGTCGACGAGGAGCGCCGCACCCGCGACCTGCCCTCGCTGGAGGCGCACGTCTCCGTCGAGCGCCAGCAGGTCGAGAACCGTCGCGACGCCGACCTCGAGGCCCGCGCCAAGAAGCTCGAGACCGACCTGGCCGAGCTCGAGGCCGAGGGCGCCAAGGCCGACGTGCGCCGCAAGGTGCGCGAGGGCGCCGAGCGTGAGATGAAGCAGCTGCGCGACCGCGCGCAGCGCGAGATCGACCGTCTCGACGAGGTGTGGAACCGGTTCAAGAACCTCAAGGTCCAGGACCTCGAGGGCGACGAACTGCTCTACCGCGAGCTGCGTGACCGCTTCGGCACGTACTTCGACGGCTCGATGGGTGCCGCGGCGCTGCAGAAGCGCCTGGAGTCCTTCGACCTCGAGGAGGAGGCCGAGCGCCTCCGCGAGATCATCCGGACCGGCAAGGGCCAGAAGAAGACCCGCGCGCTCAAGCGCCTCAAGGTCGTCTCCGCGTTCCTGCAGACCAGCAACAGCCCCAAGGGCATGGTGCTGGACTGCGTGCCGGTCATCCCGCCGGACCTGCGTCCGATGGTGCAGCTGGACGGTGGCCGCTTCGCGACCTCCGACCTGAACGACCTGTACCGCCGCGTGATCAACCGCAACAACCGCCTGAAGCGGCTTCTCGACCTCGGCGCGCCCGAGATCATCGTGAACAACGAGAAGCGCATGCTCCAGGAGGCCGTCGACGCGCTCTTCGACAACGGCCGCCGCGGCCGCCCGGTGACGGGCCCCGGCAACCGCCCGCTGAAGTCGCTGTCCGACATGCTCAAGGGCAAGCAGGGCCGCTTCCGTCAGAACCTGCTCGGCAAGCGCGTGGACTACTCCGCGCGTTCCGTGATCGTCGTCGGTCCGCAGCTGAAGCTGCACCAGTGCGGTCTGCCGAAGGCGATGGCGCTGGAGCTGTTCAAGCCGTTCGTGATGAAGCGCCTGGTCGACCTGAACCACGCGCAGAACATCAAGTCGGCCAAGCGCATGGTCGAGCGCGGCCGCACCGTGGTGTACGACGTCCTCGAAGAGGTCATCGCCGAGCACCCGGTCCTGCTGAACCGTGCGCCCACCCTGCACCGCCTCGGCATCCAGGCCTTCGAGCCGCAGCTGGTCGAGGGCAAGGCCATTCAGATCCACCCGCTCGTCTGCACCGCGTTCAACGCGGACTTCGACGGTGACCAGATGGCCGTGCACCTGCCGCTGTCCGCGGAGGCACAGGCCGAGGCCCGCATCCTGATGCTGTCCTCGAACAACATCCTCAAGCCGGCCGACGGCCGTCCGGTGACGATGCCGACCCAGGACATGGTCCTCGGTCTGTTCTTCCTCACCACCGACGGCGAGATGCGCGACACCAAGGGCGAGGGCCGGTCCTTCGCCTCGGTCGCCGAGGCGATCATGGCCTTCGACGCGGGCGAGCTGTCGCTCCAGTCGAGGATCGACGTCCGCTTCCCGGTCGGCACCATCCCGCCGCGTGGGTGGATCCCGCCGACGCGCGAGGAAGGCGAGCCGGAGTGGCAGCAGGGTGACAGCTTCCGGCTGAACACCACCCTGGGCCGTGCGCTCTTCAACGAGCTGCTGCCCGAGGACTACCCGTTCGTCGACTACGAGGTCAGCAAGAAGCAGCTCTCCGAGATCGTCAACGACCTCGCCGAGCGCTACCCGAAGGTCATCGTGGCGGCGACGCTCGACAACCTGAAGGCGGCCGGCTTCCACTGGGCCACCCGTTCCGGCGTCACCGTCGCCATCTCCGACGTCGTCGTCCCCGAGGCGAAGAAGGAGATCGTCCACGGTTACGAGGCGCAGGACGAGAAGGTCCAGAAGCAGTACGAGCGCGGTCTGATCACCAAGGACGAGCGCACGCAGGAGCTCATCGCGATCTGGACCAAGGCGACCAACGAGGTCGCCGAGGCGATGAACGACAACTTCCCGAAGACCAACCCGATCTTCATGATGGTGAACTCGGGTGCGCGCGGCAACATGATGCAGATGCGTCAGATCGCCGGTATGCGTGGTCTGGTGTCGAACGCGAAGAACGAGACGATCCCGCGGCCCATCAAGGCCTCGTTCCGCGAGGGTCTGTCCGTGCTGGAGTACTTCATCGCCACGCACGGCGCCCGCAAGGGTCTGGCGGACACCGCGCTGCGGACCGCCGACTCGGGTTACCTCACCCGTCGTCTGGTCGACGTCTCCCAGGACGTCATCATCCGCGAGGAGGACTGCGGCACCGACCGCGGTCTGAAGCTGCGGATCGCCACGCGGGAGGCCGACGGCACCCTGCGCAAGGCGGACGACGTCGAGACCAGCGTGTACGCCCGCATGCTCGCCGAGGACGTCGTCATCGACGGCAAGGTGATCGCGCCGGCCAACGTCGACCTCGGTGACGTGCTCATCGAGCAGCTGGTGCACCACGGTGTCGAGCAGGTCAAGACCCGCTCGATCCTGACCTGCGAGTCCGCCGTCGGCACCTGCGCCATGTGCTACGGCCGTTCGCTGGCCACCGGCAAGCTGGTCGACATCGGTGAGGCGGTCGGCATCATCGCCGCCCAGTCCATCGGTGAGCCCGGCACCCAGCTGACGATGCGTACCTTCCACACCGGTGGTGTGGCCGGCGACGACATCACCCAGGGTCTGCCGCGTGTCGTCGAGCTCTTCGAGGCCCGTACCCCGAAGGGTGTCGCCCCGATCTCCGAGGCCGCCGGCCGCGTCCGGATCGAGGAGACCGAGAAGACGAAGAAGATCGTCGTCACCCCGGACGACGGCAGCGACGAGACGGCGTTCCCGATCTCGAAGCGCGCCCGTCTGCTGGTCGGCGAGGGCGATCACGTCGAGGTGGGCCAGAAGCTCACCGTGGGTGCCACCAACCCGCACGACGTGCTGCGCATCCTGGGTCAGCGGGCCGTCCAGGTCCACCTGGTCAACGAGGTGCAGAAGGTCTACGACTCGCAGGGCGTGTCGATCCACGACAAGCACATCGAGATCATCATCCGGCAGATGCTGCGCCGCGTGACGATCATCGAGTCCGGCGATGCCGAGCTGCTGCCCGGCGAGCTGGTCGAGCGGTCGAAGTTCGAGGCCGAGAACCGTCGTGTGGTGCAGGAGGGCGGTCACCCCGCTTCCGGCCGTCCGCAGCTGATGGGTATCACCAAGGCCTCGCTGGCGACCGAGTCGTGGCTGTCGGCGGCGTCCTTCCAGGAGACGACCAGGGTCCTCACGGACGCGGCGATCAACGCCAAGTCCGACTCCCTGATCGGCCTCAAGGAGAACGTCATCATCGGTAAGCTCATCCCGGCCGGTACGGGCCTGTCCCGTTACCGCAACATCCGGGTCGAGCCGACCGAGGAGGCCAAGGCCGCGATGTACTCGGCCGTGGGCTACGACGACATCGACTACTCGCCGTTCGGCACCGGCTCCGGCCAGGCCGTTCCGCTGGAGGACTACGACTACGGTCCGTACAACCAGTAGGCGAGTCGCCCGAAGTACCGCAGGGCGGTCACCCCGTACACACCGGGGCGGCCGCCCTGCGGCGTTCCGCGACCGGGCCGGTGAGGTACGCGAGCGACCTGTACCGGTTTCGTGACGCGCAGCCCGTGCCGTAAGGCTTTGCGCGGGCGCATGATGGAATGACGTGTGAAGTCGGGGGAGGTACCTGGTGTCGCAGTCGCCGTATCCGTCGTGGCAGCCCTGGCAGGGGCGAGGTGTTCCGCAGCCGTGGGGCGGACCGGGCGGGCCGCAGCAGGGCGGGCCGCCGATGCTGGCCTCGCACGCGGACCGGGAACGCACCGTGGACGTGCTCCGGGCCGGGTACGCGGAGGGCCGTCTGGACCAGCAGGAGCTCGAGCGGCGGGTGGCGCGGGCCTACCAGGCCCGTACGGTGGCGGATCTCTCGCTGCTGGTGGCCGATCTGCCGCAGGGCCCCGTGCCGCAGACCGCGGCGGTGCAGCAGAGCGCGGCGCTGCAGCAGCACGCCGCCCCCATGGCGCCCGCGACGTTCCTGCCCCGGCAGAAGACCAACGAGAAGGCGATCGGGTCGATGGTGTGCGGGGTGCTGTGCCTGGCGACGGGCGGGGTGACCGGCATCCCGGCCGTGGTGCTGGGGCACATGGCCCGTGCGGAGATCCGGCGCTCGGGGGAGCAGGGGGACGGGCTCGCGGTGGCCGGGCTGGTGCTCGGCTGGCTGTCCACGGCCGGCTGGGCCGCTTTCCTGCTTCTCCTGATCATGCTCGGTGCCGCGTCGGGGTGACACGCAGGGGAACGGGAAGGGGGCCGGAGCCGCCCTTTCGAAGATCATTCCCTTTCGCGGGCTTCACTCGCTCCGCGCGGAGGTGGGGCGACGGCCCATTTGTTTTGACCGCAGCCAATGCTATAGGTACGCTCAGACCTTGTGCCTGGGGTGTGCCCTGGCCTCCGCGTGTGCCGTCAGACCGCGCCGGGGGCTGTGAACGGCCACCGCGATCATGCGCTTCTTTCTGCCTTGCGCCGGGAGTCCGCGGGATTCGACACACCCGACCGCGTGGGTCGGTGACGTTCCAGGTTAGCTGTACCTATCGGCACACAGAAACCGGAGAAGTAGTGCCTACGATCCAGCAGCTGGTCCGCAAGGGCCGGCAGGACAAGGTCGAAAAGAACAAGACGCCCGCACTCGAGGGTTCCCCTCAGCGTCGCGGCGTCTGCACGCGTGTGTTCACCACCACCCCGAAGAAGCCGAACTCGGCCCTCCGTAAGGTCGCGCGTGTGCGTCTGACCAGCGGTATCGAGGTCACTGCTTACATTCCGGGTGAGGGGCACAACCTGCAGGAGCACTCCATCGTGCTCGTGCGCGGCGGCCGTGTGAAGGACCTGCCGGGTGTTCGCTACAAGATCATCCGTGGCTCCCTCGACACCCAGGGTGTCAAGAACCGCAAGCAGGCCCGCAGCCGTTACGGCGCCAAGAAGGAGAAGTAAGAATGCCTCGTAAGGGCCCCGCCCCGAAGCGCCCGGTCATCATCGACCCGGTCTACGGTTCTCCTCTGGTGACCTCCCTGATCAACAAGGTGCTGATGAACGGCAAGCGCTCCACTGCCGAGCGCATCGTCTACGGCGCCATGGAGGGCCTTCGCGAGAAGACCGGCAACGACCCGGTCATCACGCTGAAGCGCGCTCTCGAGAACATCAAGCCGACCCTCGAGGTCAAGTCCCGCCGTGTCGGTGGCGCCACCTACCAGGTGCCGGTCGAGGTCAAGCCCGGCCGCGCCAACACCCTGGCGCTGCGCTGGCTGGTCGGTTACTCCCGCGCCCGTCGCGAGAAGACCATGACCGAGCGTCTGCTCAACGAGCTCCTCGACGCCAGCAACGGCCTCGGCGCCGCTGTGAAGAAGCGCGAGGACACGCACAAGATGGCCGAGTCCAACAAGGCCTTCGCGCACTACCGCTGGTAGTCGCTACCCACATCGAGACCGAGAGAAGACTGAAGCCTTATGGCTACCACTTCACTTGACCTGGCCAAGGTCCGCAACATCGGGATCATGGCCCACATCGACGCGGGCAAGACGACCACCACCGAGCGGATCCTGTTCTACACCGGCGTGTCGTACAAGCTTGGCGAGACCCACGAGGGTTCCGCCACGATGGACTGGATGGAGCAGGAGCAGGAGCGTGGCATCACGATCACCTCTGCTGCGACGACCTGTCACTGGCCGCTCGAGGACAACGACTACACGATCAACATCATCGACACCCCGGGGCACGTCGACTTCACCGTAGAGGTGGAGCGTTCCCTGCGTGTGCTCGACGGTGCCGTGACCGTGTTCGACGGTGTCGCCGGTGTCGAACCGCAGTCCGAGACGGTGTGGCGTCAGGCCGACCGTTACGGCGTGCCGCGTATCTGCTTCGTCAACAAGCTGGACCGTACCGGCGCGGACTTCCACCGCTGCGTCGGCATGATCAAGGACCGCCTGGGTGCGCAGCCGCTGGTCATGCAGCTGCCGATCGGCGCCGAAGCCGACTTCAACGGTGTCGTGGACCTGGTCCGCATGAAGGCGCTCGTGTGGTCCGCCGAGGCCGCCAAGGGCGAGATGTACGACGTCGTCGACATCCCGGCCACGCACGTCGAGGCCGCCGAGGAGTGGCACGGCAAGCTGGTCGAGGCCGTCGCGGAGAACGACGAAGAGATCATGGAGCTGTACCTGGAGGGCCAGGAGCCCACCCAGGAGCAGCTGCACGCCGCGATCCGTCGCATCACCATCGCGTCCGGCAAGTCCACCGACACCACCATCACCCCGGTGTTCTGCGGCACCGCGTTCAAGAACAAGGGCGTTCAGCCCCTGCTCGACGCGGTCGTGCGCTACCTCCCGACCCCGCTCGACATCGAGGCCATCGAGGGCCACGACGTCAAGGACCCCGAGGTCGTGATCACGCGCAAGCCGTCCGTGGACGAGCCGCTGTCGGCCCTCGCGTTCAAGATCGCGAGTGACCCGCACCTCGGCAAGCTCACCTACGTCCGGGTCTACTCGGGCCGCCTGGTGTCCGGCACCGCCGTGCTGAACTCCGTCAAGGGCAAGAAGGAGCGCATCGGCAAGATCTACCGCATGCACGCCAACAAGCGTGAGGAGATCGAGTCGGTGACCGCCGGCGACATCGTCGCCGTCATGGGCCTGAAGCAGACCACCACCGGTGAGACGCTCTCCGACGACAAGCAGCCGGTGATCCTGGAGTCCATGGACTTCCCGGCGCCGGTCATCCAGGTCGCCATCGAGCCCAAGTCGAAGGGCGACCAGGAGAAGCTGGGCGTCGCGATCCAGCGCCTGGCCGAGGAGGACCCGTCCTTCCAGGTCCACTCGGACGAGGAGACCGGCCAGACCATCATCGGCGGTATGGGCGAGCTGCACCTCGAGGTGCTGGTCGACCGCATGCGCCGTGAGTTCAAGGTCGAGGCCAACGTCGGCAAGCCGCAGGTCGCCTACCGCGAGACGATCCGCAAGGCCGTCGAGCGCGTGGACTACACCCACAAGAAGCAGACCGGTGGTACCGGTCAGTTCGCCAAGGTGCAGATCGCGATCGAGCCCATCGAGGGCGGCGACGCCTCGTACGAGTTCGTGAACAAGGTGACCGGTGGCCGTGTGCCGAAGGAGTACATCCCTTCGGTGGACGCCGGTGCGCAGGAGGCCATGCAGTTCGGTATCCTCGCCGGCTACGAGATGACGGGCGTCCGCGTCACGCTTCTCGACGGTGGCTACCACGAGGTGGACTCCTCCGAGCTCGCGTTCAAGATCGCCGGTTCGCAGGCCTTCAAGGAGGCCGCGCGCAAGGCTTCGCCCGTGCTCCTCGAGCCGATGATGGCCGTCGAGGTCACCACGCCCGAGGACTACATGGGTGAGGTCATCGGCGACATCAACTCCCGCCGTGGCCAGATCCAGGCCATGGAGGAGCGGGCCGGTGCTCGCGTCGTGAAGGGCCTCGTGCCCCTTTCGGAGATGTTCGGCTACGTCGGGGACCTCCGCAGCAAGACGTCGGGTCGCGCAAGCTACTCGATGCAGTTCGACTCCTACGCCGAGGTTCCGCGGAACGTCGCCGAGGAGATCATCGCGAAGGCCAAGGGCGAGTAACGGACTCCGTTCACACGCTTTAGGCTTGACTCCGGAGCCTGCTTGGGGCATTCCATCGCAAACCGATGGAATGCCCCCGGCCCCGGGCTTTCCAGCAAAGATCACCTGGCGCCGATGAGTAAGGCGTACAGAACCACTCCACAGGAGGACCCCAGTGGCGAAGGCGAAGTTCGAGCGGACTAAGCCGCACGTCAACATCGGCACCATCGGTCACATCGACCACGGTAAGACGACCCTCACGGCCGCCATTACCAAGGTGCTGCACGACGCGTACCCGGACCTGAACGAGGCCTCGGCCTTCGACATGATCGACAAGGCGCCCGAAGAGCGCCAGCGTGGTATCACGATCTCGATCTCGCACGTCGAGTACCAGACCGAGCAGCGTCACTACGCCCACGTCGACTGCCCCGGTCACGCGGACTACATCAAGAACATGATCACGGGTGCCGCCCAGATGGACGGCGCCATCCTCGTGGTCGCCGCCACCGACGGCCCGATGCCGCAGACCAAGGAGCACGTGCTCCTGGCCCGCCAGGTCGGCGTTCCGTACATCGTCGTCGCCCTGAACAAGGCCGACATGGTGGACGACGAGGAGATCCTGGAGCTCGTCGAGCTCGAGGTCCGTGAGCTCCTCTCCGAGTACGAGTTCCCGGGCGACGACGTTCCCGTCGTCAAGGTCTCCGCTCTGAAGGCCCTCGAGGGCGACAAGGAGTGGGGCAACACCGTCCTCGAGCTGATGAAGGCCGTGGACGAGTCGATCCCCGCTCCCGAGCGTGACGTCGACAAGCCGTTCCTGATGCCGGTCGAGGACGTCTTCACGATCACCGGTCGCGGTACGGTCGTCACCGGCCGTATCGAGCGTGGCATCCTCAAGGTCAACGAGACCGTCGACATCATCGGCATCAAGACCGAGAAGACCACCACCACGGTCACCGGCATCGAGATGTTCCGCAAGCTGCTCGACGAGGGTCAGGCCGGTGAGAACGTCGGTCTGCTGCTCCGCGGCATCAAGCGCGAGGACGTCGAGCGCGGCCAGGTCATCATCAAGCCCGGTTCGGTCACCCCGCACACCGAGTTCGAGGCCCAGGCCTACATCCTGTCGAAGGACGAGGGTGGCCGTCACACCCCCTTCTTCAACAACTACCGTCCGCAGTTCTACTTCCGTACGACGGACGTGACCGGCGTCGTGACCCTCCCCGAGGGCACCGAGATGGTCATGCCGGGTGACAACACCGAGATGAAGGTGGAGCTCATCCAGCCGATCGCCATGGAAGAGGGCCTGAAGTTCGCCATCCGTGAGGGTGGCCGGACCGTGGGCGCCGGCCAGGTCACCAAGATCAACAAGTAAGCTCCGGCTGCTTGCTGATCCGACCTGGTAGCTCCACCGCGAGCACCTGAGAGGGCCCGCACGACTTCGGTCGTGCGGGCCCTTTCGTGTTGCAGGGGGCCGACGGTGTCAATCTCCATGTCCTGCCTGTCACTCGATCGCGGGAAGGGTTGGCATATGCGCTCCGTAGGGCGGGAGTCGGACCTGGTTTCGGATCATGCTCAGCTCATCCCATGAGGCCCTGCACCGGATCTTCCAGGAGGACCCGGGCCTCTTCGCCCGTGCCGTCAGAGGGCTCGGTGTTTCCTTTCCGCCGCCTGTTTCCGCTTCCCCGCTTCCCACCGACCTCACGGAGAACCGTCCGATGGAGCGACGGGTGGACACACTGCTGAGGATGGACACCGAGGACGGCGAGTTCATCCTGGCGGTCGAGTCCCAGGGAAAACGGGCCCCCGACAAGCCCGCGAGCTGGGCGTACTATCTCTCCCACCTGTACGCCAAGTACGGCATCCCCCCGGTCCTCCTCGTCGTCTGCGCGGACCGGT
Source organism: Streptomyces sp. NPDC004051 (assembly GCF_053604275.1). Lineage (NCBI taxonomy): Bacteria > Bacillati > Actinomycetota > Actinomycetes > Kitasatosporales > Streptomycetaceae > Streptomyces > Streptomyces sp. NPDC004051. The sequence continues at coordinate 228,474 of NZ_JBSGHG010000003.1, read as the reverse complement.
CGACCGCGGCCTGGGCGGCCCGGCAGGTGGACATCGGCCCGCCGCAGTGGCCCTCGCTCACCCTGCGTCCTCTGGTCCTGGGGCCGGACAGTCTGCCGGTGATCGCCAGCCCCGACGAGGCCGCTCGCGACATTCCGCTCACGGTCCTGTCGGCGGCTCTGCACCGCCGGGGTCCGGACGCCGATGCCATACTGAATGCGCTGGCAAGGCACTGAAGGGCTTGTCGGCCGACGACGAGGACACCGCGGGCACCTTCATCGAACTCACCGAACAAGGCCTCGGCAAGACGCCGGCCGCGGATCTCTGGAGGCACCTGATGGCTGTCGACCTCTCTTTCTTCCAGTCGGAGACTGCTCAGAGGCTTCGGGCGGAGGGCCGTGACGAGGGCCGGATCGAGGGCCGGGCGGAGGACATTCTGCGGCTGCTCGACGGCCGGGGCATCGAGGTGTCCGCGGAGGAGCGGGAGCGTATTGCCGGGTGCGGTGACCTGGACACGTTGGATGTCTGGTTCACCCGGGCGATCACGGCCACGTCGGCGGCGGAGGTCCTCGAGAGCGGCGAGACGGACTGAGCCGGTTCGGCGGTGCGGCAGCGATGCGCCGCCGGGACCCCCTGGAGCGGCTCGGCCCGCGTGAGCGGGAGGTGCTGGCCCTGATCGCAGAGGGCAGGTCCAACGGCGCCATCGCCCGTGAACTCGTCGTCTCCGAGGCGGCCTTGGGCAAGCACATCGGTGGCATCCTCACCAAGCTCGACCTGCCCCCGGCGACCGAGACGCACCGCAGGGTATGGGCGGTCCTGGCGTACCTGAGGGGCTGACGCGGCGCACCGTGAGCATCCGGCAACCGGCCCGTGGTGTCGGACTGTCCGCCCTCCTGCCGTTGCCTGGTGGACTGGGAACGGGCCCAGGCGGCCGTTGGATACGGGCGATCGCCGGGTTCGCGGTACGGCAGGAGCGACGGGTGGGCGATGCTCAGGAATTCAGAGGCAGCAGGGCCTGATCAGCCGCCGGTCCCAGATACGCGCCCTAGGTGGCCCGCGCGATCCCGACGGCGTCCAGGCGTTGTCTGAACCGCACTCGGAAGTGGAGGTTGGCCGCAAGGCATGGCCTGGCGTGCGATTTCCGAGTCGTATCCCCGGCTGCGGAGCCGGGCCGTCCGCGAGGAGACGGGCGAGGCGGGCACTGCGTGGCGTAGAGGACAGCAGCACGCTGAAGGGAGGCAAACGGCGGGTTGGTTGAGCCGTGATGCCGACGGTTTCCTGGTGCACGGCACCCAGAGTGACGACCTGGATTCATCGCTGTGCGTGATTTTCGAGGTGCATGCGGAAACTGCCGGTGATGTGTTCGATGCGTTCGGCGTTGTCGGCGCGGGTGCGGCGGGAACCGTGCACCGCGAGTACGCGAGACAGCGGTCCCAGCGCTGCCGTGCCTGCCTACGATCACATGCTGACCGGTGGAGCAGGGGGAACGAAGGGGGTTTGTGATGGCTGAGCTCGTGCAGCGGTTGCACCTGGAGGCGGATGTGGGGTATCACGCCTTTGCTCTGCAGGAGTCCGATGACGGTGACCTGCCGGTGCCGTTTCCGGATGACTACGAGCAGGGCGTGTTCATGAACGGGTTCCCGGGGCGCCTCGACTTCTACAGCGGTGGCCACACCCATACCGCCACGGTCATCGTAGAGGTGTGGGACGAGCAACCGCCTGCGCAGGACATTTCGGCCTGGGACGAGCAGGCCGAGGCCGAATTCGAGTCGGTCAGCGGAGAGGTCGCTGTCTGGTCGGGGAGTTCGGGGCGTACGGAGGAACTTTTCGCGCTCGGCTCTCCGGGACCGTGGCGAGTCCGGGCATACTGCGTGGGTCGTGCCGAGGCCGCTGCCCTGTCGGAGGGCGAGGGCGAGGGCGTAGGAGAAGGTGTCGAGACGTACCTCGTGCAGTTCTGGGCTGCCAAGCCGTGACCGCGAGGCGGGTGGGGGGCGGCCGGACGCCGTCCCCACCCGCCTGTGGGGTTGATCAGGAGCGGATCTTCACGATGAATCCGTCGTCCATGCCGTCGATGACGCGGTTCTTCGCGTAGAAGCTGAGCAGGATGGTGCCGCCCGCTCCGTTCTCCTTCGCCGGGATCGGCTTCACGGAGAAGTTGAACTTCTTCGCCTCCGAGTCGTGGTCCGCCTGTGCGGCGCCCTCGTAGGTGGTGGCGAAGGGGTACTCATCGCACTCCAGCGTGCCGCCCTGGGTGTAGTTGGCGCCCCAGTAGCGCTTGCACTGCTTGACCGCGGCCTTGCGGTTGTCGCTCTTGCGAGTCTTGTTCACCAGCCGGTGCAGCGGCTCCTTCGCGCTCTGACCGGGCACCTTCTTCGCCGACATGTACGGCTTGGTGTCCTGCGGGACGGTGAAGGCCGTCCTGATGTGCTGGGCCACGCCCCGCTCCTCAGCGCCCTGCTTGGCGCTGTAGGTGAGGGTCGGTACGTAGCTGAAGGTAGCCGCTCCCTTCTTGTCCGGCTTGCCGCCGCCAGTGGAGTTGGCCAGGTACGACGCGGCGTCCCAGCGCGGGGCGAGCATGAACAGCTTTCCGCCCAGATCGCCCGTGAGCTTCCACGGCGCGGGCGGGATGTAGCTGATGGCCGGCTCGTACACCGTGAAGATGAGGTCCGCGGAGCCCCTGCCCTGTCCGGGCTTGGCGGTCACGGTCTGCTTGAACGTGCGCAGCGCTTTGAGCTCGGTGAACGTCTTCGTTCCGGGCATGTCTCCGCCACGGGTGTAGTTCACGCTTGAGGGCCAGCTCTGCGGCATGCCGGCCTTTGTGGTGATCGGCATGGCCGCCGCGCCGGTGGTGCCGGCGGTGGCGAAATCGGTGAAGTGGTACTGGAAGGTGATGGTGCGGCTGTTCTTGGCGATGGTGCCGACCACCCGGACGTTGAACATGCTCGTGCCGACCGGCTGGTTGTTGCGCGTCCAGGTCTGCACGAAGGACGCTCCGTTGCAGACCGCGAAGCGGGACTTGACGTAGAACTTCTTGTCGCTGCCAAGGCCCTTCACGCACTCGTCGTACGTCATCGTCCGCGCGGGTTCCGGTGCCGTGGCCAGCGGGCCGAGCGCGGCGGTCTGCCGCGTGCCCGTGGTGCCGTCGGCAGGCGGTGAGCCGGACGGGCGCCGGGACAGCGGGGCGACGGAGGCCGCCGGGCCTGCTGTCTCCTGCGCCAGCCGGGCTTGCGGCTCGGTCGTCGTGGCCAGTCGGCGTAGACGCTTCATCCCCTGGCCGCTCCGCAGCTCCTCCAGTGACGGCTTCGGGGCGCCGGCGGGCAGTACATAGGACTCCACCCGTAGTTCCGCCGTGGAGCCCGTGCTCGCGGCGGACGGCGCGGCCATCGGCAGCAGGGTGGCTGCCGCCGTCACGGCGAGTATGCGTATGCCGGTACCTCTGAACCCTTCCTGGCGCATCTGATCGAACCCCCGGTTCTCTGGACGGTGCCGGGCCTGGTGCCCGGCACCGGGTCGAGAACAAGAGTTATCGAATGAATGATCGAAATAGGGGGCGGCGTACCCCAAGTGACTTGATGATGACGGCAGTTGGCTTGGATCGCAGGGTGGGGAAGGTCAGTCGCAAGGGGCGCGGCACTTCTCGAACGTGTGAATTGTGTGTTCAGCCCGCCTGAGGGGTTCATGTGGCGATCTGGCGTGAGTTGTGACGGGCCGGCCACGCATGGTGACTGTTCGTTGGTTGTCCGGTGCTGTCCGGGCGGGCGGAGCGGTTGGTACGGGTAGGGCGTCGCGGTACGGCGCGGGACGACGGAGAGGCGCGACATGTCGGTGGACGGCGAGGCGGTACGGGTCAGGAGTGAGGCGGACGAGCCGGGGTGGGAGGTGGACCCGGACGACGAGTGGGGCGTCGCGGTCATCACCACGGTGGGGCGGCAGTTGAAGCTGCGGCGCGAGGCGATGGGCATGCGGGTCGGCGAGTTCGGGGCGGTGGTCGGGTACGGGGACGGCCTGGTCCACAAGGTCGAGGGCGGCAAGCGAATTCCCCGGCAGGGGTATCTGGACAGGGCCGACGAGGTGTTGGGGGCGGGCGGGCTCATCTCGGCGGCCTGGGAGGACGTGAAGAAGGTCCGGTACCCGAAGAGCGTGCGGGCGCTGGCGGAGCTGGAGGCCAAGGCGGTCGAGCTTGGCGTGTACGTCGGGCTCAGCATCCACGGGTTGTTGCGGACACCGGAGCATGCGCGAGCCTTGTTCGAAGCATGGCAGCCGCCGTACTCGGAGGAGGGGGCGGAGAGCCTGTTTGCTGCTCGCATGGCCCGGAAGTCGATCTTCGAGCGGTCTCCTGCTCCGGCTCTCAGCTTCGTCCTGGAAGAGACGACGCTGCGTCGGCGCGTTGGGGGCACGATGGTGTGGCGACAGCAGCTCGAACACCTGCTGGAGGTGGGGCGGTTGCGTAATGTCACGTTGCAGGTGATGCCTACCGGCGCGGGGGCTCACCCCGGCTTGGACGGCAGAATCGAGGTGCTGAAGTTCACCGACGGCGCGGCGGCAGGGCGTTCCGACGGTGCTTTCAGCGGACGGCCGACTTTCGATCCGAAGCAGCTGCGGATCCTTGAGCTGCGGTATGGGACGATCCGGGCGCAGGCTCTCCCCCTCGGGAGTCGCTGGCCTTCATCGAGCAAGTGCTGGGAGAGACGTGATCCGCAAGGCTTCTGTCGGGGACGCCTCTGAACCGGCCTGGTTCAAGAGCGGCTACAGCAACGGCCCCGACGGGAACTCCTGCGTCGAGGTCGCGATAGCGCCCCGTGCCGTTCACGGCCGTGACTCCAAGAACACGGGAGGCCCCGGTTCGTGGTCACCCGTGATGCTTGGGCGAACTTCCTGACGTACGCCTCGGAAGCTGACCCTCACCCTCTCAACTCTTCGGCTTGATGTTCGCGTTGAGGTGGAAGAGGTTCGCGGGGTCGTACGTCGCCTTGACCGCCGAGAGGCGTTCGTAGTTCGTGCCGTAGCCCTCGCGCAGAAGTCGCTCGCCCTCCTCGAGGAAGCCGGGGAAGTTGAGGTAGACGCCTCCGGTGGAGAACGAGCTCAGATCGGCGAAGGTCTCGCGCACCCAGGCCATGTTCTCGGCCGAGTCGGCCTCCGCCTCCCAGTTCGCCTCGATTCCGAGCAGGTAGGGGGCGTCGCGGTTGGCGAAGGCGGTCTCCTCCTCGCCGACGCGGGCCATGGCGCCGCCCTGGTACCAGACGTCGATGGTGCTGCGGGGCGAAGGCGCCGCGGCGGCGCGCTCGGCGAGCCGCTCGATCAGTTCGTCGCCGAGTTCGGGCACGTTCACGGACTTCCAGTAGTAGTGCAGGCCGTCGGGGTAGTCCTCGTCCAGGATCGCCTGGACCTCGGAGTAGGGCATGGGGCCGCTGAGGTCGAAGAGCGGGTCGGCGATCTCCCGCAGCGGCTGCAGCAGCCGCTCGCCCTCCACCGGGTCGCCCGGGTACGGCGCGAGCAGGGCGGTGAAGTCCTTCCCGTGCACCTCGGGCGGGAAGGGCTCCGCCGCGGGGACCTTGCCGAGGACTCCGATCGGGGCGAAGTCGTCCGGCCGCCGGGACAGGTACTGCTCGCAGGCCCGCAGCACCTCCCCGGTGCGGTCCGCGGGGTAGAGCACGAAGCAGAGGAAGACCTCCGGCCCGAGGGGATGCAGGCGGTACTCGAACGAGGTGACGACGCCGAAGTTGCCGCCACCGCCCCGGACCGCCCAGAAGAGGTCCTGGTTCTGGCTCTCGTCGGCGACCAGGAGTCGCCCGTCCGCGGTGACCACCCGTACGGACAGGAGGTTGTCGCAGCTCAACCCGTGTTTGCGCCGGAGCCAGCCCATGCCCCCGGACAAGGTCAGGCCGGCCGTCCCGGTCTCCGTCACCACGCCCAGCGGAGTGGCGAGCCCATGACGCTGGGTCTCCCGGTCGATGTCCCCCAACGTGCAGCCGCCCTGCGCGACCACCCTGCGCCGCTCCGGGTCGACGTCGACCCCTCGCATCTCCGACAGGTCGATGACCAGACCACCGTCGCAGACCGCCTGACCGGCGACGCCGTGCCCGCCCCCGCGCACGGCGACGAGCATCTCGTTGTCGCGGGCGAAGTCGACCGCGGCGGCCACGTCCTCGTCGCCCGCGCACCGGACCACCAGTGCCGGACGCCTGTCGATCATGCCGTTCCAGAGCTGTCGGGCCGGTTCGTATTCGGCCTCCCCGGGCCGGACGATCCGGCCCCGCAACCCGGAGGCGAACGCGTCCACCAGGGAGTTCGGAACGTCCGCCTGCCCGCCGCGCCGCCCTTCCTCCCCCTTGACCGGCGTGCCGCTGCGGCCGTGACTCCCGTCCATGGGGACCACCTCCCGGCTTTCAGCATCACGCCTGGCGGGAAGAGGTGCCATCCGGGATCCCTGCGTACCGTGGGACTCGTTGCCGAGGGCGGTCGCCTCCGGTCGAGGGCCCGCCCCGCCCGGCCGGGTCGGCCGTCCCGCGCTGCGTACGAAGGGTCTCAAATAGCGGACAATCGTGCGAGGCCCTTGGCCTTCTGCTTAACACATGAGTAACACTGAAGGGTCGACTGCTGTATCGAAAATCCACGAGGCGGTCGCCGTCCTGCGCGAGGCAATGGCGCCGCGCGCCCATCACCGGGCCCGTTCCGGTGTCAGCCGCGCCAGAAAGGGACCCCGTGACTTCACGACCCGACTTCACCTCCTCGCTCGAGCAGCTGCGTACCGAGATCCTGCGCCGCAATCCGGCCGAACCCGAGTTCCACCAGGCCGCGCGCGAGGTGCTGGACACCCTCGGGCCGGTGCTCAGGGCGCGTCCGGAGTACGCGGAACCGGGACTCGTCGAGCGGCTCATCGAACCGGAGCGGCAGATCATCTTCCGGGTGCCGTGGCAGGACGACCAGGGATGCGTTCACGTCAACCGCGGATTCCGGATCGAATACAACAGCGCCCTCGGCCCCTACAAGGGCGGTCTGCGTTTCCACCCCTCGGTGAACCTCGGGATCATCAAGTTCCTGGGCTTCGAGCAGGTCTTCAAGAACGCGCTGACCGGGCTCGGCATCGGCGGCGGCAAGGGCGGCAGCGACTTCGACCCGCAGGGCCGCAGCGACGCGGAGGTCATGCGTTTCTGTCAGTCGTTCATGACGGAGCTGTACCGGCACATCGGTGAGTACACCGACGTGCCGGCGGGCGACATCGGTGTCGGCGCCCGCGAGATCGGCTACCTGTTCGGCCAGTACCGTCGGATCACCAACCGCTGGGAGGGCGGCGTCCTGACCGGCAAGCGCGCCGGCTGGGGCGGCTCGCTGATACGGCCGGAGGCGACCGGATACGGCAACGTGCTGTTCGCGGAGGCGATGCTGCACGAGCGCGGCGAGGAACTGGAGGGCCAGACCGCGGTCGTCTCCGGATCGGGAAACGTCGCGATCTACACCATCCAGAAGCTGACGGCCCTCGGCGCCAACCCGGTGACCTGCTCCGACTCCAGCGGCTACGTGGTCGACGAGAAGGGCATCGACCTGGAGCTGCTGTGCCAGATCAAGGAGGTCGAGCGCGGCCGGGTGAGCGCGTACGCCGAGCGGCGCGGCGCCTCCGCGCGGTTCGTGCCCGGCGGGCGGGTCTGGGAGGTCCCGGCCGACATCGCCCTGCCGTCGGCGACGCAGAACGAGCTGAACGCGGACGCCGCCGCCGTGCTCATCCGCAACGGCGTGAAGGCGGTGTCGGAGGGCGCGAACATGCCGACGACGCCGGACGCCGTGCAGCTCTTCCAGAAGGCCGGAGTCGCCTTCGGGCCCGGCAAGGCCGCGAACGCGGGCGGGGTCGCGGTCAGCGCGCTGGAGATGACGCAGAACGCGTCGCGCACGACGTGGAAGGCCGACCAGGTCGAGAACGAGCTGGCCCGCATCATGACCGACATCCACAACACGTGCGCCGAGACCGCCGAGCGTTACGGCGCCCCCGGCGACTACGTCGCAGGCGCGAACATCGCCGGCTTCGAGCGGGTCGCGGACGCGATCCTGGCGCAGGGCGTCATCTGACGGTTCCGGTCTCGAGCGGGGGGAGGGCCGAGGGTCCTCCCCCCGCTCGGCCTGAGGGGGAGTACCCCACATGGCCCTGGTGTGCGCCTCACGCGGCCGGGAAGACTGGGCCGCATGCAGAAGCTCTCCCTCGACGCCCTCGCCCGCGAGCACCTCGAACGCGCTGCCGCCGCCTCCACCGGCCGCAGCGCGAGCACGGTCTACGGCGGCCACGAGCACGTCCTGCGCCAGACCCTCCTCGCCCTGACCGCCGGCACCTCCCTCGCCGAGCACGACAGCCCCGGCGAGGCGACCCTGCTGGTCCTGAGCGGTCGTGTCCGCCTCACCAGCGGCGACACCTCGTGGGAGGGCCGGACCGGCGACCTGCTCACCATCCCACCGGCCCGCCACGGCCTGGAGGCGCTGGAGGACGCGGCGGTGATCCTCACGGTCGCCAAGAAGGACTGAGAAGCCCGCGGGGATCCGGAGTCCTGGTGAGTGAACGTCTGTGCCGACAAGCGGAGTTGGCGCTGCCGGACGCTCACCGGGTGAGCGCCTCGGGCCGAGGCCTTCCGGTCGGAGCGGTAGCCCGGTGGGCCGCGGCGGGCGGGCATGGGCGGGAGCGCGCGCCGACAGGCGGCGGCGCCGTGTTTGACGCCGGGCGTCCCCGGGGTATTGTCATCGGCCCGATTGGCCAGCCCCCGCTCTTTGTGGCAAACTAGCGGGGTTGCTCGGTCGAGTGCCGATGCTGCGCGCCTCCCGCCGGGGGGACCGGAAGCGAGTCCCACAGTACTCGTCGTCCCACGCATTGTGCCGAGAGGCGCAGGGGCGGACGTACGGGAATCTTCCGGGAAGCGTCAGCGGGGTGCAGACCAGGCGCCCGGTGGGCCTCTCGCCCCCATCCGCGGTTCCGGAAGGGTCCGCACTCCCCATACAGGGAAGTTCCGACAAGGGGCATCCATGTCAGCGGGAATGCGACACGCCCGACCGCGTGGGTCGGAGGGGAGGGCGGGAACACCGGGTTCCGGAGCGTTTACGAGAGACAGGACTACGAAGTAGCCATGGCGGGACAGAAGATCCGCATCCGGCTCAAGGCCTACGACCACGAGGTCATCGATTCCTCGGCGAAGAAGATCGTCGAGACGGTGACGCGTACTGGTGCGTCGGTCGCGGGCCCGGTGCCGCTGCCCACTGAGAAGAACGTGTACTGCGTCATCAAGTCGCCGCACAAGTACAAGGACTCGCGCGAGCACTTCGAGATGCGCACGCACAAGCGCCTCATCGACATCCTCGACCCGACTCCCAAGACCGTTGACTCTCTGATGCGACTCGACCTCCCGGCCGGTGTCGACATCGAGATCAAGCTCTGAGGGCCGGTGATCTGAGAGATGACCAAGCAGATCAAGGGCATCCTGGGCGAGAAGCTCGGCATGACGCAGGTGTGGGACGAGAGCAACCGCGTTGTTCCCGTCACCGTCGTCAAGGCCGGGCCCAACGTCGTCACCCAGGTCCGTACGAACGACGTCGACGGCTACGAGTCCGTGCAGATCGCCTTCGGTGAGATCGACCCGCGCAAGGTGAACAAGCCCCTCAAGGGCCACTTCGCGAAGGCCGACGTCACCCCCCGTCGCCACCTCGTCGAGCTCCGCACCGCGGACGCCTCCGAGTACACGCTGGGCCAGGAAGTCACCGCCGAGGTGTTCGAGGCCGGCGTGAAGGTCGACGTGACGGCGAAGAGCAAGGGCAAGGGCTTCGCCGGCGTCATGAAGCGCCACAACTTCAAGGGCAACAACTCCTCGCACGGTGCCAAGCGTGTGCACCGCATGCCCGGCTCCATCGGCGGTTGCGCCACCCCGGGTCGTGTGTTCAAGGGCCAGCGCATGGCGGGCCGCATGGGCAACGAGCGGGTCACCACCCAGAACCTGACCGTCCACGCCGTTGACGCGGAGAAGGGTCTGCTGCTCATCAAGGGCGCGGTTCCCGGTCCGAACGGCGGCCTCGTCCTGGTCCGCACCGCGGCCAAGGGGGCCTGAGGTAACGATGAGCACTGTTGACATCCTTTCGCCGGCAGGCGACAAGGCCGGTACCGTCGAGCTCCCCGCGGAGATCTTCGGCGTGGAGAAGGTCAGCATTCCGCTGATCCACCAGGTCGTCGTCGCCCAGCTGGCTGCTGCCCGCCAGGGCACGCACAAGACCAAGACCCGCGGTGAAGTCCGTGGTGGCGGCAGGAAGCCGTACCGCCAGAAGGGCACCGGCCGCGCCCGTCAGGGCTCGACCCGTGCGCCGCAGTTCGCCGGCGGTGGCGTCGTCCACGGCCCGCAGCCGCGCGACTACTCGCAGCGGACCCCGAAGAAGATGAAGGCCGCGGCCCTGCGCCACGCTCTCACCGACCGGGCCCGCCACGACCGCATTCACGTCGTCACCGGCGTGATCGAGGGCGAGACCCCCTCCACGAAGGCCGCCAAGACGCTGTTCGGCAAGATCTCGGAGCGCAAGAACCTGCTCCTGGTCGTCGACCGCGCCGACGAGGCCGCGTGGCTGTCCGCCCGCAACCTGCCCCAGGTGCACATCCTGGAGCCGGGCCAGCTGAACACGTACGACGTTCTCGTCTCGGACGACGTGGTCTTCACCAAGACCGCTTTCGAGTCCTTCGTCGCCGGCCCGAACAAGGCCAACGACAACGAAGGGAGCGAGGTCTGATGGCTGTCCGTCACCCCTCCGTCGCCTCCAAGGCGGCGAAGAAGGCCAAGGAAGCGCGCCTCAAGAAGGCACGCCGCCACGCCACCGAAGGCAAGAACACCGTCGTCACCCCGGCGAGCAAGGCGTTCACGGACCCCCGTGACGTCCTGATCAAGCCGGTCGTGTCGGAGAAGAGCTACGCGCTCATCGACGAGAACAAGTACACGTTCATCGTCGCTCCTGGCTCCAACAAGACGGAGATCAAGGAGGCCGTGCAGGCGGTCTTCTCGGTCAAGGTCACCGGCGTCAACACGATCAACCGCCAGGGCAAGCGCAAGCGCACGCGCACCGGCTTCGGCCAGCGCACGGGCACCAGGCGCGCGATCGTGACCCTCGCCGAGGGCGACCGTATCGACATCTTCGGCGGTCCGACCTCCTGACGGAGGTCGGAACGTCCAGATTTCGGAACAAACTTCCGAGGACTGAGAGACAATGGGTATCCGCAAGTACAAGCCGACGACCCCGGGCCGTCGTGGCTCCAGCGTCGCCGACTTCGTCGAGATCACGCGGTCCACGCCGGAGAAGTCGCTGGTCCGTCCCCTGCACAGCAAGGGCGGCCGTAACAATTCCGGTCGTGTGACCGTTCGTCACCAGGGTGGCGGACACAAGCGCGCCTACCGTGTGATCGACTTCCGTCGTCACGACAAGGACGGCGTGCCGGCGAAGGTCGCGCACATCGAGTACGACCCCAACCGCACCGCGCGCATCGCGCTCCTGCACTACGCGGACGGCGAGAAGCGCTACATCCTCGCGCCGCGTGGCCTGAGCCAGGGCGACCGCGTCGAGAACGGTCCCGGGGCCGACATCAAGCCGGGCAACAACCTCGCCCTGCGCAACATCCCGGTCGGTACGACGCTGCACGCCATCGAGCTGCGTCCCGGCGGCGGCGCCAAGTTCGCCCGCTCCGCCGGCGCCTCGGTGCAGCTGCTCGCGAAGGAGGGCCAGATGGCCCACCTGCGCATGCCGTCCGGTGAGATCCGCCTGGTCGACGTCCGCTGCCGCGGCACCATCGGCGAGGTCGGCAACGCCGAGCAGAGCAACATCAGCTGGGGCAAGGCCGGTCGTAAGCGCTGGCTGGGCGTCCGCCCGAGCGTGCGTGGTGTGGTCATGAACCCGGTGGACCACCCGCACGGTGGTGGTGAGGGCCGTACCTCCGGTGGTCGCCACCCGGTGTCCCCGTGGGGCCAGAAGGAAGGCCGTACCCGGGCGCCCAAGAAGGCGTCGAACAAGTACATCGTCCGCCGCCGCAAGACGAACAAGAAGCGCTAAGGACGGGTTGAGATGCCTCGTAGCCTGAAGAAGGGGCCCTTCGTCGACGACCACCTGATCAAGAAGGTGGACGTCCAGAACGAAGCCGGCACCAAGAACGTCATCAAGACCTGGTCCCGTCGCTCGATGATCGTCCCGGCCATGCTCGGCCACACGATCGCGGTGCACAACGGCAAGACCCACATTCCGGTGTTCGTCACCGAGTCGATGGTCGGCCACAAGCTCGGCGAGTTCTCGCCGACGCGCACCTTCCGGGGTCACGTCAAGGACGACCGGAAGTCGAAGCGCCGCTAAAGGCGGGGTGGAATGACCATGACAGACACTGGAAGGACAACCATGGAAGCCAGGGCCCAGGCGCGGTACATCCGCGTCACGCCCATGAAGGCCCGCCGCGTGGTGGACCTCATCCGTGGCATGAACGCCACGGAGGCTCAGGCGGTCCTGCGTTTTGCCCCGCAGGCCGCGAGCGTGCCGGTCGGCAAGGTGCTGGACAGCGCCATTGCCAACGCCGCGCACAACTACGACCACACCGACGCCGACAGCCTCTTCATCTCCGAGGCGTACGTCGACGAGGGTCCGACCCTGAAGCGGTTCCGTCCGCGTGCCCAGGGTCGTGCCTACCGGATCCGCAAGCGGACCAGCCACATCACCGTGGTCGTCAGCAGCAAGGAAGGAACCCGGTAATGGGCCAGAAGGTAAACCCGCACGGGTTCCGGCTCGGTGTCACGACCGACTTCAAGTCGCGTTGGTACGCCGACAAGCTGTACAAGGACTACGTCAAGGAAGACGTCGCCATCCGTCGGATGATGACGTCCGGCATGGAGCGCGCCGGCATCTCGAAGGTGGAGATCGAGCGCACCCGTGACCGTGTGCGGGTGGACATCCACACCGCGCGTCCGGGCATCGTCATCGGCCGCCGCGGCGCCGAGGCCGACCGCATCCGCGGCGACCTCGAGAAGCTCACCGGCAAGCAGGTCCAGCTGAACATCCTCGAGGTCAAGAACCCCGAGACGGATGCTCAGCTCGTGGCCCAGGCCGTCGCCGAGCAGCTCTCCTCCCGCGTCTCCTTCCGCCGTGCCATGCGCAAGAGCATGCAGTCGGCGATGAAGGCGGGCGCCAAGGGCATCAAGATCCAGTGCGGTGGCCGTCTCGGCGGCGCCGAGATGTCCCGCTCGGAGTTCTACCGCGAGGGCCGTGTGCCCCTGCACACGCTCCGCGCGAACGTGGACTACGGCTTCTTCGAGGCCAAGACGACCTTCGGCCGCATCGGCGTGAAGGTCTGGATCTACAAGGGCGACGTCAAGAACATCGCCGAGGTCCGCGCCGAGAACGCCGCTGCCCGCGCCGGCAACCGCCCGGCCCGTGGCGGTGCCGACCGCCCGGCCCGTGGTGGCCGCGGTGGCGAGCGTGGCGGGCGCGGTCGCAAGCCGCAGCAGGCTCCGGCTGCCGAGGCCCCCAAGGCCGAGGCTCCCGCCGCCGCTCCGGCTGAGAGCACCGGAACGGAGGCCTGACCGACATGCTGATCCCCCGTAGGGTCAAGCACCGCAAGCAGCACCACCCCAGTCGCAGCGGCATGTCCAAGGGCGGAACGCAGGTCGCGTTCGGCGAGTACGGCATCCAGGCGCTGACCCCGGCGTATGTGACGAACCGCCAGATCGAGGCGGCTCGTATCGCCATGACCCGCCACATCAAGCGTGGTGGCAAGGTCTGGATCAACATCTACCCGGACCGCCCGCTGACGAAGAAGCCGGCCGAGACCCGCATGGGTTCCGGTAAGGGTTCTCCGGAGTGGTGGATCGCCAACGTCAAGCCCGGACGCGTCATGTTCGAGCTGTCGTACCCCAACGAGAAGATCGCCCGTGAGGCGCTGACCCGTGCGGCCCACAAGCTGCCGATGAAGTGCCGGATCGTCAAGCGCGAGGCAGGTGAAGCGTGATGTCGGCCGGTACCAAGGCGTCCGAGCTGCGCGAGCTGGGCAACGAGGAGCTTCTGGCGAAGCTCCGCGAGGCCAAGGAAGAGCTGTTCAACCTCCGCTTCCAGGCGGCGACCGGACAGCTCGAGAACCACGGCCGGCTGAAGGCCGTCCGCAAGGACATCGCGCGGATCTACACCCTGATGCGCGAGCGTGAGCTGGGCATCGAAACGGTGGAGAGCGCCTGATGAGCGAGAACAACGTGACCGAGACGAACACTGAGGCTCGCGGTTTCCGCAAGAGCCGCGAGGGCATCGTCGTCAGCGACAAGATGGACAAGACCGTCGTCGTCGCCGTCGAGGACCGCAAGAAGCACGGGCTGTACGGCAAGGTCATCCGCAGCACGAGCAAGCTCAAGGCCCACGACGAGCAGAACGCCGCCGGCGTCGGCGACCGCGTCCTCCTGATGGAGACCCGGCCGCTGTCCGCGACGAAGCACTGGCGCATCGTCGAGATCCTCGAGAAGGCCAAGTAGGTAGTTCCCGCAAGGGAATTCCCAAAAGTACGTTCCTGCGGGGCACCCCTCGCAGGACAGTTCCGCCAGGCTCCGACGGGGCTGCGGCGCTTGATCGAGCTCGACCGAGTTCGACCGGAAGCGCGTCAGCCCCGTCGGGGAACCGGCAGACAATCAGGAGATAGACGTGATCCAGCAGGAGTCGCGACTGCGTGTCGCCGACAACACGGGAGCGAAGGAAATCCTTTGCATCCGTGTGCTCGGTGGCTCCGGTCGCCGCTACGCGGGCATCGGCGACGTCATCGTCGCCACCGTCAAGGACGCGATCCCCGGCGGCAACGTGAAGAAGGGTGACGTCATCAAGGCGGTCATCGTTCGGACCGTCAAGGAGCGCCGCCGTCCGGACGGCTCGTACATCCGCTTCGACGAGAACGCCGCCGTCATTCTGAAGAACGACGGCGACCCCCGTGGCACCCGTATCTTCGGCCCGGTCGGCCGAGAGCTGCGCGAGAAGAAGTTCATGAAGATCATCTCCCTCGCGCCGGAGGTGCTGTGAGCATGAAGATCAAGAAGGGTGACCTGGTCCAGGTCATCACCGGCAAGGACAAGGGCAAGCAGGGCAAGGTCATTGCCGCTTACCCGCGCGAGGAGCGCGTCCTGGTCGAGGGTGTCAACCGGGTCAAGAAGCACACCAAGGCCGCCCCGACCGCCGGTGGTTCGCAGGCCGGCGGGATCGTGACCACCGAGGCCCCCGTCCACGTGAGCAACGTTCAGCTCGTCGTGGAGAAGGACGGCAAGAAGGTCGTGACCCGCGTCGGCTACCGCTTCGACGACGAAGGCAACAAGATCCGCGTTGCCAAGCGGACGGGTGAGGACATCTGATGGCTACCACCACCACTCCGCGTCTGAAGACGAAGTACCGCGAGGAGATCGCGGGCAAGCTGCGTGAGGAGTTCTCCTACGAGAACGTCATGCAGATTCCCGGCCTCGTCAAGATCGTGGTCAACATGGGTGTGGGCGACGCCGCCCGCGACTCCAAGCTGATCGAGGGCGCCGTGCGCGACCTCACCACGATCACCGGTCAGAAGCCGGCCGTCACCAAGGCCCGCAAGTCCATCGCGCAGTTCAAGCTGCGTGAGGGACAGCCGATCGGCGCCCACGTCACGCTCCGTGGCGACCGCATGTGGGAGTTCCTGGACCGCACCCTGTCGCTCGCGCTGCCGCGCATCCGCGACTTCCGCGGTCTGTCCCCCAAGCAGTTCGACGGCCGTGGCAACTACACCTTCGGTCTCACCGAGCAGGTCATGTTCCACGAGATCGACCAGGACAAGATCGACCGTGTCCGGGGTATGGACATCACCGTGGTCACCACGGCGACCAACGACGCAGAGGGCCGTGCCCTTCTCCGTCACCTCGGCTTCCCGTTCAAGGAGGCGTGAGCGAGATGGCGAAGAAGGCTCTCATCGCGAAGGCTGCTCGCAAGCCCAAGTTCGGAGTGCGCGGCTACACCCGCTGCCAGCGCTGCGGTCGTCCGCACTCCGTGTACCGCAAGTTCGGCCTGTGCCGCGTGTGCCTTCGTGAGATGGCTCACCGTGGCGAGCTGCCGGGCGTGACCAAGAGTTCCTGGTAATCCGGTAGTTCCGGACTCCCAGGGCTCTCGGTAAGCAACGGGAATCGGCGGGAGGCCCGCTCCACATGGCTTAGGCTTGTGGGGTTGGGCACCTGCCGTGCCCCGAAGCACGCGGGCGACAACCCGCTCATGTTTGCTTACTACGCCGTAGGTCCACCGCGCCGCACCCGTCCCGTCTCGGATCGGGGAGAGGGATGGCGCACCAGGAAACCACGGCGAGAGAGGCCGAAGGCCAATTCATGACCATGACTGATCCGATCGCAGACATGCTGACGCGTCTGCGGAACGCGAACTCGGCGTACCACGACTCCGTGACGATGCCGGCGTCCAAGATCAAGTCTCACATCGCGGAGATCCTCCAGCAGGAGGGCTTCATCACGGGCTGGAAGGTCGAGGACGCCGAGGTCGGCAAGAACCTCGTCCTGGAGCTGAAGTTCGGCCCCAACCGTGAGCGCTCCATCGCGGGCATCAAGCGGATCTCCAAGCCCGGTCTCCGGGTGTACGCGAAGTCCACCTCCCTGCCGAAGGTGCTGGGCGGCCTCGGCGTGGCGATCATCTCCACGTCGCACGGGCTCCTCACCGACAAGCAGGCCGGCAAGAAGGGCGTGGGTGGGGAAGTCCTCGCCTACGTCTGGTAGCGGAAGGGAACGGAGGAAACAGCTATGTCGCGCATCGGCAAGCTCCCCATCGCGGTTCCCGCCGGCGTGGACGTCACCATCGACGGCCGTACGGTCGCGGTCAAGGGCCCGAAGGGCACACTGACCCACACCGTGGTGGCACCGATCGAGGTCGCCAAGGGTGAGGACGGCGTGCTGAACGTCACCCGCCCCGACGACGAGCGTCAGAACAAGGCCCTGCACGGCCTGTCCCGCACGCTGGTGGCGAACATGATCACCGGCGTGACCCAGGGTTACGTGAAGAAGCTCGAGATCAGCGGTGTCGGTTACCGCGTGCTCGCCAAGGGTTCGAACCTGGAGTTCTCCCTCGGCTACAGCCACCCGATCCTGATCGAGGCCCCCGAGGGCATCACCTTCAAGGTGGAGTCCGCGACCCGTTTCTCGGTCGAGGGCATCGACAAGCAGAAGGTCGGCGAGGTTGCGGCGAACATCCGCAAGCTGCGCAAGCCCGACCCGTACAAGGCCAAGGGCGTCAAGTACGAGGGCGAAGTCATCCGCCGCAAGGTCGGAAAGGCGGGTAAGTAAGCCATGGCATACGGGCAGAAGATCCTCAAGGGCGACGCCTACAAGCGTGCCGCGATCAAGCGTCGTCACCTGCGGATCCGCAAGAAGGTCGCCGGCACCGCCGAGCGTCCTCGCCTGGTCGTGACCCGCTCCAACCGCCACATCGTGGCGCAGGTGATCGACGACCTGAAGGGCCACACCGTGGCGTCGGCGTCCACCCTGGACGCATCGATCCGCGGCGGCGAGGCCGACAAGTCCGCGCAGGCCAAGCAGGTCGGGGCCCTGGTCGCCGAGCGCGCCAAGGCCGCCGGTGTCGAGGCCGTGGTGTTCGACCGTGGTGGCAACCAGTACGCGGGGCGCATCGCCGCCCTGGCGGACGCCGCCCGCGAAGCCGGGCTCAAGTTCTGAGCCTGCCGTAGCTAGCGGAAACAGAGAGAGGTAATTCCAATGGCTGGACCCCAGCGCCGCGGTGGCGGTGCCGGTGGCGGCGAGCGGCGGGACCGGAAGGGCCGTGACGGCGGCGCAGCTGCCGCCGACAAGACCGCATACGTTGAGCGCGTCGTCGCGATCAACCGTGTCGCCAAGGTTGTGAAGGGTGGTCGTCGCTTCAGCTTCACCGCGCTGGTCGTGGTGGGCGACGGTGACGGCACCGTGGGTGTCGGATACGGCAAGGCCAAGGAGGTGCCGGCCGCCATCGCCAAGGGCGTTGAGGAGGCCAAGAAGCACTTCTTCAAGGTCCCCCGCATCCAGGGCACCATCCCGCACCCGATCCAGGGTGAGAAGGCTGCCGGTGTCGTGCTGCTCAAGCCGGCGTCCCCGGGTACCGGCGTGATCGCCGGTGGTCCGGTGCGTGCCGTGCTCGAGTGCGCCGGTATCCACGACGTGCTGTCGAAGTCGCTCGGCTCGCACAACCAGATCAACATCGTGCACGCGACCGTGGAGGCCCTCAAGGGCCTGCAGCGTCCCGAGGAGGTCGCGGCCCGCCGCGGTCTGCCGCTCGAGGACGTCGCCCCCGCGGCTCTCCTCCGTGCACGTGCCGGGGCGGGTGCGTAATCATGGCGCAGCTCAGGATTACGCAGGTCAAGTCCTACATCGGCAGCAAGCAGAACCACCGTGACACGCTGCGTTCGCTCGGCCTGAAGAAGGTCAACGACGTGGTCGTCAAGGAGGACCGCCCCGAGTTCCGCGGAATGGTGCACACCGTCCGCCACCTCGTGACGGTCGAGGAGGTCGACTGATCATGGCGGAGCAGAACCCGCTCAAGATCCACAACCTCCGTCCCGCCCCGGGCGCCAAGACCGCCAAGACCCGTGTGGGTCGTGGTGAGGCGTCCAAGGGTAAGACGGCCGGTCGTGGTACGAAGGGCACCAAGGCCCGTTACCAGGTTCCGGAGCGCTTCGAGGGTGGCCAGATGCCGCTCCACATGCGTCTCCCGAAGCTGAAGGGCTTCAAGAACCCGTTCAAGACCGAGTTCCAGGTCGTGAACCTCGACAAGCTGGCCGCGCTCTACCCCGAGGGTGGCGAGGTCACCGTCGAGGGTCTGGTGGCCAAGGGGGCCGTTCGCAAGAACAGCCTCGTCAAGGTCCTCGGCCAGGGCGAGATCTCCGTGGCGCTGCAGGTGACGGTCGACGCCGTCTCCGGCTCCGCCAAGGAGAAGATCACCGCCGCCGGCGGTACCGTCACCGAGCTCGTCTGAACCACTCAGGCGTGCCGATGACTTGAGCGATCCCTACCGGGGGTACCCCAACATTTGGGGTATCCCCGGTCGGTCGTTCCAAGGGCGGTGGTCTCGCCGGTAAGGTGGCCTGCACTGCCCACTTTCCCCGGGCGCCCCACTCGGGCACTCCGGAGGGAAGTTGTCCGTTACGTATTCGTCCCTCATCGGAATCTCACGACCATCACCCTTGACGCGGTTGCGCGGGGGTCGCAGGAGGCACCGTGCTCACCGCGTTCGCCCGGGCGTTCAAGACGCCCGACCTGCGCAAGAA
The DNA here is from genome assembly GCF_053604275.1 of Streptomyces sp. NPDC004051. Classification (NCBI taxonomy): domain Bacteria; kingdom Bacillati; phylum Actinomycetota; class Actinomycetes; order Kitasatosporales; family Streptomycetaceae; genus Streptomyces; species Streptomyces sp. NPDC004051. Next base: position 209,222 of record NZ_JBSGHG010000003.1, on the reverse strand, counting down.
ACTGCTGTTCACGCTCGGCATCATCGTGGTGTACCGGATCGGTACGAACATCCCGATTCCTGGTGTCGACTATCGGAACGTCCAGATCTGTATCGACGCGGCCCAGGCGAACCAGGGCATCTTCGGTCTGGTCAACATGTTCAGCGGCGGCGCGCTGCTGCAGATCACGGTCTTCGCGCTGGGCATCATGCCGTACATCACGGCGAGCATCATTCTGCAGCTGCTGACCGTGGTGATCCCGCGCCTGGAAGCCCTGAAGAAGGAGGGCCAGGCCGGCACCGCCAAGATCACGCAGTACACGCGTTACCTGACGGTGGCGCTCGCCGTCCTGCAGGGCACCGGCCTGGTGGCCACCGCCCGCAGCGGCGCCCTCTTCCAGGGCTGCCCGGTGGCGAACCAGATCGTCCCCGACCAGTCCATGTTCGTGACCATCACCATGGTCATCACCATGACCGCCGGCACGGCCGTCGTGATGTGGCTCGGTGAGCTCATCACCGACCGCGGCATCGGCAACGGCATGTCGATCCTGATGTTCATCTCGATCGCCGCGACCTTCCCCTCCGCCCTGTGGGCCATCAAGGAGCAGGGCGACCTGGCGGACGGCTGGATCGAGTTCGGCACGGTCATGCTCGTCGGTCTGGTCATGGTCGGCCTGGTCGTCTTCGTCGAACAGGCCCAGCGCCGGATTCCCGTGCAGTACGCGAAGCGCATGATCGGCCGCCGGTCCTACGGCGGCACGTCCACCTACATTCCCCTCAAGGTGAACCAGGCGGGCGTCATCCCCGTCATCTTCGCCTCGTCGCTGCTCTACATTCCGGCGCTGATCGTCCAGTTCTCCAGCTCCACGGCGGGCTGGGCGAACTGGGTCACGAAGAACCTCGCCGACACCGGGGCCACGGCGCACATCATTCTGTACTTCTTCTTGATCGTTTTCTTCGCGTTCTTCTATGTGGCGATTACCTTCAACCCCGAAGAAGTCGCCGACAACATGAAGAAGTATGGTGGCTTCATCCCGGGCATCCGGGCTGGCCGACCGACCGCTGAGTACCTGAGCTACGTACTCAACCGGATCACCTGGCCGGGCTCGCTGTACTTGGGTCTGATCTCTCTCGTGCCGACGATGGCGTTGGCCGGTTTCGGGGCAAACCAGAACTTCCCGTTCGGCGGGACCAGCATCCTGATCATCGTGGGTGTCGGTCTCGAGACGGTGAGGCAGATCGAGAGCCAGCTCCAGCAGCGCAATTACGAAGGGTTCCTCCGCTGATGCGAATCGTCCTCGTCGGGCCGCCCGGTGCTGGCAAAGGCACCCAGGCCACCCGCCTTGCCGAGAAGCTGAGCATCCCCCACATCTCCACGGGCGACCTGTTCCGTGCCAACATCAGTCGGCAGACCGAGCTGGGCAAGCTCGCGAAGTCGTACATGGACGAGGGCAACCTCGTGCCGGACGAGGTCACCATCGCCATGGCGAAGGACCGTATGGAGCAGCCGGACGCCGAGGCCGGCTTCCTGCTGGACGGATTCCCGAGGAACGTCTCCCAGGCGGAGTCGCTCGACGAGCTGCTGGAGTCCGAGGGCATCACGCTGGACGCGGTGCTCGACCTGGAGGCCCCCGAGGCCGAGGTGGTCAAGCGGATCGCCGGGCGGCGGATCTGCCGCAAGGACTCCAGCCACGTCTTCCACGTGACGTACAGCAAGCCGAAGCAGGAGGGCGTCTGCGACGTCTGCGGCGGCGAGCTGTACCAGCGCGACGACGACGCGGAGGAGACGGTGCGCACCCGGCTGGAGGTCTACCACACGCAGACCGAGCCGATCATCGACTACTACCGGGCCCAGGGCCTCGTGGTGACGATCTCGGCGCTGGGTCCGGTCGACGAGGTCACCGGGCGTGCGCTGGAGGCGCTCAACCGCGATCAGTGACGGTGCGCGTCCGGCCGCGGTTCCCTGCGGGGGCCGCGGCCGACGTGTGCGCGGGGGAGGGGCGGACAGCCTCCCCCCGTATCGTTGACGGTGTCCGTATCTCTCTCCGGATATCCCTCCGGTCCAGAAAGGCCGTAGCCCTCATGGTGCAGATCAAGACCCCCGAGCAGATCGCCAAGATGCGTGAGGCGGGGCTGGTGGTCGCCGCCATCCACGCGGCCACGCGTGAGGCGGCCGTGCCCGGGGCCACGACGAGGGATCTGGACCAGGTCGCCCGCAAGGTGCTCGCCGAGCACAACGCCAAGCCGAACTTCCTCGGCTACGGCGGCTTCCCCGCGACGATCTGCACCTCCGTCAACGAGGTCGTCGTCCACGGCATCCCCTCCGACGAGGTCGTCCTCAAGGACGGGGACGTCATCTCCATCGACTGCGGCGCCGTCATCGACGGCTGGCACGGCGACGCGGCCTACACCGCCTTCGTCGGGTCGGGGCACGCGCCGGAGCTGGTCGAGCTGTCCCGGGTGACCGAGGAGTCGATGTGGGCCGGCGTCGCGGCCATGAAGCAGGGCAACCGGCTGGTCGACGTCTCCCGCGCCATCGAGACCTACATCCGCCGGCAGCCGAAGCCCGGCGGCGGGCGCTACGGGATCATCGAGGACTACGGCGGCCACGGCATCGGCACCGAGATGCACATGGACCCGCATCTGCTGAACTACGTCGACCGCCGCCGGGGCAAGGGACCCAAGCTGGTCCCGGGCTTCTGCCTGGCCATCGAGCCGATGGTCTCGCTGGGCACCGCGAAGACGCGGGTGCTGGAGGACGACTGGACCGTCATCACGACGGACGGCACCTGGTCCTCGCACTGGGAGCACTCGGTCGCGCTGACCGAGGCGGGACCGCTGGTGCTGACGGCGCCGGACGGGGGGAAGGCGAAGCTCGCCGAGTACGGGGTGACGGCGGCGCCCGACCCGCTGGCCTGACGGCGGCCCGCGCCGCGACCGCCGGTCGGAGGCCGCGGCGCGGCCGCTCGAAGCCTGTGAGGCGCCCCGGCGCCGGACCCGGGGCTCGGCGAAGCCCGCGGGTTAAGGATCTCGCGGCTGGGGCAGACTTTCTCGATTCGTCTTTCGGGGTGCCCTGACGTAGACTGACTCGTCGGCTCTTGTGCATCCGCATGCCTGCATGTGATCACGGTGCGCAGCGGAGTCGATCAAGGTAGTCGATTCGAAGGGCGAAGCGTGGCCAAGAAGCAAGGTGCCATCGAGATCGAGGGCACTGTCGTCGAGTCTCTTCCGAACGCCATGTTCAAGGTCGAGCTCCAGAACGGCCACCAGGTCCTGGCACACATCAGCGGCAAGATGCGTATGCACTACATCCGTATCCTCCCTGACGACCGGGTCGTGGTGGAGCTCTCTCCGTATGACCTGACCCGGGGTCGGATCGTCTACCGGTACAAGTGAGCAAGTAGATCTTGCCCCCTCCCCCTGCGGTGCGGGGGCACTGAGCCCGGAGAACTTCACATCCCATGAAGGTCAAGCCGAGCGTCAAGAAGATCTGCGACAAGTGCAGGGTGATCCGCCGTCACGGCCGGGTCATGGTTATCTGCGACAACCCGCGCCACAAGCAGCGCCAGGGCTGACCCGCACGATCCACCCTCTGCGACTTTCCCGCAGAACTTCGCGCGACGCGAGCAACATGTTCATACGCAGAACCCGAGCCGCACGGCTCGACACCCCCGGGCTCGGAGGCTGGGGACCCGGTTCGTACCAAATCGCCGGACCAGGCGAGGACGGCGGCCGGGGGACGGTTCTGTGGAAGACCTCCGACAACCAACTGGAGCCATTGAATGGCACGCGTTTCCGGTGTTGACATCCCGCGCGAAAAGCGCGTGGAGATCGCCCTCACCTACGTGTTCGGCATCGGCCGAACCCTTTCGCAGCAGACGCTGGCCGCTGTCGGCGTCGACCCGAACACCCGCGTTCGCGACCTCTCCGAGGAGCAGCTCGTCGCGATCCGCGAGTACGTCGACAACAACATCAAGACCGAGGGTGACCTCCGTCGCGAGATCCAGGCCGACATCCGCCGCAAGGTCGAGATCGGCACCTACCAGGGTCTGCGTCACCGTCGCGGTCTGCCCGTCCGCGGTCAGCGCACCAGCACCAACGCGCGTACCCGCAAGGGCCCGCGTCGCGCCATCGCCGGCAAGAAGAAGCCGGGCAAGAAGTAGTCCGCAGCGGACACCTGTCCACGGTCTTCGCTGTAGGACCGACCACCTCCCGTAGGAGTTTGTAGATGCCCCCCAAGGGTCGTCAGGGCGCTGCCAAGAAGGTGCGCCGCAAGGAAAAGAAGAACGTCGCTCACGGCCACGCGCACATCAAGAGCACGTTCAACAACACGATCGTGTCCATCACGGACCCGACCGGCAACGTGATCTCCTGGGCCTCCGCCGGCCACGTCGGCTTCAAGGGCTCCCGGAAGTCCACGCCGTTCGCCGCGCAGATGGCCGCCGAGTCGGCTGCCCGTCGCGCGCAGGAGCACGGCATGCGCAAGGTCGACGTGTTCGTCAAGGGCCCGGGTTCCGGTCGTGAGACCGCCATCCGTTCGCTCCAGGCGACCGGTCTCGAGGTCGGCTCCATCCAGGACGTCACCCCGACCCCGCACAACGGCTGCCGCCCGCCGAAGCGCCGCCGCGTCTGAGTCGTCGGTTCGGTCCGGTCGGCCTCCTGCTGGGGGTGCGGGGGTCGCCCCCCGCACGGTCGCAGCACGGCTGCCGCCCGCCGAAGCGCCGCCGCCTCCGAGTCGCGGTGTCGCGTCCGGGCCATCGGTCCGGTCGTAGTGGTTTTTTCGGGCGGTACGTTCCCTGTTCGGGTCGTACCGCCCGTACCCTTGCAGTACCCGCGCCTTTCACCGGGTGCGGTTTCCGTCGGGCGTCAAATAGCGGGCGTCCACGAGAGAAGGATTTGATCCACACATGCTGATCGCTCAGCGTCCTTCGTTGACCGAAGAGGTCGTCGACGAGTTCCGCTCCCGGTTCGTGATCGAGCCGCTGGAGCCGGGCTTCGGCTACACCCTCGGCAACTCCCTCCGCCGCACCCTCCTGTCGTCGATCCCCGGTGCCGCTGTCACCAGCATCCGCATCGACGGCGTCCTGCACGAGTTCACCACCGTGCCGGGCGTCAAGGAGGACGTCACCGACCTGATCCTCAACATCAAGCAGCTGGTCGTGTCCTCCGAGCACGACGAGCCCGTGGTGATGTACCTGCGCAAGCAGGGTCCGGGCCAGGTCACCGCCGCCGACATCGCGCCCCCGGCCGGTGTCGAGGTGCACAACCCCGACCTCGTCCTCGCCACGCTCAACGGCAAGGGCAAGCTGGAGATGGAGCTGACCGTCGAGCGCGGTCGCGGCTACGTCTCCGCCGTGCAGAACAAGCAGGTGGGCCAGGAGATCGGCCGTATCCCGGTCGACTCCATCTACAGCCCCGTGCTGAAGGTCACGTACAAGGTCGAGGCGACCCGTGTCGAGCAGCGCACCGACTTCGACAAGCTGATCGTCGACGTCGAGACCAAGCAGGCCATGCGTCCGCGTGACGCCATGGCGTCGGCCGGCAAGACCCTGGTCGAGCTGTTCGGTCTGGCCCGTGAGCTGAACATCGACGCCGAGGGCATCGACATGGGTCCGTCCCCGACGGACGCCGCTCTCGCCGCCGACCTGGCGCTGCCGATCGAGGAGCTGGAGCTCACCGTCCGGTCGTACAACTGCCTCAAGCGTGAGGGCATCCACTCCGTGGGTGAGCTGGTCGCGCGCTCCGAGGCGGACCTCCTCGACATCCGCAACTTCGGTGCGAAGTCGATCGACGAGGTCAAGGCGAAGCTGGCGGGGATGGGACTCGCCCTCAAAGACAGCCCGCCTGGCTTCGACCCCACCGCTGCAGCGGACGCCTTCGGAGCGGACGACGACGCGGACGCCGGGTTCGTAGAGACCGAGCAGTACTGAGCTCGGGCTCGACGGTTCGTTTTTGGCTGCGGGCCCGTTGTGGCTGGTCGCGCCCACGCGACGGAGTCGCATATCGACACCTCCCCGCGCCCCTTCGGGGCGCGGGGTCTCCGACAGGCGACCGCCTGCTCGGATACTGACTCCGGTACCTGATACGGCCGGGGCAGACACCTAGGAGACACACCATGCCGAAGCCCGCCAAGGGTGCCCGTATGGGCGGCAGCGCCTCGCACGAGAAGCTGATGCTCGCGAACCTCGCGAAGTCGCTCTTCGAGCACGGGCGCATCACCACCACCGAGGCGAAGGCGCGCAGGCTGCGCCCGTACGCCGAGCGTCTGGTCACCAAGGCGAAGAAGGGCGACCTTCACAACCGCCGTCAGGTGCTCCAGGTGATCACGGACAAGAGCATCGTCCACACGCTCTTCACCGAGATCGGCCCGCGGTACGAGAACCGTCCCGGTGGCTACACCCGTATCACCAAGATCGGTAACCGCCGTGGCGACAACGCGCCCATGGCCGTCATCGAGCTGGTCGAGGCCCTGACGGTCGCCCAGGAGGCCACCGGTGAGGCCGAGGCCGCGACCAAGCGCGCGGTCAAGGAAGACGCCCTGAAGAAGGACGAGGCCGTCGAGGCCGCCGAGGCTCCGGCCGAGGACGCCAAGGCCGACCTGACCAAGGACGAGGCCGCCGAGGCCCCGGCCGAGGACGCCAAGGACGCCTGAGGCAGCGCTGCTTCACGCTGAGCGGGTCCGCCCTTGTGGGGCGGGCCCGCTTTCGCGTGCCTGAGAGGATCTGTACGTGAGTGACGAAGTAGAGCCCGGACGCGTCCGTATCCGTCTCGATCTGTCCTACGACGGGACCGAGTTCTCCGGCTGGGCCAAGCAGGCCGGAGGCAGGCGGACCGTGCAGGGGGAGATCGAGGACGCCCTGCGGACCGTCACCCGGTCCGGGGAGACGACGTACGAGCTGACCGTGGCCGGCCGGACCGACGCCGGGGTGCACGCGCGCGGCCAGGTGGCCCACGTCGACCTGCCGGTCGAACTGTGGGCGGAGCACCGGGAGAAGCTGCTCAAGCGGCTCGCCGGACGGCTCCCGCGCGATGTGCGGATCTGGTCCCTCACCGAGGCCCCCGCGGGCTTCGACGCCCGCTTCTCCGCGATCTGGCGGCGCTACGCGTACCGCGTCACCGACCACCCCGGCGGGGTGGACCCGTTGCTGCGCGGTCATGTGCTGTGGCACGACTGGCCACTCGACGTCGACGCGATGAACGAGGCCGCCCGGCGGCTGCTGGGGGAGCACGACTTCGCCGCGTACTGCAAGCGGCGGGAGGGCGCCACGACCATCCGGACGCTCCAGGAGCTGAGCCTGCTGCGCGACGCGGACGGGGTGATCACGGCGACGGTCCGGGCCGACGCCTTCTGCCACAACATGGTGCGCTCGCTGATCGGGGCGCTGCTGTTCGTCGGCGACGGGCACCGCACGCCCGACTGGCCGGGCAAGGTGCTGGCGGCTGGCGTACGGGACTCGGCGGTACACGTCGTCCGCCCGCACGGGCTGACCCTGGAGGAGGTCGGCTACCCGGCCGACGAGCTCCTGGCCGCCCGCAACAAGGAGGCCCGCAACAAGCGCACACTGCCGACGACGGCACGGTGCTGCTGACCCGCGCCGCGTCCGCCTCGCCGCTCGGCCCCCTGCGCGGCACCTTGTTCAGCGCCCTGCTCCTTCCTCCGCCCAGGTCGTGAGCAGGCCCGACAGGGCGGCCACGACCTGGGCGGCGTCGGGGCCGTCGCCGCGGCCGTCCGGGGCCAGTTCCAGATGCAGGAAGGTGGCGTGGTGCTGCTGCGCCGCCCTGCCCTGGACGTTGGTGGTGCCCTCCAGGGGGCAGCGGGCCGACCAGCCCCGGCAGACCCGCAGTCCGTCCGTCTCCAGCCGGTCGGCCAGGGCGGAGGCCTCGCCGGGTGCGCTCTGCGCGGCGCCGCTGGAGAGGACGGCGTCGTAGCGGTCCACGGAGGATTCGGCGAAGCCGTGCAGCTGGATGCCGGGCACCCCGCGCTTCTGCAGTTCCACGACGATCAGGTGGAAGGCGCTGTCCTCGCGGTGGGCCACATCGGCGTTGCCGTCGCCTGCCCGGCGGTGAGCGCCGGCCAGGACCAACGCGCCGCCCGGATTGTCCTCCAGCAGGCGCACCCCGAGCGCCTCGGTCTTCCGGTCGGAGACGGGGTGCGGCACCTGTGCGTTCCAGCGGACGGTGGAGTCCGCGTTCAGATACAGGCGGCCCCAGCCTGTGCTCGCACCCTTGCCCGAAGCCGCGACCTCGTCGTAGCGGCGGCCGGTCGAGGTGTCGGTGAGGCGGGTCACGCGCAGGCCGATCGGGGCGAGGATCTCGCCCGCCTCGCGTGCGTCCCGGTCGAGGAGTCGTCCGATGCCGCGGGCGAGCCGGTCGCGCTGGTCGGAGTCGGGAGGCGTGTAGGGGTCGTCGCGATTGAAGGCCTCCGTGTAGCTGAGGACACGGCTGCGGAGATCCACCAGCTCCCGGGAGGCCGGAACAGTTTCCTCCGATTTTCGCTCCGGGTCGGCCTGGCAACCCGTCAATGTCAGAAAAAGCAGCAACAGGGCGATAACCGGACGGAAATGTGACTGTCTCGTAATGGATATTGGCGTGATGGCTGTGGGGACCGTGTGAACATGACCGAGTGACACTGCGCAAGTCTCTCCCTAAGGTTCGGGTGGCTGCCACCCTGGTCGCGCTGACCGGCCTGCTGGTCTCATGCGGTACGGCTGACGGTTCCGTGGAGCCGCAGGCCAAGCCGGGGGGACGTTCCTTCACCGTCGCGGCCACGGGTGACGTGCTCATCCACCCCGAGCTGGTCGACCAGGCCGCCAAGGACGCCAAGGAGACCGGTGAGGGAGAGAAAGGGCTGGACTTCGGGCCGCTGCTCGCCGGGGTGAAGCCTGTCATCAGTGAGGCGGATCTGGCCATCTGCCACATGGAGACACCCGTGGGCAAGCCGGAGGGCCCCTTCGAGGGGTACCCGGAGTTCCTGGTCCCGCCGCAGGTCCTGACGTCGTTGAAGGACGTGGGCTACGACACCTGCTCGACGGCCTCCAACCACACGTTCGACCACGGGCTGGACGGAGTGCGACGCACGCTGGACGTCATGGACGAGGTGGGCCTCGGACACGCCGGATCGGCGCGGTCGGCCAAGGAGGCGGAGCGGATCAACATCCGTGAGGTCGAGGGCGTCAAGGTCGCGCATCTCTCCTACTCCTGGGAGTCGTTCCTGAATCCGACGCCCGAGAAGCAGAAGTGGGCGTTGAACCGGCTTGACACCGGCGAGATCAAGAGGGCCGAGGCGCGGGCCCGTCAAGAGGGCGCCGAGGTGGTGATCCTCACGGTCCACTGGGGGCTGGAGCACTACAACGAGCCCAGCGTGCCGCAGTTGCAGCTGGCGCAGCGGCTCACCGAGGAGACGGGCATCGACCTCGTCATCGGCCACCACGCCCACGTCGTCCAGCCGATCCAGAAGGTGAACGGCACCTGGGTCGCCTACAGCCTCGGCAACCATGTGGCTCGGCACTCCTCGCCGACCGGACTGACCGAGGAAGGGGCCATCGGCTGGTTCGAGTTCCAGGAGACCACCGAAGGCTGGGACGTCACCGCGCGCTACCGCACCACGCTGGTGGACATTCCGCCCGAGGTGGAGGACGAGGAAGAGGTGCCCGAGGGCGCGGTGCGGGACCTCCGGCTGGTGGACGCCCAGCAGATGCTCGACGAGCCGGGGGACCTGTCCGAGGAGCGGCTCGCCCGCTACCGGCTGGCGATCGACCGGACCCGGGGCTTCCTCTACAACCGGGGGGCACCCGGCGGTGACGGCCTGGAACAGCTCTCGCTGGAGAAGTGACAGGTCCCACACCCGAAGTCCGCGCCGGGGGTGCAACCTTGTCGGCGTTTATCAGTCTATTTAGTGACGACGTCGCACGGCCGAGGTAGTGGTACCCCGGCGTACGTCCGGCGCTCGCGTCAAGACCAAGGAAGACCACCGGTGACATCGAGCCATGTCGCGCCGCCCTCAGCGCAGAGACAGCGCCGCAGCCGCAGACGGGCGGACATGCCCCTGCTCGGCGGCATCCGCCCGCCGATCGCGGTGCTGTGCGTACTGATCCTCGCCCTGGCCGGGCTGACCGCCAAGGTGCTCGGTCCCGGTGGTGACCCCGTCGTGCCCAAGGCGGTGCTCTCCTCCCAGCAGCACTTCGCCGAGGACGGGGCGATCGCCCTGCGTGCCTCGATCGACGAGCGGGTCACGGACCTGCGGCGCACTGCCACCGCGCTGAACGCCGGTAAGCCGGCCGAGCCGGAGGACGTCCTGTCCGACCTGGGCAGGACGTACCAGAAGTGGACCGGCACCACGGTGGTGGACCTGGAGAGCGGGGACGTGCTCGCCGCGCGTGGCGAACGCATCCCGCTCGCCTGGCTGGACGAAGAGGCCCTCACCGGAGAGACCGCCCTCGTCCCGCGGATGGTGCGGCTGGAAACCGGTGACGTCCGGCTGATGACCATGGTGGTCCTCGACTGGAAGGACCGTCCGCAGCAGCTGCTGATCGCCTCCAACAGCCTGTCCGTGCCGTCCATCACGCTGGGTCCCTTCCGCACCATGGCGGTCGTGGCACGGGACGGCGAGGTGCTCGCGACGGCCGGTTTCGAGCGGTCCGAGGCGCTCAACTCGGACCAGCAGCGCGCGGAGCTCGAATTCCTCCAGAAGCAGATGTCCGACCTGTCCGGCCAAGCGGCCGAGCGGGCGGAGCAGCACCCCGTCACCGCCAAGGCGCCAGGTTCCCGCGGCTACCCCGGCGTCAGCGGGAACCTGGTGGGCGACGACTACAACGGTCGCGTCGTCACCGTCGGCTACGCCTCCCTGGCTTCCTCCGACCCCGAGGAGAAGGACAGTGTCGCGGCGGGCCTCGGACTCACCGTCGTGGCCATGCTGCCCGTGGTCGCCGAGCAGAGCGTCGGCGCGGCGGACCGGGAACTGTACGGGCTGATCGCGGCCGGCGCCCTGGTGGTGCTCGGACTGCTGGCCGCCGCGGTGCTGTGGGCGCGGGTGCAGCGTCCGCTGCTGCGTCTGTTCCTGGAGTCCCGCCGGCTTGCCCGGGGCGACCTGACCCGTCCCGTCGGCACCTTCCGCGGCGGCGAAGCCGCCCGTATCGGCTCCGCCCTGGAACGGCTCCGGGGCCAGCTCGGCGGTCCGGGCGGTTCCGATGACCCCGGTGGGACGGGCGGCGGGAAGCCGGGCGGCCGGTTCCGGTTCGGCATCCGGGCGCAGCTCGTGGTGACCGCGGTGCTGCTGCTCCTGTGGTGCCTGCCGGTCGGCCTGCTGCTGAACCGCACCGACGACTCGGTCAGCGTGCCCGCCACCATGGTCAACGACCAGCGTGACCGTACCGACCTGGTGTCCGACCGGGTCCGCCGGGCGCTGAACGAGGCCCAGGCCGACCTGGTCTCCGCCTCCCGTCTCGTCGACGTGGCCGACCGGGACGCCACCGAGAACATGCTCAAGGACGCCCTGCGCAAGCACACCCGGTACGCGGCGCTGTACGTCGTCGACGCGGGCGGGGAGGTCGTCGCCCGCGCCGGTGGCGACCCGCACGACTGGAGCGACGACAAGAAGCTGCCCCTGGTCAGGGTGTCCGGGGAGGGCGGCAAGAAGCCGGTGCTCCAGGCCGGCGCCCCCGTGCCCGAGGAGAAGGGCGTCACCCTGGTGGGTGAGGTGCGGATCGAGTTCCTGAACTCACTGCTGAAACGTCCCGGCCTCGGTGAGGTCCGGGTGGTGGACCCCAAGGGCCGCACCCTCGCCGCCAGCAACGGCTTCCTCGCCTTCGAGAACTTGCCCCGCGAGGCCCTGACCGACCTGGTCCGGGCGGGCAGCGTGCAGGTCGGCGCCGGACCCGTCGAGAACGGGCTGCTCATCCGGGACGGCGGCAACATCACCGTCGCCGCTGCGGCTCCTTTCTCCGGCGGCGGTGTCGCCGCCGACATCGGCTGGACCGTGGTCAGCTGGCAGAACGCCGACCGCTTCCAGATCACCGCGTACGAGCGCGAGGACCGCAGTGTGCTCGCCGGCCTGCTCGGTCTCGCCGCGATCGTGGTCTGCCTGGGTTGGGTGCACCTGGTGGTCGCCCGGCCGCTGCGGGCCCTCGCCACCAGCGCCGAGAAGCTGGCCGACGGCGACCTGAAGTCGGTGCTCTACCCCACGTACCACGACGAGGTGGGAGCGGTCGTCCGAAGCCTCGAATTGATCCGTCAGCAGCTCCAGGCCCGCAGGCAGAACCAGTCCCGCCGCCCCGCCGAACCCCGGCCGACCGAGCCCCGACCCGGTGAACCCCGGCTCGGCGCCGGAGGAAGGTGACCCGCCGTGCTCTACCTCTACTTCGCCCTGCTGGTCTGCTGCGTGCTCCTGCTCGTCGCGGGCATCGTCGAGCAGCGCCGGCACTACGCCGCCCTGCACTCCATACCGTCCCGGGTGCTCGTCAACGGCATCCGGGGCAAGTCCTCCATCACCCGGCTGTGTGCCGGCGCCCTGCGCGGCGGTGACCTGACCACGGTCGCCAAGACGACCGGCACGGCCGCCCGCTTCATCCACCCGGACGCGACCGAGGAGCCGGTCTACCGCAAGTTCGGCATCGCCAACGTGGTGGAGCAGATCGGTATCGTCCGCCGGGCCGCCGCCTACCGGCCCGACGCGCTCGTCATCGAGTGCATGGCGGTCATGCCGGCCCTGCAGGAGGTCAACCAGAGCAAGCTGATCCGTTCGACGATCGGCGTGCTGTGCAACGTACGTGAGGACCACCTCGCCGAGATGGGCCCCACGCTCGACGACGTGGCCCGCTCGCTGTGCCGTTCCATGCCACAGGACGGCATCTGCGTCACCGCCGAGAAGGATCGTTTCGACATCCTTCAGGAGGAGGCCGACGCCCGGAACTGCAAGCTGATCTACGCGGACCCCGAGACGGTGACCGACGAGGAGCTGCGCGGCTTCAGCTGGTTCACGTTCAAGGAGAACGTCGCGATCGCCCTGGTCGTGGCCGAGCTGCTCGGGGTGGAACGCAAGGTCGCCCTGCAGGGCATGTACGACGCCCCGCCGGACCCCGGTGTGCTCTCCGTCGAGCGGTACGTGACCGAGGAGGGCAAGCGGCTCGCCTTCGCCAACGTCTTCGCGGCCAACGACCCCGAGTCGACGCTGATGAACATCAACCAGCTGCTCGACCTCGGCGCGATCAGCCGTCCGCTGAACGTCGTCATCAACTGCCGCCCGGACCGCGTGGAGCGAAACGGGCAGATGGGCGAGATCGTCCCCGACCTCCAACCGGACAACGTCTTCGTCATCGGGCACCCCGCCAAGAGCGCCATCGACGCCATCCCCGCCGAGTGGCGGGATCGCGCGGTGGACCTGGGCGGCGACCGCCGGGACGCGCACGAGTTCATGCCGGAACTGCTCGGCCGCATGGCCGACGGCTCCTCCCTCGTCGCCATCGGCAACATCCACGGCCAGGGTGAGGAACTCCTGGAGTACCTGGCCGAACTCCCGGCGGACGAGACACCCGAAGCGGAGCAGCCGGCCGACGCGGAGCGGACGTCGGCCCCGGATGACGCCGTTCCGGCGCAGCAGGTCCCCCGCCTGGACCCGTTCGCTGCCTACCCGACGGCGTACGAGGAGCGCTACCAGGCCTCTCAGACCCAGGAGATCCCCGTCATCCGCCGCAACCTCCTCGCCCAGCAGGCGGCGCTCCAGAAGCAGCAGGCCCCACAGGCCCCACAGGCCCAGGGGGGCCAGTACGAGCAGCAGGGCTGGTTCGCGCAGCGGCCCGCACAGGGTGTTCCGCAGCAGGGGCAGTACCAGGAGCACGCACCCGAGCAGGGACACCGGCCGTACTACGACGGGCCCGACGGCGGGCCCTGGCTTCCGACCGACGAGGACAGCGGTGGACCGCCCCCGCACCGCTGACCTCCCGCGGACCGACCGCCCTCCTTCCTACCGCACACCTGCCCGGAGACCCCGTTGATCACCGCCGCCCTGACCCCCGAGATGGCCGCCCTGGGCATCGCCATAGGTCTGTTCTTCTCGCTGCTGTGCTACCTCACCACCAACCTGTCGCCCGGCGGCATGATCACCCCGGGCTGGCTGGCGCTCACCCTCATCGAGGACCTGCAGCGCGCGGCGATGGTGGTGGGTGTGACCGCCCTGACCTACGCGGGCACCAAGGTGATGCAGCGACTGGTGATCCTTTACGGCAAACGGCTGTTCGCCGCGGTGGTGCTGCTGGGCGTGCTGCTCCAGGCCACCGTGATGATCGTGCTCTCGCTCGAGTTCCCTCTGCTGTACGGCAACCAGACCCTCGGGTTCATCGTGCCCGGTCTGATCGCCTATCAGATGGTGCGCCAGCCCAAGGGGCCCACTCTGCTGGCCACGGGCACCGTCTCACTCATGGCCTACATCGTCATCGCCGCCGGCCTGCTGCTCGGCGTCATGCCCACTGTCTGACAACAACCGAGGAGCATTTCGATGGCTGGGAAAGGGAAGAAGAAGACGCGCCACATCGTCCCCGGACTGGTGGTGCTCACGCTCGTCGCGGGGTCCGGCTACCTGACCGTGGAGCTGCGCAAGCAGGAGGCCCCCGCGGTCACCGAGGTCCGCAACGTCGGTGTCCTGGACGGCAACCGCGGGTCCGGGAGCGGGTCGGACGACGACAGCAAGGCGACCTGGTCCCGGCTGGAGAACCCGGCGCGCTCGGTGCTGCGCGGTGGCGACGGACAGATCATGGCGGTCCTCACCGACGGGGCGCGCACCGCGACGCTGACCGGGAAGGCCCGCACCTTCGAGGAGCCGACCTCGACCAAGTCCAAGGTGTCCACCCGGGACTGGGTTCGGCTGCTGCCTGAGGAGTGGAAGAAGGGCGCGGAGAAGGAGCAGTGGTTCAAGGACTGGTACGCCGAGAACAAGGACAGCGAGGAGGACGATCTCTTCGCGTTCGCCTTCCAGTACGTGGCCGGCGCCCCGGACAAGAAGGACGAGCAGGGCACGCTCTACGCCGGTGACGCCGACTTCGGCCCGCTGAACACCAGCGGCGCGGAAGGTGGCGACCTGCGCCTGGAGCAGTCCGACTTCTACGACTTCCTCGGCGTTCAGTACCCCTTCCGGGACGGTGCCGTCGGAACGCCGGAAGCCATGCGGGCCAGGGCCCTGGACTGCTCCGGCTTCATCCGTATGGTGCTCGGCTACCGCGCCCGCTATCCGCTGATGTCCCTGGACAGTGCCGTCGGCGACGGGCTGCCGCGTACCGCCAACGGCATGGCCCGCTCCAAGCTGGGCGCCGACGTGCTCCCGCTGACCGGGGTCTCCGCGGAGGATCGGCCCGCCAACATCGACCAGCTCCAGCCCGGCGACCTGGTCTTCTTCAAGCTCGACACGCGGACCAAGGAGCGGCTGGACCACGTGGGCATGGTGCTCGGCTACGACACCGAGGGCCACTTGATCTTCG
The DNA here is from genome assembly GCF_053604275.1 of Streptomyces sp. NPDC004051. Taxonomy (NCBI): domain Bacteria; kingdom Bacillati; phylum Actinomycetota; class Actinomycetes; order Kitasatosporales; family Streptomycetaceae; genus Streptomyces; species Streptomyces sp. NPDC004051. Next base: position 193,780 of record NZ_JBSGHG010000003.1, on the reverse strand, counting down.
TCTCCAGCCGCGAAGAGGTGAACGGCCCGACCATCGGCGACATCGGTGGTGTCTCCCGACTGGACGGCAACGGGTACTACGCGAAGACGCTGCGCAGCGCGAAGCGGCTGTGAGGCGCCGCTGAGGCAGCCGTGAGGCGGGGGGTGCGGGGCCGGCCGAGGGCGCGGTCGGCCCCGCGGGCGGTCGTGGCCCGGGCGGTCGTGGCCCGGGCGGTCGTCACTCGTTCGCGGCGGCCGATGCCTGGGCCTCGCCGCGGCGGCGGATCTGGCGGAAGGTGAACTCGGCGAGATCGTCACCGGTGCTGAAGACGGTCTTGTCCTGCTCCGTGACGTCCTTGGCGGAGGTGAAGCCGGACAGGGTGAAGTAGGCGTAGCGGCCGTAGGAGTTGGTGGTCGAGCGGCAGACCGCGCCGTCGCAGAACTCCTTGACGCCGCCGCCCGCGAGGGACTTGACGATGCTCCTCGTGTCGGCCTGCTGCTTGGCCCTGGCGGCCTGGGCCTCGGTGTCGAAGACGGCCACGCCCACCGTCACCGCGACGTCGTCCTTGGTGTAGGTGACCCGGAGCAGGCGGCTGCAGCCGTTGTCGGTGAGGACCTTGGGCAGCGTGGCCTTCGCGGCCGAGGCGCAGTCGCGGGTGTCGGCCGTCGGGCCCTTCTTGTACACCGTCTCGCCCATGGTGAGCTGCGTGCCCGGGAAGAGGACGTCCGGGGCCAGCGGCGCCCGGTCCTTCTTCACGCTGGAGACGAAGTCCTTCGGGTCCAGCGGCGGCGGGGCGCTCGTCGGGGCGAACGAGGGGACCGCGCCGGTCGGGCTCGGCAGGTCGGCGGTGGCCGGCACCTGGGAGGACGGCCCGCCCGCGACCTGGTTGCCGCCGTTCGACGAGACGACGCCCGTCGCCACGGCCGTGCCTATCGCGACGGTGGCGATCGCGCCGCCGCCGATGAGCAGCAGCCGGCGCCGTTTGTGACGTGTCTCGGACGCCTCGGCCAGTGCGGCCCAGTCGGGTGACTGGCTGTTGCCGCCCCCGCCGCTCCAGGGCTGCTGCGACTGCGGTTTCCAGGGATCCCACTGCGAAGGAGGTCCCCCCTGCCCATAACTCATGGGGCGCATCTTAGACGGGGCGCGGGGTGTGCCGGACCGCCCCAACCCCGCGTACGGACCACGGCGTTGCCGCCCCGGTGATGAGCAAAAGCGACATCTCCGGGTGGTTGGTGCACCCCATGGGCCGCGGCACGGCGGCGGACGGCTGTAGAGTCGGTGTCGCCCACGCCCGGAGGACTCGTTTTGACCCGTCCGGCCGAGGGCGGGTATTCTGCATGTTTGTTATGTGTATTGGCTTGCTCATTCTCACGTGAGGGGCCCTTACACCGGTCCACCGGGCCGATGACCAGCGACCAGCACGCGGTTTGCGTCACCGCGGTGCGGTCAGGGCTGTCGTGATCGTCTTCGGTGGCCATGTCAGGACCACTCACTGAAGAAGCGAAGGCTACGAACCGTGCGTACGTACAGCCCCAAGCCCGGCGATGTGACGCGCCAGTGGCACGTCATCGACGCTCAGGACGTCGTCCTGGGTCGTCTGGCCTCCACTGCGGCCTCCATCCTGCGCGGCAAGCACAAGCCGATCTACGCGCCTCACGTCGACACCGGTGACTTCGTCATCATCATCAACGCCGACAAGGTGCACCTCTCCGGCAACAAGCGGACCCAGAAGCTGGCGTACCGCCACTCGGGCTACCCGGGCGGTCTGCGCTCCGTCCGCTACGACGAGCTGCTGGAGAAGAACCCCGAGAAGGCCATCGAGAAGGCCGTCAAGGGCATGCTCCCCAAGAACACCCTGGGCCGTCAGATGCTCTCGAAGCTGAAGGTCTACGCGGGCGACCAGCACCCGCACGCTGCCCAGCAGCCGGTGCCGTTCGAGATCACCCAGGTCGCGCAGTAAGTCCGGCCACCCCCTAAGACTGAACAGAATCTGAGGAGCATCGTGGCCGAGACCACTGCCGAGCAGCCGCTCGAAGAGATCGACATCGACAGCTACACCACCGAGTCCGAGGTGCCCGTCGAGGGCGAGTACACCTCGGAGTCCATGGCCTCCCGCTTCGGCGAGCCGCAGCCGGCCGCCGGCCTGGGCCGTCGCAAGAACGCCATCGCCCGCGTCCGGATCATCCCGGGCTCCGGCAAGTGGAAGATCAACGGTCGCACCCTCGAGGACTACTTCCCGAACAAGGTGCACCAGCAGGAAGTCAACGAGCCCTTCAAGGTGCTCGAGCTCGAGGGTCGCTACGACATCGTCGCCCGCATCGCGGGTGGCGGCGTCTCCGGTCAGGCCGGTGCGCTCCGTCTCGGTGTCGCCCGTGCGCTGAACGAGGCGGACGTCGACAACAACCGCGGCGCGCTCAAGAAGGCCGGCTTCCTGCGCCGCGACGACCGCGCGGTCGAGCGGAAGAAGGCCGGTCTGAAGAAGGCCCGCAAGGCCCCGCAGTACAGCAAGCGCTGATTGCAGCTGCCCCTGCATGTACTCCGAACGCCCCGGCGGCACGCCACAGTGCCGCCGGGGCGTTCGTTTTCTCACTGCAGCAGGCGTATAACGACACAAGACGCTCGAAGGCTAATGTGATCGGATAGTTGGGTAGCGCCTGTCTTGGACCGCAGGTGCGGGGGCCCCGGGGCGGCGCGACCGTCGAACACCCCGAGCACCCCGAACACCCCGAACACCGCACCGGCAGCGCAACCGTCGAACGCGCCGGCCGGTCAAACCCCTCGGTACAGCTCACAACGCCTCGGCCGACACCACGGCACCGTTTCCGGCACCGTCCCCGGTTCCGCCTTCGGTACCTCTTTCGACAGGGCCGTCGACATGGTTTCGAGACGGCTTCGATACTGACGCTTCCTCAGGAGGACAAGTGGGACGACTCTTCGGCACGGACGGGGTGCGCGGCGTCGCCAACGCGGACCTGACCGCCGAGATGGCACTGGGTCTCTCCGTGGCCGCCGCGCACGTACTGGCCGAGGCGGGCACGTTCGAAGGGCACCGGCCGACCGCCGTGGTCGGACGCGACCCGCGGGCGTCCGGTGAGTTCCTGGAGGCCGCCATGGTCGCCGGGCTGGCGAGCGCCGGCGTGGACGTCCTGCGGGTCGGCGTGCTGCCGACGCCCGCCGTGGCGCACCTCACCGGAGCGCTCGGCGCGGACCTCGGGGTGATGCTGTCCGCGAGCCACAACGCCATGCCCGACAACGGCATCAAGTTCTTCGCGCGCGGCGGCCACAAGCTCGCCGACGAGCTGGAGGACCGGATCGAGTCCGTGTACGAGGAGCACCGCACCGGCGCCCCCTGGGACCGCCCGACCGGGGCCGGTGTGGGCCGTGTGCGGGACTACGAGGAGGGGCTCGACACCTACGTCTCCCACCTCGTCGGCGTCCTGCCGAACCGGTTGGACGGTCTGCGCATCGTCCTCGACGAGGCGCACGGCGCCGCCTTCCGGGTCTCGCCGGAGGCGTTCGCGCGGGCCGGGGCCGAGGTCATCACCATCGGCGCCCAGCCGGACGGGCTGAACATCAACGACGGCTGTGGTTCCACCCACCTGGACCGGCTGAAGGCCGCGGTCGTCGAGCACGGGGCCGACCTCGGCATCGCGCACGACGGCGACGCCGACCGGTGCCTGGCCGTCGACCACACCGGTGCCGAGGTGGACGGCGACCAGATCCTCGCCGTGCTCGCCCTGGCGATGCGGGAGCGTTCCGCACTGCGCTCCGACACCGTCGTCGCGACCGTGATGTCCAACCTCGGCTTCAAGCTCGCCATGGAACGCGAGGGCATCCACTTCGTCCAGACCGCGGTCGGCGACCGGTACGTCCTGGAGCAGATGAAGGAGAGGGGCTACGCCCTCGGCGGCGAGCAGTCCGGCCACGTCATCGTCCTCGACCACGCGACCACGGGCGACGGCACGCTCACCGGCCTGCTGCTGGCGGCGCGCGTCGCCGAGACCGGGCGTCCGCTGCGCGAGCTGGCCTCGGTGATGGAGCGGCTGCCGCAGGTGCTCATCAACGTGCCGGACGTGGACAAGTCCCGGGTGCGGACCTCCACGGAGCTCTCCGCGGCCGTGACGGAGGCCGAGCGCGAGCTGGGCGAGACCGGCCGCGTGCTGCTCCGTCCCTCGGGCACCGAACCGCTGGTCCGCGTGATGGTCGAGGCCGCCGACATCGACCAGGCCCGCACGGTCGCGGGACGCCTCGCGGACGCGGTGAAGTCGGCGCTGGGTTAGGTCCCGGGCCGGGACGCGGGGACCCGGGCGGGCGTTCGTACCGGCAGGCCCGGAAGCTTTTCCGGGCCGGCAGGGCCGGGGCGCCGGCGCCGGCGCCGCTCAGCCGGTCGGACAGGAGCCGCTCGGTGGAGCTCCGGGCCCGGGTCGTCCCGCCGTGGGCCGGGGCCGCGGCCGTGTCCTTCCCGGCCGGCGTGCCGGGTGAGGCACGGCGGCCGGGAAGGACACGGCCGTCACAGCTTGCGCAGCCGGAGGCGCTGGACCTTGTGGTCCGGGCCCTTGCGGACGACGAGGGTGGCGCGGCCGCGGGTGGGGGCGATGTTCTCCACCAGGTTGGGCTCGTTGATGGTGCGCCACATCGTGGCGGCGTAGTCGAGCGCCTCCGCCTCCGAGACCTGCGTGTACTTGCGGAAGTACGAGGACGGGTCCTGGAAGGCGGTCGCGCGCAGCTTGCGGAAGCGGCTGAGGTACCAGCGCTCGATGTCCTCGGTGCGGGCGTCCACGTACACGCTGAAGTCGAAGTAGTCGGCGAGACCGACGCGGGTACGGCCGTCCTTGCCCGGCAGCGCCGGCTGCAGGACGTTCAGCCCCTCGACGATCAGGATGTCCGGGCGGCGCACGGTGAGCAGCTCACCGGGGACGATGTCGTAGATGAGGTGGGAGTAGACCGGCGCCGTCACCTCGTCCTTGCCGGCCTTGACGTCGGCGACGAAACGGGTCAGCGCGCGGCGGTCGAACGACTCGGGGAAGCCTTTGCGCGACATCAGGCCGCGTGCCTGGAGCTCCTTGGTGGGCAGCAGGAACCCGTCCGTGGTGACCAGCTCGACGCGCGGGTGCTCGGGCCAGCGGGACAGCAGGGCCTGGAGCAGGCGGGAGACGGTGGACTTGCCGACGGCGACGGAACCGGCGACCCCTATGACGAAGGGGGTGCCGGACTGGGAGCCCTGTTCGCCGAGGAAGGTGTTCAGGGCCCCGCGCAGGCCGTCGGTGGCGCCGACGTAGAGGTTGAGCAGTCGGGACAGCGGGAGGTAGATGTCCCGCACCTCGTCGAGGTCGATGACGTCCCCGAGGCCGCGCAGCCGTTCCACCTCGTCGGCGGAGAGCGGCAGCGGCGTCTTGTGGCGCAGGGCGCTCCACTCGGCTCGGGTGAGGTCGAGGTAGGGAGTCGCCTCCGGCCGCTGCCGGTGGGCGCTCCGGGAGGTCGAGGAGGCCGGTGAGATCACGTTCCATTGTTAACGGAGTTCGAACGGGACGGCTGGTGTGCTGCGTCACTCTCCTCCCGGTGCGCCGGTGCCCGCGCACCGGTGGGAATTTCCGATGCCGGGCACGCGGCGGCCGTTCTCCGGACCTGACGGATCATAAGCTGCCGGGTATGTGCGGAATCGTGGGATACGTGGGGCCGCAGTCGGCGCTGGACGTCGTGACGGCCGGACTGAAACGGCTGGAGTACCGGGGCTACGACTCGGCGGGCGTGGCCGTCCTCGCGGACGGCGGGCTCGCCACGGCGAAACGGGCGGGGAAACTGGTCAACCTGGAGAAGGAACTGGCCGCCCGGCCGCTCCCCACCGGGGCGACCGGCATCGGCCACACCCGCTGGGCCACGCACGGCGGCCCCACCGACGCCAACGCCCACCCGCACCTCGACAACGCGGGCCGGGTCGCCGTCGTCCACAACGGCATCATCGAGAACTTCGCCGAACTGCGGACCGAGCTCGCCGAGCGCGGCCACGACCTGGCCTCCGAGACGGACACCGAGGTCGTCGCCCACCTGCTCGCCGAGGAGTTCTCCTCCTGCGCGGACCTGGCCGAGGCGATGCGCCTGGTCTGCCGCCGCCTGCTCGGCGCCTTCACCCTGGTCGCCGTCCACGCGGACGCGCCGGACATGGTCGTCGGCGCCCGCCGCAACTCGCCGCTCGTGGTGGGCGTCGGCGCGGGCGAGTCCTTCCTCGCCTCGGACGTCGCCGCGTTCATCGACCACACCCGCTCCGCGATCGAACTGGGCCAGGACCAGGTGGTCGAGCTGCGCCGGGACGGAGTCACGGTCACCGGCTTCGACGGCACGCCGGCGGACGTCCGCACGTACCACGTCGACTGGGACGCCTCCGCCGCCGAGAAGGCCGGGTACGCCTCCTTCATGCTCAAGGAGATCGCCGAGCAGCCGAAGGCGGTCGCCGACACCCTGCTGGGCCGCATCGACGGCTTCGGCACCCTCTCCCTGGACGAGGTGCGGATCCCCCCGGAGGCGCTGCGCGAGGCCGACAAGGTCGTCATCGTCGCCTGCGGCACGGCCTTCCACGCCGGGCTGATCGCCAAGTACGCCATCGAGCACTGGACGCGGATTCCCTGCGAGGTCGAGCTGGCGAGCGAGTTCCGCTACCGGGACCCGATCCTGGACCAGCAGACCCTGGTCATCGCCGTCTCCCAGTCCGGCGAGACCATGGACACGCTGATGGCCCTGCGGCACGCCCGCGAACAGGGCGCCCGGGTCCTGGCCATCTGCAACACCAACGGCTCGACCATCCCGCGCGAGTCGGACGCCGTGCTCTACACCCACGCCGGCCCCGAGGTCGCCGTCGCCTCGACCAAGGCCTTCCTGACCCAGCTGGTCGCCTGCTACCTGGTCGCCCTGTACCTGGCCCAGGTCCGCGGCACGAAGTACGGCGACGAGATCCGCGCCGTCGTCCGGGACCTGTCCTCCATCGCCGGGTCGGTGGAGCGCGTCCTGGGGACGATGGAACCGGTACGGGAACTCGCCCGCGCCCTCGCCCACGAGGACACGGTGCTGTTCCTGGGCCGGCACGTCGGCTACCCGGTCGCCCTGGAGGGCGCGCTCAAGCTCAAGGAACTGGCCTACATGCACGCGGAGGGCTTCGCCGCGGGCGAGCTGAAGCACGGGCCGATCGCCCTGGTCGAGGACGGGCTGCCCGTGGTCGTCGTCGTCCCGTCACCGCGCGGCCGCTCCGTCCTCCACGACAAGATCGTCTCCAACATCCAGGAGATCCGCGCCCGGGGCGCCCGCACCATCGTCGTCGCCGAGGACGGCGACGACGAGGTGACCCCCTACGCCGACCACCTCATCCGCATCCCACCGACCCCGACCCTCCTCCAGCCGCTGGTGGCCACGGTGCCGTTGCAGGTCTTCGCCTGCGAACTCGCCACCGCCCGCGGCAACGAGGTCGACCAGCCTCGGAACCTGGCGAAGTCGGTCACGGTCGAGTGAACCCGCCGGGCCCCGGCACCGCGGTACACCGCCCTGCACCGCCGTAAAGTGCTCGTCATGAGCATCATCGGGGTCGGGATCGACGTGGCCGAGATCGAGCGGTTCGCGGCGTCGTTGGAGCGGACGCCCGGGCTCGCGCGGCGGCTGTTCGTGGAGGGCGAGCTGCTGCTGGCGAGCGGGGAGCGGCGCGGGGTCGCCTCGCTGGCCGCGCGGTTCGCCGCCAAGGAGGCGCTGGCCAAGGCGCTCGGGGCGCCCGGTGGGCTGTACTGGACCGATGCCGAGGTGTACTGCGAGGACAGCGGGCAGCCGCGGCTGCGGGTGAAGGGGACGGTCGCGGCGCGGGCCGCCGAACTGGGCGTGCGGTCGTGGCACGTCTCGCTCAGCCACGACGCCGGCGTGGCCTCGGCGGTCGTGGTCGCGGAAGGGTGACGGGTGGCTGCCGCGGGACGGAGCCCGCTGGGGTTTCCCGGGGTCGGGGTCGAGCTGCCGGTGTGGGGGCAGGTGTTTCTCGGCATCGCGGCCGTGCTGGTCGTGGTGTTCGCGCTGGTGCGGATGGTCCGGCTGATGCGGCAGGGAGGCAAACGGCGCCGATGACCGGCCGGACGGGGAGCACCCGGCCGGTCGGCGGCACGGCATGCCGTCAGGGGATGCGACGGGCGTGCGGCCTTCGACCCCTTTCGGCCGGCTTTCGAGGTGCGGTGCGGCTTTCCGGACACGGGAGTCGGACGGTGCGGTGCGGGACACTCGGACGTATGCGGACTGCGTACAGCGTGGAGACGGTCAGGGCGGCGGAGCGGGAACTGATGGCGCGGCTGCCGGAGGGCGCGCTGATGCAGCGCGCCGCCGCCGGGCTCGCCGCGGCCTGCGCGGAGCTGCTGGGACGGGTCTACGGCAGCAGGGTCGTCCTGCTGGTCGGCAGCGGGGACAACGGCGGCGACGCCCTCTACGCCGGTGCCCGGCTGGCCCGGCGCGGCGCGGGCGTCACGGCGGTGCTGCTCGCGCCGGAGCGCGCCCATGCCGCCGGGCTCGCGGCGTTGCGCGGGGCGGGCGGCCGGGCCGTGGGGACCGGTGAGGGCGAGGAGTCGATCCGGCGGGCCGACCTCGTGGTGGACGGCATCGTCGGGATCGGCGGCAAGGGCGGGCTGCGGCCGGACGCGGTGCCGCTGGCCGAGGCCGCCGAGCGGTCCCGGGCCGCGGTCGTCGCCGTCGACCTGCCGAGCGGCGTCGACGCGGACACCGGAGAGGTCCGCGGCACCGCGCTCCGGGCCGACCTCACGGTGACCTTCGGGACGCACAAGCCGGGGCTGCTCGTCGATCCGGCACGGGAGTACGCGGGGTCGGTGCGGCTCGTCGACATCGGGCTGGAACTGCCGGGCGAGCCGGTGCTGGAGGCGCTCCAGCACGCCGACGCGGCACGGCTGCTGCCGGTGCCCGGCGCGGAGAGCGACAAGTACCGGCGCGGTGTCGTCGGGGTCGCCGCCGGGTCCGCCCGCTATCCCGGCGCCGCCGTGCTCGCGGTGTCCGGCGCGCTGCGGGGCGGCGCCGGGGCCGTACGGTACGTCGGTCCCGCCGCGCGGGACGTGATCGCCCGCTTCCCCGAGACGCTGGTGTCCGACCGGGGGCCGAAGCACGCCGGGCGGGTGCAGGCGTGGGTCGTCGGGCCCGGTGCAGGTGACGACGCCGGGCCCGTGGCGGAGGCGCTGGCGGCGGACGTACCGGTGCTGATCGACGCGGACGGGCTGCGGCTGGCCGACGCCTCGGCCGTACGGGCCCGCCGGGCGCCCACCCTGATGACCCCGCACGCCGGCGAGGCCGCCGCGCTGCTCGGCGTGGAGCGGGAGGAGGTCGAGGGCGGTCGGCTGGCCGCGGTGCGTGAACTGGCCGGACGGTACGGGGCGACCGTGCTGCTCAAGGGCTCCACGACACTGGTCGCCGACCCGGACGCCGGGACGGGTGCCGGGGCGGCGACGGCCGTACGGGTGAACCCGACCGGCACGTCCTGGCTGGCCACGGCCGGGAGCGGGGACGTCCTGTCCGGGCTGGCGGGCTCGCTGCTGGCCGCCGGACTGCCGCCGCTGGACGCGGGCAGCGCGGCGGCCTATCTGCACGGTCTCGCCGGACGATGCGCGGCGGACGGCGCGCCGGTGGGGGCGCACGACGTGGCGGAGGCACTCCCGGCGGCCTGGCGGGACGTCGTCCGAGGGTGAGTCCGGGTGCGGCCGGGGAAGGCCGGGGAGGGCCGGGGAGGGCCGGGGAGGGGTGCGGCCGGGAGGGACTGCCCGGTGCTCTCGTACCGTTCCCGGTGGGGTGCCGTACCACTCTGAGACACTGGGGTGCGATGAACGAGACAGATGCTGTGCGGGGCGCGACGCTGCGGGCCCGCGCCGAGATCGACCTGGGCGCGCTGCGCGCCAACGTGCGGAGCCTGCGCGCCCACGCGCCCGGCGCCGCCTTCATGGCCGTGGTCAAGGCGGACGGCTACGGGCACGGTGCGCTGCCGTGCGCGCGGGCGGCCGTCGAGGCCGGGGCGACCTGGCTCGGTACGGCCACCCCGCAGGAGGCCCTGGCGCTGCGCGCGCCCGGCGCCGGGGTGCCGGACGACGTACGCGTGATGTGCTGGCTGTGGACGCCCGGCGGGCCCTGGCGGGAGGCGATCGAGGCCGATCTCGACGTCTCCGTCAGCGGCCTGTGGGCACTGGAGGAGGTCACCGCGGCCGCGCGTCTCGCCGGACGGCCCGCGCGCGTCCACCTCAAGGCCGACACCGGCCTCGGGCGGGGCGGCTGCGTGCCCGGGGACTGGGCCGAGCTGGTCGCCGGGGCGCTGCGCGCCGAGGCCGACGGTCTGCTGCGCGTCGTCGGCCTGTGGTCGCACCTCGCCTGCGCCGACGAGCCGGGGCACCCCTCCGTCGAGGCCCAGCTCACCCGCTTCCGGGAGATGGTGGCGCAGGCCGAGCAGCAGGGCGTCGACCCCGAGGTCCGGCACATCGCCAACTCGGCCGCCACCCTCACCCTTCCCGAGAGCCACTTCGACCTCGTCCGGTCCGGCATCGCGCTCTACGGCGTCTCGCCCAGCCCCGAGATCGGCGCCCCCGCCGACTTCGGACTGCGTCAGGTGATGACCCTGACCGCCTCCCTCGCCCTGGTGAAGCACGTCCCGGGCGGAGAGGGCGTCGGGTACGGCCACCACTACGTCACCCCGGGCGAGACCACCCTCGGCCTCGTCCCGCTCGGCTACGCGGACGGCATCCCGCGGCACGCCTCCTCCGCCGGTCCGGTGCTGGTGGAGGGCAAGTGGCGCACGGTCGCGGGGCGGATCGCGATGGACCAGTTCACCGTCGACCTGGGCGGGGACGAGCCCCGGGCGGGCGCCGAGGCGGTCCTCTTCGGCCCCGGCGACCGCGGCGAACCCACCGTCGAGGACTGGGCGCAGGCCGCGGGCACCATCGGGTACGAGATCGTCACCCGGATCGGAACCCGCGTTCCGCGCGTCCATGTGAATACGGTGCCGTAGACCCGACGGCGTCGGCGCGGCGCCGTGGACGCGGCGCCACCGGCGCGGCGCCTGCGGCGGCGCCCGTCGCGGGCACGGCAGGCACGGAACAACGGAGGAGCCCGTACGTGAGCGAGAGCAGCGCGGAGGCGGTCACGACCGCCGTCAAGGCGGCCGCCGACTCCGCTGCCGCGTCGTCCGGCGGCTGGCGCCGGGCGACCGGTGTCGCCGGTGCCGCGCTGGGCGTGCTCGCGACGGGCGCCGCCGCGGGCGTCGCCATAGAGCGGATGACGGTCGGCCGGAGCATACGCAAGAAGGCCCGGCTCGCCCTCGACTCCACGGGACCCTACGGCTCGCTGCGCGGCACCCCGGGCACGGCGTACGCCGAGGACGGCACGGAGCTGTACTACGAGGTCGACGACCTCGACCCCGACCCCGCCGCCGCTCCCGCACGGCGCCGCCGGCTCTTCGGCCGCAAGCCGCCCGCCCCCGCCACCGTCGTCTTCAGCCACGGCTACTGCCTCAGCCAGGACTCCTGGCACTTCCAGCGGGCCGCGCTCCGGGGCGTCGTACGGACCGTGCACTGGGACCAGCGCAGCCACGGCCGCTCCGGGCGGGGCGCGGCCCAGACCGAGCGGGGCGAGCCGGTCACCATCGACCAGCTCGGACAGGACCTCAAGGCCGTCATCGACGCCGCCGCCCCCGAAGGGCCCCTGGTGCTGGTCGGGCACTCCATGGGCGGGATGACGGTGATGGCCCTCGCCGACCGGTACCCCGAGCTGATCCGCGAGCGGGTCGTCGCCGTCGCCCTCGTCGGCACCTCGTCGGGACGGCTCGGCGAGGTCAACTTCGGGCTGCCCGTGGCCGGGGTCAACGCGGTGCGGCGGGTGCTGCCCGGGGTGCTGAAAGCACTGGGACAGCGGGCCGAGCTGGTGGAGAAGGGGCGCCGGGCCACGGCGGACCTGTTCGCCGGAGTCATCAAGCGGTACTCGTTCGCGACCCGGGACATCGACCCGGTCGTCGCCCGTTTCGCCGAGCGGATGATCGAGTCCACCCCGATCGACGTCGTCGCCGAGTACTACCCGGCGTTCAGCGACCACGACAAGACAGAGGCCCTCGCCCACTTCGCCGGTCTCCCGGTGCTGGTGCTGGCCGGGGTGCGGGACCTGGTGACGCCCAGCGAGCACAGCGAGGCCATCGCCGGCCTGCTGCCGGACGCGGAACTCGTGCTGGTGCCCGACGCCGGGCACCTGGTGATCCTGGAGCATCCGGACGTGGTCACCGACCGCCTCGCCGACCTGCTCGCCCGCGCCGGGGCGGTGGCCACCCCGACTACCGTGGGTGCCTGTGACTCCGCCTCCCCCTGACAGGGGGCGGCTTCCGGTCCTCGGCTGCGGTCCAGCCCGAACCGGCCCCTTGCGGGGTGTGTTTACCGTACTACTGCGAGTGAGTGATGATGAAAGAAGTCGCAGCGTCGCCCCCGTCCGTCCGACTGGTCGTCGACTCCCCCGAGCAGATGCGGAATCTGGGCCGCAGGCTCGCCGAGCTGCTGCGCGCCGGCGACCTCGTGATGCTCACCGGTGAGCTGGGCGCGGGCAAGACCACGCTGACCCGCGGGCTCGGCGAGGGGCTCGGGGTGCGCGGTGCCGTCACCTCGCCGACGTTCGTGATCGCCCGCGTCCACCCGTCCCTGGGGGACGGCCCGCCGCTGCTCCACGTCGACGCGTACCGGCTCTCCGGCGGGCTGGACGAGATGGAGGACCTCGATCTCGACGTCTCGCTGCCCGAGTCGGTGATCGTCGTGGAGTGGGGCGAGGGCAGGATCGAGGAACTGACCGACGACCGGCTCCAGCTCGTCATCCACCGCGCGGTCGGCGACACGACGGACGAGGTGCGGCACGTGACGCTGACCGGTCTGGGCGACCGCTGGGCGGGCGCCGACCTGAGCGTGCTGTCGGCCTGAGCCGGAAGGCGTCGGCCCGAAGAGGTCGCGGGAGGGCGGGTGGAGGCCGGGCGGAGGCCGCCTCCCCGTATGTTCTCCCTATGTTCCGACAAGGTGTCGGCACGGTGTTGCGTTCGGCGTCCCGGGCGTGGTCACATGGTGTCCAGCTCGTGGTTAGGTCTGCCTAACCAAGTCCGCCCCCGGCCCCCAGGAGGCGTCCATGTCGGCCATCGAGAGCTCCAGCCGGACAGCCGGGACGACGACCGGGACACGGCCGCAGTCGTTCACCGGGGTTTCGATGAGGGACCTGCTGGCCGCCGGTGCGGCCGCCGCCGCGGTCTCCACCCCGCCCCGCGCCCCCGAGCCGCTGCCGCAGTCGCGGCCCACGGAGCCGACCGGCACCCACCGCGACGCCGCCTGACCTGTCGGGACGGGCCGCCGCCGACGGCTACCGGACGACGACTACCTTGCGGCCGATCGTCGCGAACTTCCACATCGCCATGCCGTCCGCCCGGGTCTCGCGGACACCGCCCGTGCGGACCTTCGGGTCGAGTCGCGGGGTCGAGCCGTCGACGGCCGCGCTGAAACCGATCACCGTGCCGTCGTTGTCGGCGAAGCGGACGACGTGCTCGACCGGGACACCGTCCGATCCGGTGACCTTCCCGGAGCGCGAGGTGACCCGGTAGGTGCCCGGCTCCGGATCCACCGTGCCGGGCTCGACCGTGAAGGTGCGCCTGACCTTGCCGCTCCTGTCGACGAGCCACACCCGGTCGGTGTCCAGCGCGTACACGACCCGGGTGCCCCGGCCGGAGCCTCTGGGCGGGGCCGTGAGGGTGCCGGTGTGCTGGGTGCCGTCCGCGCCGTCCGGGGCGTCGGCGCCCCGGTCGGCCCGCACGACGCCCGGGGAGGTGCTCGCGCGGGCGGCGTGCGGGTGGGCCGAGGCGCTCGACGCCGCCTGGTGCCCCAGGAAGGCGACCGTCGCGAGGGCGGCCGAGGTCAGTCCCGCCACGATCGCCGAACTGCTGCCCGCCACCACCCTCACCCCAGTCCCACATCTGCCGGCTGCCGCCCGCCGTCTGTCGCCTGCAACCTGTCAGTGATTGTCGGAAATGATCCGGAATTGTGCGTACGCCGATGCGACGGTAGCAGTACGTAGCCGTCCGACCGGGTCGTCCGACACGGGCCGTGGGGAGCCGTAGGCTGTTTGTGTGCTCTTGCTCGCTCTGGATACCGCCACCCCCGCCGTCACCGTCGCGCTGCACGACGGCGACGACGTCATCGCCTCCTCGAGCCAGGTGGACGCCCGCCGGCACGGCGAGTTGCTGCTCCCGGCCATCGACCGGGTGCTCGGCGAAGCCGGCCTGACGACGGGCGCCGTCACCGGGATCGTCGTGGGCATCGGTCCCGGCCCGTACACCGGGCTGCGGGTCGGCCTGATGACCGCGGACACCTTCGGGCTCGCGCTCGGCGTCCCCGTGCACGGTGTGTGCACGTTGGACGGCCTCGCCTACGCCGCCGACCTGGAGGGTCCCTTCGTGGTGGCGACCGACGCCCGCCGCAAGGAGGTCTACTGGGCGCGCTACGCCGACTCCCGCACCCGCCTCACCGACCCCGCCGTCGACCGCCCCGCCGACATCGCCGGGCAGGTCGAGGGCCTGCCCGCGGTCGGCGCGGGAGCGCTGCTGTACCCCGACACCTTCCCCAGGGCGCACGAGCCGGAGCACGTGTCGGCCGCGGCCCTCGCACGGCTGGCCGCCGAGCGGCTGGCGGCGGGGGAGGAACTGCCCGCGCCCCGACCGCTGTATCTGCGGCGGCCCGATGCCCAGGTCCCCAAGAACTACAAGGTGGTCACCCCCAAGTGACAGGACCCGAGAACGCCGTACTGCGCGAGATGCGCTGGTGGGACATCGAGCCGGTGCTCCAGGTGGAGCGCGAACTGTTCCCCGAGGACGCCTGGTCGCGGGGGATGTTCTGGTCGGAACTGGCCCATGCGCGCGGGCCCGCCGCGACCCGCAGGTACGTGGTCGCCGAGGAGGGCGGCCGCCTCGTCGGATACGCGGGGCTCACCGCCGCGGGTGCGCAGCCCGACGGCGACGGGGCGCCCGACGGTGACGGAGCCTCCGACGGGGGTGCCGCCGGGGTGGCCGACGTCCAGACCATCGCCGTCACCCGGGACCACTGGGGCACCGGCCTCGGTTCGCGGCTGCTGACGGAACTGCTGCGGGCGGCGACCGCGTTCGAGTGCGCCGAGGTGTTCCTGGAGTGCCGGATCGACAACGTCCGTGCCCAGAAGCTGTACGAGCGCTTCGGCTTCGAGACCATCGGGGTCAGGAAGGGCTACTACCAGCCGGGGAACGTGGACGCCCTGGTGATGCGCCTGACCGACCCGGCGGCCTCTGCGAACCCGCCGAACTCGATGAACCCGCAGGACCCGCAGGACCCGACGAACCCCGTGAACGGCGTAGAAGGAACCGAGACCCATGGCTGACGAACCCCTGGTGCTGGGGATCGAGACCTCCTGCGACGAGACCGGTGTCGGAGTCGTCCGGGGCACCACCCTGCTGGCCGACGCCGTCGCCTCCAGCGTCGACGAGCACGCACGCTTCGGCGGCGTCGTCCCGGAGGTGGCCTCCCGGGCGCACCTTGAGGCGATGGTGCCGACGATCGAGCGCGCGCTGAAGGAGGCGGGCGTGAGCGCCCGCGACCTCGACGGCATCGCCGTCACCGCCGGTCCGGGCCTCGCCGGCGCGCTGCTCGTCGGCGTCTCGGCGGCCAAGGCGTACGCCTACGCCCTCGGCAAGCCCCTCTACGGCGTCAACCACCTCGCCTCGCACATCTGCGTCGACCAGCTGGAGCACGGGCCGCTGCCCGAACCGACGATGGCGCTGCTGGTGTCCGGTGGACACTCCTCGCTGCTGCTGTCCTCGGACATCACCTCCGACGTCCGCCCCATGGGCGCCACCATCGACGACGCGGCGGGCGAGGCCTTCGACAAGGTCGCGCGCGTGCTGAACCTCGGCTTCCCCGGCGGCCCGGTCATCGACCGGTACGCGCGCGAGGGGGACCCGAACGCGATCGCGTTCCCGCGCGGGCTCACCGGTCCGCGCGATCCGGCGTACGACTTCTCCTTCTCCGGTCTCAAGACGGCCGTGGCCCGCTGGATCGAGGCCAAGCGGGCGGCGGGGGAGGAGGTCCCGGTGCGTGACGTGTCGGCGTCCTTCCAGGAGGCGGTCGTGGACGTGCTCACCCGCAAGGCCGTACGCGCCTGCAAGGACGAGGGCGTCGACCATCTGATGATCGGCGGCGGAGTGGCCGCCAACTCCCGGCTGCGGGCGCTGGCCCAGGAGCGCTGCGAGGCGGCCGGCATCCGACTGCGCGTGCCACGCCCCAAGCTGTGCACGGACAACGGTGCGATGGTGGCCGCCCTGGGCGCGGAGATGGTCGCCCGGAACCGGGCCGCCTCCGACTGGGACCTGTCCGCCGACTCGTCCCTCCCGGTGACGGAACCCCACGTCCCGGGCGAGCCCCGCAGCCACGACCACGCCCACAGCCATGACCACGACCACGACCACATTCATGAGGTCAGCAAGGAGAACCTGTACTCGTGACCGTCGCGTTGATGTGGGAGGCGCGGGCGGTACCCGACCGGGGCGAGGACCTGCTGGCCTGGGCGCGGACCCAGGAGCTCGACGGCGCCCCGCCCCTGCGCCGGGAGACCTTCCGCGCCCCGCAGGACCGCGTCCTGGTCATCACCTGGTGGGACGCCCCGTACGACGCCGCCCTCCCCGAACTTCCCGAACCGCCCGCCGAGTTGACCACCCGCCCGGTCCACCGCTGGCGCTTCGAGTCGGTGGCGGCGGACTGACCGGCGTCCCGCTCGATCGCCGAACGCCGAATGTTTCGGTCCTTGTCTCGAATATTCTGGGGTTCCGTGACGCGGAAGAGGCTTCGTGGAGGAGGTCCGCGGGGATACGATCGCCGCCATGACTTCCTCGCAGCCCGCTGAAAACCGGTCGCGAGGGCGCAGAGCGCAGACTGCGACCCTCGCCGAGATCGCCCGCGAGGCCGGTGTCTCCGCGCCGACTGTTTCGAAGGTGCTGAACGGGCGTGCCGATGTCGCCCCCGCCACCCGCAGCCGGGTCGAGGAACTGCTGCGCACCTACGGCTACCGGCGCCGACGTGCCGAGGCCACCCGCTCGCCGCTGATCGACCTGGTCTTCCACGAGTTGGAGAGCGCCTGGGCGATGGAGGTCATCCGGGGCGTGGAGAACGTGGCCAGGGACGCCGGACTGAGCGTCGTGCTCTCCGAGAGCGCGGGGCGGCTCACGCCGGGGCGCACCTGGGCCGACCAGGTCGCCGCGCGCCGTCCGCACGGGGTGATCCTCGTCCTGTCCGGCCTCGACGAGTCCGGGCGGGCGCTGCTGACCAGCCGGTCCATCCCGTTCGTGGTGATGGACCCGGCCGGCGACCCGGGCACCGACGTGCCCTCCATCGGCGCGACCAACTGGCAGGGCGGCCTCGCCGCCACCCGGCATCTGGTCGAGCTGGGGCACACCAGGATCGGGGCGATCAGCGGCCCCTCGCGGATGATGTGCAGCCGCGCCCGCATCGACGGTTACCGGGCGGCGCTGGAGACCGGCGGGCTCCCGGTGGACCCCGGGCTGATCATGTCCGGCGACTTCCACCACGAGACCGGTTACCGCCAGGGCCTCGCCCTGCTGCGCCGTGAGGACCGGCCCACGGCGGTCTTCGCCGGCAACGACCTCCAGGCGCTCGGTCTCTACGAGGCCGCGCGTGAGCTGGGCCTGCGGATCCCCGAGGATCTGAGCGTGGTCGGGTTCGACGATCTGCCGGTGGCCCGTTGGGTGGGGCCGCCGCTGACGACCGTACGGCAGCCGCTGACCGAGATGGCCGAGGCGGCGGCCAGGCTGGTCCTCGACCTGGGCAAGGGCGAGGACGCGGCGGCCGCGACCCGGGTGGAACTGGCCACCAGCCTGGTGGTGCGCAGCAGCACGGGAGCACCGCCGGCCGGGCGCGCCGGTGCCGCGGCGGACGGGAGGCTCGCGGGGCCGTGATCACTTGATCACCCGATCGGCTGAACGGTACCGGTTGCGGCGGGTGGCGGCTCTTCGTGGCCGTAGCGTCGCGGTGTCGCTTGTGCCGCAGTGGCGCCCGCGCCCACACTTGAAGGAGGAGGTGCTTCTCGATGACCGCTCTCGCAGAAGAGGTGGCCCCAGTGGCGTACAAGCCTGTTTCCGAGCCGGGTTCCGACCTGGACGAGGTCCTGTGGCAGGCGTGGAAGGCCATGGATCTCCCCGAGGGCTACCGGGCCGAGATCATCGAAGGGTCCATCGAGGTGTCGCCTACCGGTCGTCGTCGTCATGGCGTGCTCGTCAACCGTCTCCGCCGCGCGCTGGACGCCCACCTGGGGGAGAGCGGTTACGCGGCTCTCCAGGACGTCAACGCCATCCACCGTCAGAAGGCCTGGGTGCCCGACCTGTTCGTGGCCCCCCTCGATCTCGACGAGATCCCCGACGAGGACGGTCTCGGTGTGGACGCCGCCGGGGTCGGGATGGTCGTCCAGGTCACCTCGCCCGGCCACCGGAACCTCCAGCGCGACCGCGTCCGCAAGCGCCGGGAGTACGCCCGCGCCGGGATTCCGGTGTACGTGATCGTCGACGACTTCGACGACGAGGGAGCCGTGCTCGTCCTGACGTCCCCCGATCCCAAGAAGGCCAAGTACGCCGACGAGCACCGTGTCCCCTACGGCACCGACGCGGTGATCCCGGAGGGGCCGGCCAAGGGCTTCGCCGTCGGCAAGGCGATCGTCGGGTCCTGAGCCGACCCCGCGGGGCCTCACCGGGCCGCCTGCGGGCCTCACCGCACCGGGTGCCCCAGCAACATCGTCGGGGCGCCCGCGACGCGGGTGAGGAAGACCGTGACGGACTCGGGGCCGTGGGGTCTGGGCAGGGCCTTACGGCGGAGTTCCTCCGGTTCCACCGCCGATCCGCGCTTCTTGACGGTCAGTGTGCCGATGCGGCGCTCACGCAGCAGTGCCTTCAGCTTCTTGACGTTGAAGGGGAGCCGGTCGGTGATCTCGTAGGCGGTGGCGTACGGGGTGGGGCGGTGCTCGTCGGCGGTGACATAGGCGATGGTCGGGTCGATGAGCCCGCCGTCGAGCTGTTCGGCGACCTCGGCGACGAGATGGGCGCGGATGACGGCGCCGTCGGGCTCGTACAGGTACCGGCCGGGCGGGCGCACCTCGGGGTCCGGCAGTCCGCGGGAGAGGAGCGTGTGCGGGCCGGGCAGCAGGGTCGCCCGGATCGCAGGGGCCGCCGGGGTCGTAGGGGCCGCCGGGGTCGCGTCCTCCGCCCCGGCGGCAGAGGTCCGCCCGTGGCCGAACCACAGCACCGCCTCCTTCACCTCCCCGCCGTCCGAGATCCACTCGGCCTCCGCGTCGGCGGGGACGGCCTCGTGCGGGATGCCCGGTGCCACCTTCAGCGCGGCGGCGCGGGGCGCCCTGCGGGCCGCCTCGACCGCCCAGGACAGCGGCGGTGAGTAGGCCTCGGGGTCGAAGACGCGACCGCGGCCGCCCCGCCGGGCCGGATCGACGAAGACGGCGTCGTAACCGGCCGGGTCCACCTCCGTGACATCGGCCTCCCGCACCTCGATCAGCCCGGCCAGGCCCAGCTCGTCGGCGTTCGCGCGGGCCGCCGCCGCGGTGAGCGGGTCCCGGTCCACCGCCAGCACCCGGATCCCGGCCCGGGCCAGCGCGATCGCGTCCCCGCCGATCCCGCAGCACAGGTCGGCCACCGAGGTCACGCCCGACTCCTTCAGCCGCCGCGCCCGGTACGCCGCCACGCTCGCCCGGGTCGACTGCTCGACTCCGTTCGGCGTGAAGAACATGCGCGCGGCGTCCTGGGCCCCGAACTTCGCCACCGCCCGCTGCCGCAGGCGCGCCTGGCCGAGCGCCGCCGAGACCAGTTCCGCCGGATGCTCGCGGCGCAGCCGGGTCGCGACGGCGAGTTCTCGCGCCGGATCGGTGTCGCGCACCTCCTCGAGCAGGGCGCGGCCCTCGGGGGTGAGGAGCGGGGCGAGGGGCGAGGCGGAGAGGGGGGTGCGGTCGTTCACCGGCCCATTGTGGGTCAGGCGCGGGCCGGCTGTGGGCCAGTCGGTGGACGGTGTGCGGCCGGCCGCGGTGTCGGGCCGGCTCCGGGGCGGTGGACTGCGAGGATCCGGCTCCATGCGAGTAGTAGGACAAAACGATAAAAGACAGTCACGGTGGGGTGTGCGGGCAGGTGTTGCCGTACTCACCCTCGCAGCCCTCGCCCCCCTGGCCGCGGGCTGCGGAAAGGACTCCACCGCCCCGGACCCGGCCGAGGGCGGCCGGCGGCCCCTCGCCGCGCCCCCGGCCCGTGAGCACGGCCCCCACGCCGCCGAACCGCGCGCCGCGTACGCCGCGCGCGCGGCCGCCGCGAAACGCTGGGGGCTCCAGGAGGTGCCCCTGGCCGCCCCGCCGGCGCCCGGGAAGAAGCCGAGGATCACCACCCGTGAGGGCTTCGAGGTCGACGGCCACCGGCGACTGGACCTCCCCCCGGTCTTCACCACCGTCCCCACGGACGAGAAGGTCGTCTTCCTCACCATCGACGACGGCGCCGAGAAGGACCCGGCGTTCCTGCGCATGATGAGCGAGCTGAAGATCCCGTACACCGCCTTCCTCAGCGACTACGTCATCAGGGAGGACTACGGCTACTTCGAGGAGATGCAGGACCGGGGCGTCGGCCTGAACAACCACACCCTGAGCCACCCGCCCCTGCGCGGCCTGTCCTACGTCCGCCAGAAGCGCGAGATCTGCGGCATGCAGGACGTCCTCGAGGAGCGGTACGGCCACCGCCCCGTCCTGTTCCGCCCGCCGTTCGGCACCTATGACAAGAACACCCTGCGCGCGGCCAAGTCCTGCGGCGTCGAGTACGTCCCGCTGTGGAACGAGGAGGTCTTCGTCGACCGCTGGGACTACCGCGAAGGGGACGGGAAACTGCGCCCCGGCGACATCGTCCTCACCCACTTCCGGGGCCGGAACGAGTGGAAGGGCACCATGCCCGACATGATCCGCCGCTTCCTGGACAAGGTCACGGCCGAGGGGTACGCGGTGGGACGCCTGGAGGACTACCTGTGATCCGGCGGGGGGCGGCCGTGGCGGTCCTCCCGGCAGTGCTGGCGGCGCTGGCGGTGCTGGCGGCGTCGGCGGTGCTGGTGGGTTGCGGCCCGCCGGCCGGGCGGCCGGTCGTGGGCCCCGCCGGCCGAGGGGGTGGGGGCGCCGGGGGCGCGGGGGACGGAGCGGGGCAGTCGCCCGGCCGCGTCCCGCCCGTCGTGGACCGGGTGCCGACCCGGGACGCGGTCGTCTTCCTGACCTACGACGACGGCGCCGAACGCGACCCCCGTTTCATCGACCTCGTACGGCAGCGCCGCCTTCCCGTCAGCATGTTCCTCACGGACAGTGTGGTGGGGCCGGGCTACGGCCACTTCGCCCGCCTGCGTTCGGTCGGTGCGAGTCTGCAGAACCACACCCTCGACCACCCCGCCCTGCGCGGCCTGCCCTACGCCGGCCAGCGCGCCGAGATCTGCGGCCAGCAGCACAAGCTCCAGTCCCGCTTCGGCGTCCGTCCCCACCTCTTCCGCCCGCCCTACGGCACGTACGACGCCACGACCCTCCGCGCCGCCGCCGACTGCGGCATCACGGCGGTCGTGCTCTGGCGGGTGACGCTGGAGGGCGACGGCACCCTCACGTACGCCCGGGGCGCCCGCCGCCTGGGCCCCGGCGACATCATCTCCGTCCCCGCCGGTGAGATCCCGCCCCTGACCCTGGCGGAGCGGACGGCACGTCTGCTGCGCGGGCTGGAGGAACAGGGGCTGAGGGTCGGGAGGCTGGAGGACCACCTGCGGCACCGGTGAGCACCCGGCCCGTCCGGGGCGCTCCCGGGGCCGGTCGTCGGAGCGCCGGGCGGCCGCGCACACCCGTACGACCGACGCGTTCCACCGCCGACGCGAACACAGGGAATTGGCACTCCGCTTGACCGAGTGCTAATCGCGGTCATAGTCTCGGGTCTGGCACTCCCCCCTGGAGAGTGCCAACACACGCGACGGGCAGGTCCGGCACCCGCGACGACGGATCGACCTGGTCGCCACCTCAGACAGTTAACCCCGTGAGATCTCCGAAGGGGGAGGTCGGATCGTGACGACCGCCAGCTCCAAGGTTGCCATCAAGCCGCTCGAGGACCGCATCGTGGTCCAGCCGCTCGACGCCGAGCAGACCACGGCTTCGGGCCTGGTCATTCCGGACACCGCCAAGGAGAAGCCCCAGGAGGGCGTCGTCCTGGCCATCGGTCCGGGCCGCATCGAGGACGGCAAGCGCGTCGAACTCGACGTGAAGGTCGGCGACGTCGTGCTCTACAGCAAGTACGGCGGCACCGAGGTGAAGTACAACAACGAGGAGTACCTCGTTCTCTCGGCCCGCGACGTTCTCGCGATCATCGAGAAGTAAGTCACCTCGTAGCACATTTGCTCCGAAACTGCGCCCCTGGTCCCGACACGCTTACTGAGCCGGGGGCCCGGGGCGCAGTGATTTTTCACCCCTGATTTCCGAGAGGGCTCCCGCTGCCATGGCGAAGATCCTGAAGTTCGACGAGGACGCCCGTCGCGCCCTTGAGCGCGGCGTCAACAAGCTTGCCGACACGGTGAAGGTGACGATCGGTCCCAAGGGCCGCAACGTCGTCATCGACAAGAAGTTCGGCGCCCCCACCATCACCAACGACGGTGTCACGATCGCCCGCGAGGTCGAGGTCGAGGACCCGTACGAGAACCTCGGCGCCCAGCTGGTCAAGGAGGTGGCGACCAAGACCAACGACATCGCGGGTGACGGTACGACCACCGCGACCGTGCTGGCCCAGGCCCTGGTCCGCGAGGGCCTGAAGAACGTCGCCGCGGGTGCCTCCCCGGCCGCCCTGAAGAAGGGCATCGACGCCGCCGTCGCCGCGGTCGCCGAGGACCTCCTCGCCTCGGCGCGCCCGATCGACGAGAAGTCCGACATCGCCGCCGTCGCCGGGCTGTCCGCCCAGGACCAGCAGGTCGGCGAGCTCATCGCCGAGGCGATGGACAAGGTCGGCAAGGACGGTGTCATCACCGTCGAGGAGTCCAACACCTTCGGTCTGGAGCTGGACTTCACCGAGGGCATGGCCTTCGACAAGGGCTACCTGTCGCCGTACTTCGTGACGGACCAGGAGCGCATGGAAGCCGTCCTGGACGACCCGTACATCCTCATCACGCAGGGCAAGATCGGCTCCATCGCCGAGCTGCTGCCGCTGCTGGAGAAGGTCATCCAGGCCAACGCCTCCAAGCCGCTGCTGATCATCGCCGAGGACGTCGAGGGCGAGGCCCTGTCGACCCTGGTCGTCAACAAGATCCGCGGCACGTTCAACGCCGTCGCGGTCAAGGCCCCCGGCTTCGGCGACCGCCGCAAGGCGATGCTGCAGGACATGGCCGTCCTCACCGGCGCCACTGTCGTCTCCGAGGAGGTCGGCCTCAAGCTCGACCAGGTCGGCCTGGACGTGCTGGGCTCCGCCCGCCGTGTCACCGTCACCAAGGACGACACCACGATCGTCGACGGTGCCGGGAACAAGGAGGACGTGACCGGTCGCGTCGGCCAGATCAAGGCCGAGATCGAGGCCACCGACTCCGACTGGGACCGCGAGAAGCTCCAGGAGCGCCTCGCGAAGCTGGCCGGCGGCGTGTGCGTCATCAAGGTCGGCGCCGCCACCGAGGTGGAGCTGAAGGAGAAGAAGCACCGTCTGGAGGACGCCATCTCCGCGACCCGCGCCGCGGTCGAGGAGGGCATCGTCTCCGGTGGTGGCTCCGCGCTCGTCCACGCCGTCAAGGTCCTCGAGGGCAACCTCGACAAGACCGGCGACGAGGCCACCGGTGTCTCGGTCGTCCGCCGCGCCGCCGTCGAGCCGCTGCGCTGGATCGCCGAGAACGCCGGCCTCGAGGGCTACGTCATCGTCTCCAAGGTCGCCGAGCTCGAGAAGGGCAGCGGCTACAACGCCGCCACCGACGAGTACGGCGACCTGATCAAGGCCGGCGTCATCGACCCGGTCAAGGTCACCCGCTCTGCCCTGGAGAACGCCGCCTCCATCGCCTCCCTCCTGCTCACGACCGAGACCCTGGTCGTCGAGAAGAAGGAAGAGGAGGAGCCGGCCGCCGGTGGTCACGGCCACGGCCACGCCCACTGAGCATCCCGCTCGTGGCGGACGTCGGTGACCGACGTCCGTAGTCGGACACGCAGGCCCGGCACCGCTGCCCAGCGGCGCCGGGCCTGCGTGCTGTGCCGGTGCTCGCACTCGTGCGGGTGCCGCAGAGGGGAGCCCGTCGTCGCCGGCCCCGAGAACGGAGTGCCGCTGTCGGTGCCGGTCAGGGGATACGGATGGCCTTACTCCGTCCGTGATCGCTAGCCTCACCCACCATGAAACGGCGTCGGCAGAAGAAGCTCTCCCGTCAGCTCAGCGAAGCGACTGTGGCGGCCGACGCCGCCCGCGTGCAGGCACTCCTGCGGGCCGGAGCGGACCCGGAGCGAGGAGACGGGGACGGCACCACCCCTCTCTACCTGGCCTCCGTGCAGGGGGAAGCCGAGGTCGCACGCCTGCTCCTGGAAGCCGGGGCCCGCCCCGACACCGAGAGCAGTGGGGTCGGCTCGGACGGCACACCGCTGTGCGCGGCCGCGTGCTGGGGGCACACCGAGACCGTGCGCGAGCTGTTGGCGCACGGCGCCGACCCGAACCTCCGGGAAGACCGCGGAACAGGTTGGTCTCCCCTGGACTGGGCGGAGCGCGGCCCCCACCTCGAGACGGCCGCGCTCCTCGTCACAGCGGGAGCAGGACCCACCAGGAACACGAGATAGCCGTCCGGCGGCCCATGACCTGGCCGTCGAACCGCCGAGGCTCTCTTCGCAACAGGACCGGGCCGTGCCGTCAGCGCGGCCCGTACTTGCGGCCCGTCCGGGAGGAGAGGCCGCCCAGGAGGTCGCGCGGGACCAGCTTCGCCGCTCCCAGCAGGACCTTGTACCGCGGGTCCGGGATCGACACCGACTTGCCGCGGGCCAGGTCCGCGAGGGCCGCCTCCGCCACCTTGTCCGCGTCGAGCCACATCCACTTCGGGATGCTGTCCGTCCCCATCCCCGCCCGCTTGTGGAACTCGGTGCGGACGAAGCCGGGGCACAGCGCCATCAGGCGTACGCCGCTGCCCGCCAGATCCTGCGCCGCGCCCTGGGTGAACTGCACCACCCACGCCTTGGACGCCCCGTAGGTTCCGCGCGGCACGAACGCGGCGGTCGAGGCGACGTTCACGATGCCCCCGCGTCCGCGCTCCCGCATCGCCTCCGCCGCCGCCGACGTCAGCCGCAGCACCGCCTCGCAGTGGACCTTGAACATCCTCAGCTCGTCCGCCATCGGGACCTCGAGGTACCGGCCCTTGTTGCCGAAGCCCGCGTTGTTGATCAGCAGGTCGACGGGGTTCCTGCGGTCGCCCAGCCGCTCGGCCACCACCTCGATGCCCTTGTCCTCCGCGAGGTCGGCCCGCAGCACCTCCGCCTCGATGCCGTGGCGGTCGTGGAGCTCGGTCGCCTGCTCGCGGAGCCGGACGATGTCGCGGGCCACCAGCACCAGGTCGTGCCCGTCGGCTGCCAGCTTCCGTGCGAACGCGGCACCGATCCCGGCCGTCGATCCCGTAATCAGAGCGGTTGTCATGGCCCAAGACTAGTTACCCGGAGTCCGGGCGTCCGCCCGGCACCGCCGCCCGGCCGGTGCACTGAAGCCCGACCGGATCAGTCACCGGGGAAACGGTGCGACGCCCGTGGCTCTCCGTCAGGCCCCCCGGCCCGCCCCGTGCTTCGTCTCGTACTGCCGCGCCTTGGCCAGTGCCTCGGGGTGCAGCGTGTCCGCCGCCGCCAGCAGGCGCGGCAGCAGCGCCCGCTCCGTCGTCACCGCCCGGAACTGCAGCGCGACCGTCACCTCGTGGTCCGGCCGGTGCACCCTCCGTATCGTGTCGCCCGCCCGGACCTCACCGGGCCGGACGACCCGCAGATAGGCACCCGGCGCGCCCCGCTGCGTGAACCGCTTCACCCAGCCCTTCTCACCCAGATGGCCCTGGAAGGTGCGGCAGGGAATGCGTCCGGAGGTGACCTCCAGCACCACCTCGGACCCGATGCCCCAGCGCTCACCGATCAGGGTGCCGGACAGGTCGATCCCCGCCGTGGTGAGGTTCTCGCCGAACGAGCCGTTCGGCAGCGTGCGGCCCAGCACGCCCTCCCACTCGTCGAGGTCCTCGCGGGCCATCGCGTACACGGCCTGGTCATCGCCCCCGTGGTGCCGCGTCTCGCACACCGCGTCCCCGGCCAGCCCGCTCGCACCGACCCCCTTCGGCCCCGGCGCCGCCACCCGTACCGGCCCGTCCACCGGACGCTTGTCGATGCCGGTCACGCCCTCGGGCTGATCCGTGTACGGCACGGCTTGGGGACGCCCCAGGTTCACAGACAGAAGTTTCATGGGCTGCACGGTAAGCGATACGGGCCAAAGCGCCGAAGCGGTATTCGGCGTCGTGCCAAAGGGCGGCTTATCCTCGAGGATGTGATCGAAGCCCGTCATCTCCGTGTGCTGCGCGCCGTGGCCACCACCGGTTCGTTCTCCGCGGCGGCCCGGGAACTGGGCTGCACCCAGCCCGCCGTCAGCCAGCAGATGAAGGCGCTGGAAGGGTCCGTGGGCACGCCGCTGCTCATCCGCACCGGGCGCGAGATGCGCATGACGCAGGCCGGAGAGGTGCTGGTGCGCCACGCGGCCGGCGTTCTCGCCGGGCTGACCGCCGCCGAGGAGGAGGTCGCCGCCATCGCCGGGCTGCGGGCGGGGCGGGTGCGGCTCGTCTCCTTTCCCAGCGGCAGTTCGACGCTGGTCCCGACAGCCCTCGCCGCGCTGCGCGACGACCACCCCGGCACCCGTGTCTCCCTGGAGGAGGCCGAGCCGCCCCGGTCCGTCGAGATGCTGCGCGAGGGCGACTGCGACATCGCCCTCGCCTTCCGGTACGAGGGAGCGGCGGGTTCCGAGGAGTGGGACGACCTGGTCGTGCGCCCGCTGCTCACGGACCGGCTCGTGGGGCTGGTGCCCGAGCGGCACCGGCTGGCGCATGCTCAGTCCCTCGCCATAGGCGAACTCGCCGGGGAACCGTGGATCGCGGGCTGCCCGCGTTGCCGTGGTCAGCTGATCGAGGTGTGTGAGACGGCGGGCTTCACCCCGCGCATCGACTTCGCGACCGACGACTACCCCGCGGTGGCCGGCCTGGTCGGTGCGGGGCTCGGGGTGGCCGTCCTCCCCCAGCTGGCCCTCGAGTCCGTACGGCCCAGGGGGGTGCGCACGGTGGCCCTGGAGCCCGCGGTGCGGCGGGAGATCGTCGCGCTGACGCTTCCCGACCTCGCCCGGGTGCCCGCGGTCGACGCGACGCTCGACCGGCTGGCGCGGGCAGCCGGCCGGTAGGCCGGGCCCGGCGGGGGCCGTGGGACGCCGCCCGCGAAAAAACGAGGGTACGTGCGTACCCCGTGATGAAGAAACGTTCCTTCAGTTGTTCGAAGCGGTGTGCTCACCGGCGCTCGAGACCGACGCTGGGACCGGCACCGACACGGTCGGTGCCGCCGGTGACGAGCCCGCTGATGAGGCCGGGGACGACACCAGGCGGTGGCGCGCCCTGCCCATCAGCTCTTCGCGTTCGTCCTCGGTCAGGCCGCCCCACACGCCGTACGGTTCACGCACGGCCAGTGCGTGGGCGGCGCACTCGGCGCGTACCGGGCACCTCATGCAGACCTCTTTGGCCGAGTTCTCGCGAGCACTTCGTGCCGCCCCGCGCTCACCCTCGGGGTGGAAGAAGAGCGAACTGTCCACCCCGCGGCATGCGGCCAGGAGCTGCCAGTCCCACAGGTCCGCGTTCGGTCCTGGAAGGCGGGAGAAATCTGCCATTTCGTGACCCCTTGTAGCCATTCTGGGCGGATCCGTGTCCACGACCGTACAACTACGATCCAAGGAGATGAAAATATGACCCATTGCGAATCTAGCCTCAGACACCAGTAAATGGGAAGAAAAGGGTCCGAAAGGGGCATTGGTTGTGATGAAAGTTCGAGGGTCCCCCGCGCGTGTCTGCGCTGTGTTCGTCCCCTCACGTAGAGTGCCGAAGACAGCGGCCGGCCCCGTAACTCTTTCGAGTGACCGTCGTTGAGAGTGCGAGGCGGTTGAAGGAACAAGCGCTCGGGCGGGTGTCCGAAGCGGTCGACCGCACAGGTGACGATTTCGTACCAGCCTGGAGGCACAAGGTGACGCGCATCAGCTGCGGAGGGCGGCCATGACTTCCGTCCTCGTCTGCGACGACTCCCCGCTTGCCCGAGAGGCGCTGCGCCGCGCGGTCGCGACCGTGCCCGGCGTCGAGCGCGTGACGACGGCCGCCAACGGCGAGGAAGTCCTCCGCCGCTGGGGTGCCGACCGCTCGGACCTGATTCTGATGGACGTACGCATGCCCGGTCTGGGCGGTGTCGAGACCGTCCGGCGGCTGCTGTCCGCCGACCCCGGTGCGCGCATCATCATGCTCACCGTCGCCGAGGACCTCGACGGCGTGGCACTCGCCGTGGCCGCCGGCGCCCGCGGCTATCTGCACAAGGACGCCTCCCGCGCGGAGTTGCGCGCGACGGTCACCCAGGCACTCGCCGACCCGACCTGGCGGCTCGCCCCGCGGCGGCTGCGCTCGGCGGAGATGGGCGCCGCGCCCACGCTCACCGCGCGGGAGATCCAGGTCCTCGAGGGCATGAGTCACGGCCGCTCCAACGCCGAGATCGGCCGCGAGCTGTTCCTCTCCGAGGACACCGTCAAGACGCACGCACGGCGCCTCTTCAAGAAGCTCGGCGCGTCGGACCGGGCCCACGCGGTGGCGCTCGGATTCCGGTGGGGCCTGGTGCGCTAGGACCTGTCCTTCGGATCGGACCGGTCCCGGGGTGCGACATCGAGCGGCGGCCCGTGGGTACGCGGATGCCCCGCGCGGGCCGTTCCCGCCCGGACCGCACCCGCGCGGGGCCGCACCGATGACGGGCGACGCCACCGGTGCGAACCGCCGCCGCGCCGCCGGGTGCGGCGCGCGGTCCGGCGGGGCGGGCGCGCGGCTCGACCGCCCCGGACCGATCCGGACGACAGGTCCTGCGGCCGTCCGCTCATGCCTTGTCGGCAGAGGCGCGGAAAGCCCGGCCCACCAGGGCGCCGAAGCCGACCGCCGGGTGCCCTGTGCCTGTTTCGCGGCGGATGACGCATCCTTGAGGTGTGGAGTTCCTCGGGGACGAGTCGGTCGAGCGGAAGGGGAGGGCGCAGGGGATGAGTGCCGGCGCACCTGCTCATAACGCTTCGGTGCACAACAAGGGACGTGGTGCCGCGGAGCAGGGGACCGCAGGGCACCATGGACCGATGCGCGACGACGAGGCGGGCACTGCCCAAGGGGCGATCGGTGCGCTCGTCCACCGCGCTGTCGACGGGGACGAGCAGGCGACACACGATCTGCTCGCCCATGTCCACCCCCTGGCGCTGCGGTACTGCCGCACCCGCCTGTCCCGGCTCCCGGGCGACGCCCGGCACTTCGTCGAGGACCTCGCCCAGGAGGTCTGTGTGGCGGTGCTCCTCGCGCTGCCCCGCTACCGGGACACCGGCCGTCCCTTCGAGGCGTTCGTCTTCGCCATCGCCGCGCACAAGGTGGCCGACCTGCAGCGCGCGGCGATGCGTCATCCCGGTCTGACGGCCGTACCGTCCGACGAGATGCCCGAGCGTCCCGACGACTCCCTCGGCCCGGAGGAGCGCGCTCTCCTCAGCAGCGACGCCGCGTGGGCCAAGAAACTGCTGGCCAACCTCCCCGAGAACCAGCGCGAGCTGCTTCTGCTGCGCATCGCCGTGGGCCTCACCGCGGAGGAGACCGGCCAGATGTTGGGAATGTCACCCGGCGCCGTCCGGGTCGCCCAGCACCGCGCGCTGAGCCGGCTGCGAGCTTTGGCGGAACAGTGACCAGCACTGCGGAAACCATCCGCCGCCCGGCATGCCCTCGGGTGGTGAACGGGCATCCGGACGATTCCGTACGAACATACGAAGACCGGAACCGTGCGGAACCGTGGAATGGGACACCCCCACTTCCCGTTAGCATGGACATCCGCACCGATCAAGGCCATTTGGGGAAGGTGTCATGACTGCGAACGTCGACGGAGTGCCCGGAAAATTCGCGACACTCGGGCTGACCTACGACGACGTGCTGCTGCTGCCGGGTGCATCCGAGGTGCTCCCCAACGCGGTCGACACCTCGTCCCACATCTCGCGCAACGTCCGTGTGAACATCCCGCTGCTCTCGGCGGCCATGGACAAGGTGACCGAGTCCCGCATGGCGATCGCGATGGCCCGCCAGGGCGGCGTCGGCGTCCTGCACCGCAACCTGTCCATCGAGGACCAGGCCAACCAGGTCGACCTGGTGAAGCGCTCCGAGTCCGGCATGGTCACCGACCCGATCACCATCCACCCCGACGCCACGCTCGCCGAGGCCGACGCGCTGTGCGCCAAGTTCCGCATCAGCGGCGTCCCGGTCACCGACGGCGACAAGAAGCTGCTCGGCATCGTCACCAACCGTGACATGGCCTTCGAGACCGACCGCTCCCAGCGGGTGCGCGACGTCATGACGCCGATGCCGCTGGTCACCGGGCAGGTCGGCATCTCCCGCGTGGACGCCATGGAGCTGCTGCGCCGCCACAAGATCGAGAAGCTTCCCCTGGTCGACGACGAGGGCGTCCTCAAGGGCCTCATCACGGTCAAGGACTTCGTGAAGGCCGAGCAGTACCCCCACGCCGCGAAGGACTCGGAGGGCCGTCTGATCGTCGGTGCCGCCGTGGGCGCGAGCCCCGAGGCGCTCGAGCGTGCCCAGGCGCTCGCCGCGGCCGGGGTGGACTTCCTGGTCGTCGACACCTCCCACGGCCACAACAGCAACGCGCTCAGCTGGATGTCGAAGATCAAGTCGAGCGTCGGCATCGATGTCATCGGCGGCAACGTCGCGACGCGTGACGGCGCCCAGGCGCTGATCGACGCCGGTGTCGACGGGATCAAGGTGGGCGTGGGCCCCGGCTCGATCTGCACCACCCGTGTGGTCGCCGGCATCGGCGTTCCGCAGGTCACCGCCATCTACGAGGCGTCCCTCGCGGCGCGTCCGGCGGGCGTGCCGTTGATCGGCGACGGCGGTCTGCAGTACTCCGGCGACATCGGCAAGGCGCTGGCCGCCGGCGCCGACACGGTGATGCTCGGCAGCCTCCTCGCCGGCTGCGAGGAGTCACCCGGCGAGCTGCAGTTCATCAACGGCAAGCAGTACAAGTCGTACCGAGGCATGGGCTCGCTCGGCGCCATGCAGTCGCGCGGCCAGGCCAGGTCGTACTCGAAGGACCGCTACTTCCAGTCCGACGTCGCCTCCGACGACAAGCTCGTCCCCGAGGGCATCGAGGGCCAGGTGCCCTACCGAGGCCCGCTGGCCAACGTGCTGCACCAGCTCGTCGGCGGCCTGCGCCAGACCATGGGCTACGTGGGCGCCGCCACCATCGAGGAGATGGAGAGCAAGGGCCGCTTCGTGCGGATCACCTCCGCGGGCCTCAAGGAGAGCCACCCGCACGACATCCAGATGACGGTCGAGGCACCGAACTACAGCCGCAAGTAGGCAGCGGCCCCCGAGGGCGGTCCCGGAGCATCCGGGGCCGCCCTCGCCGTATGTCCGGCGCGCCGACCGCCACGGCCGTCGGGGATACTGGAAGGCGCTGCAACGCATCAGGGAAAGGCCACAGACGTGACTGAGATCGAGATCGGGCGAGGCAAGCGGGGCCGCCGGGCGTACGCCTTCGACGACATCGCCGTCGTCCCCAGCCGCCGTACGCGGGACCCGAAGGAGGTCTCGATCGCCTGGCAGATCGACGCCTACCGCTTCGAGCTGCCCTTCCTGGCGGCCCCCATGGACTCGGTCGTCTCACCGGCCACGGCGATCCGCATCGGCGAGCTCGGCGGCCTCGGTGTGCTGAACCTCGAAGGACTGTGGACGCGGTACGAGGACCCGCAGCCGCTGCTCGACGAGATCACCGAACTGGACGCCGAGTCGGCCACACGCCGTTTCCAGGAGATCTACGCCGCCCCGATCAAGGAGGAGCTGATCGGGCAGCGCATCAAGGAGGTGCGCGACTCCGGCGTCGTCACCGCGGCCGCGCTCTCCCCGCAGCGCACCGCCCAGTTCTCCAAGGCCGTCGTCGACGCCGGCGTGGACATCTTCGTGATCCGCGGGACGACGGTCTCCGCGGAGCACGTCTCCAGCTCGCACGAGCCGCTCAACCTGAAGCAGTTCATCTACGAACTCGACGTCCCGGTGATCGTCGGCGGCTGCGCCACCTACACCGCGGCCCTGCACCTGATGCGCACCGGTGCGGCCGGCGTCCTGGTGGGCTTCGGCGGCGGCGCCGCGCACACCACCCGCAACGTGCTGGGCATCCAGGTCCCCATGGCCACAGCGGTCGCCGACGTGGCCGCCGCCCGCCGTGACTACATGGACGAGTCCGGCGGCCGGTACGTGCACGTGATCGCGGACGGCGGCGTCGGCTGGTCGGGCGACCTGCCCAAGGCGATCGCCTGCGGCGCCGACGCGGTGATGATGGGCTCCCCGCTCGCGCGCGCCACCGACGGCCCGGGCAAGGGCAACCACTGGGGCATGGAAGCCGTCAACGAGGAACTGCCCCGTGGCAAGAAGGTCGACCTGGGCACCGTCGGCACCATCGAGGAGATCCTCACCGGCCCGTCCCACACCTCCGACGGCTCGATGAACCTCTTCGGCGCCCTGCGCCGCGCCATGGCCACCACCGGGTACAGCGAGCTGAAGGAGTTCCAGCGCGTCGAGGTGACGGTGGCGGACTCGCAGCACCGGCGATGACGTGACGCCGCGCTCGCCCCGAGCGCGGCGGACGCCCTTGAGAGTGATGACGGGGCCCGGCCACCCCACCGGCATGCGGGGTGGCCGGGCCCCGTCGTGTGTCCGGGTGGGGGAGTGGTGGTGGGGGCGCGTGGGGCGGTAGGGGGGGCGTGCGGTTGCTTTCGGGGTGAATGTCGGAGGAAAGGGCGTTTCGGGTCGATAGTGTCCGTGTTCGGCGGCTCGGCTCTCGGGGTCGCCCCCTTCCAAGGACACGTTCCGGACCTCGCCCTTCGGGGCCCGGACCGATTCCGAACGGACCGCCCAACCGGGCTGACGGGCGGCCTCGTGGGAGGGGGCGTGCCCATGGGTCGCCACCGCAAGCCCACCCGCTGGGACCGTATCCGTCTGTGGACGGTGAAGTGCCGGAGGAGGTGGGTCTTGCGGATCTTTGGATGGTGAGCGGCCACCCCTACGAGAACTAGGGGTGGACACTCCGTGATCCATCTGGGGCCTGCCACAGTTAGCCGCTGCGGTGGGCCCCACTTTTCTGTACGGTACCGGATTCGCCGGCGGCTGGAGCGCGGGCGTCCTGGGCGCCCCCTCTCACAACCGGTGCGCCGCCCCCGTCGGGGTGGCCCCGCGGGTGTCCAGCAGCAGCTGGGCCTTCACCGACAGGCCCTGCAGGTCGTACGTGCGGTGCTGCTGGAGCAGGATCGTCAGGTCGGCGTCGGCGGCGGCCTCGTACAGGGAGTCGGCGCGCGGGAGGGGCCGGTCGAGCACGCTCCAGGACGGCACGTGCGGGTCGTGGTAGCTGACGGAGGCGCCCAGCTCCATCAGCCGCGTCGCGATCTCCTGTGCGGGACTGCCCTGCTGGTCGGCGAGGTCGGCCTTGTAGGTGACGCCGAGGAGCAGCACGCGTGCGCCGCGGGCGGACTTGCCGTGTTCGTTGAGGAGCGCGGCGGCGCGCCGCACGACGTAGTGGGGCATCCGTCCGTTGACCTGCTGGGCGAGTTCCGCCATCCGCAGGGTGCGGCCGGTGTGGGCGGTCAGGTCCTGGGCGACGGCGTGGCCGCCGACGCCGGGGCCGGGGCGGAAGGCATGGAAGCCGAAGGGTTTGGTCTCCGCGCAGCGGATGACGTCCCACAGGTCGACGCCCAGGTCGTGGCAGAGCACGGCCATCTCGTTGACGAGGGCGGTGTTGACGTGCCGGAAGTTGGTCTCCAGCAACTGCACGGTCTCCGCTTCCCGTGGGCCGCGCGCGCGTACGACCTTGTCGGTGAGCCTTCCGTAGAACGCGGCGGCCGACTCGGTGCAGGCCGGGGTGAGCCCGCCGATGACCTTGGGGGTGTTGGCGGGGGTGAAGTCGCGGTTGCCGGGATCGACGCGGCTGGGGGAGTAGGCGAGGTGGAAGTCGCGGCCCGCGCGGAGCCCGGATCCGGATTCGAGCAGGGGGCGCAGGAGGCTCTCGGTCGTCCCGGGCGGGGCCGGCGACTCGAGGATCACCGTGGTGTGCGGGCGCAGCCGCGCGGCCAGGGTGCGGGCGGCGGTCTCCACCTGGCTGAGGTCCAGCCCGCCTTCCGCGCCGGGCGGGGCCGGTGCGCAGATGACCGCCGTCCGCACCCGGCCGAGTTCGGCCGGGCTGGTCATCACCCGGAACCCCTGCGCGACCATGCGGCGCAGTTCGGCGGGGCTGAGGGAGGCGGCCTCCGGGCCGGTCCGGTAGCCGATGGTGGGGATGCCGGCGGTGACGGCGGCCTGGGCCAGGGGCAGGCCGTAGGGGCCGAGTCCGATGACGGCGAGATCTGCGGGCATGGCGTGGGCCGTCCTTCCCAGTAACCGAAGCGGGGCAGGTGCGCAAGCCCTGTGGACAGAACGAGCGAGCGCAATGTCAGACTAGGAGTAAATATGACCGATTTGCTGTATTGATCGGTCGAGTTTCGGCGAGTCGCCGCACGGGTTGTCCACAGGCTGGGAGCCGAGCGGTGGCTGCGACCGGGCAACCCGGCCAGAATTTGGGCATGAGGGAGGGGGGACCGGGCTTCGCCCCACGGGTGCGGCCGATGCGACCGACGAGCGGGAGGCAGCGGTGAGGACAGCGACACTGGGACCGGCGGAGCGCGCCGAGTCACTCGCATCCATGGCCGAGCGTGAGCTGGACATCCTGGTGGTGGGCGGCGGTGTGGTGGGTGCCGGCACCGCGCTCGACGCCGTGACCCGTGGTCTGTCCACGGGACTGGTCGAGGCGCGTGACTGGGCGTCGGGCACCTCCAGCCGGTCCAGCAAACTCATCCACGGCGGACTGCGCTATCTGGAGATGCTCGACTTCGCCCTCGTACGGGAGGCGTTGAAGGAGCGTGGCCTGCTGCTGGGGAAACTCGCCCCGCACCTGGTGAAGCCGGTGCCGTTCCTCTACCCGTTGCAGCACAGGGGGTGGGAGCGGCTGTACGCCGGGGCGGGCGTCGCGCTCTACGACACCATGTCGATGGCCCCCGGGTACGGACGCGGGCTGCCCGTGCACCGGCACCTGAGTCGACGTCACGCACTGCGTGTGGCCCCGTGCTTGAAGAAGGAAGCCCTGGTCGGGGCGTTGCAGTACTACGACGCCCAGATGGACGACGCCCGGTTCGTGGCGACCCTGGTGCGCACCGCGGCGGCGTACGGCGCGCGGGTCGCCAACCGCGCCCGGGTGACCGGGTTCCTGCGTGAGGGCGAACGGGTCGTCGGCGCCCGGGTGCGGGACGCCGAGGGCGGCGGGGAGTACGAGATCCGCGCCAAGCAGGTCGTCAACGCCACCGGGGTGTGGACCGACGACACCCAGGCGATGGTGGGCGAGCGGGGCCAGTTCCACGTACGTGCCTCCAAGGGCATCCACCTGGTCGTCCCCAAGGACCGCATCCACTCCACGACCGGGCTCATCCTGCGCACGGAGAAGTCCGTGCTGTTCGTCATCCCGTGGGGCCGGCACTGGATCGTCGGGACCACGGACACCGGCTGGGACCTGGACAAGGCGCACCCGGCGGCGTCCAGCGCGGACATCGACTATCTGCTCGAGCACGTGAACTCGGTGCTCGCGGTCCCGCTCAGCAGGGACGACGTCCAGGGCGTGTACGCCGGCCTCCGGCCGCTGCTCGCCGGGGAGTCCGACGCCACCAGCAAGCTGTCGCGGGAGCACACCGTGGCGCATCCCGTCCCCGGACTCGTCGTGGTCGCGGGCGGCAAGTACACGACGTACCGGGTGATGGCCAAGGACGCGGTGGACGAGGCCGTGCACGGCCTCGACGTGCGCGTCGCCGCCTGCGTCACCGAGGACACGCCGTTGGTGGGCGCCGAGGGGTACCAGGCGTTGTGGAACGCACGGGCGCGGATCGCCGCGCGCACCGGACTGCACGTGGTGCGGGTCGAGCACCTGCTGAACCGGTACGGGACGCTGGCGGAGGAGGTCCTGGAACTGATAGCCCGGGACCCCTCGCTGGGCGAACCGCTGCAGGCGGCCGACGACTATCTGCGCGCCGAGATCACCTACGCCGCCTCGCACGAGGGAGCGCGCCACCTGGACGACGTGCTGACCCGGCGCACCCGCATATCGATCGAGACGTTCGACCGGGGTACGCGCAGCGCACGGGAGGCCGCCGAGCTGATGGCGCCGGTGCTGGGCTGGGACGAGGACCGGATCGAGCGCGAGGTGCAGCACTACGAGAAGCGGGTGGAGGCCGAGCGGGAGTCGCAGCGCCAGCCGGACGACCTGACGGCGGACGCGGCACGGCTGGGAGCGCCGGACATCGTTCCGATGTAGGCCGGTGCGAGTCGGGGCGCTTCCACCCGGCTTTCACTCGAACGAGTGTCGTGAACCGGGATCTCTGTTCTGAACCCGGGCGTTCTGTCAGGTGCGGGGGCAGAACTCGGCCGCGAGGACCGCGGGTACGAGACCGGGGTCCGCCATCGCGTCCGTGTTCACCCGGAGGGTGAGGACATGCCCGCCGTCGGCGGTGGTTGCGGTGCGCACGTAACTTCCGGAGATGTGTCCGTTGTGCCCCCACACGGTGGTGCCGCACGGAAGCTTCACGGGGAGCAGGCCCATGCCGTACGAGCCGTGTGCGGCGCGGGTGTCGAGCATCTCGCGCAGGTGACGCGGGGGCAGGAGTTCACCGCCGAGCAGACTCGTGTGGAAGCGGCCCGGATCGGTGAGCGTGGTCACCGGTTCGCCCGCGGCGCCGGCCACCCGCGGGTCGAGTTCGGTGACGTCGGTTCCGTCGGTGGCGTGGGCCCGGCCGTGCGGAGCGGGCAGCGAGGTGCGGGAGCCGGGAAAGGAGGTGCCCGTCAGAAGCAGAGGGGAGATGATGCGCCGCTCGCCTCGGTGGCGTACGAGTGACCGGTGACGTGTTCGACGGCCAGGCCGAGCAGCGCGTAGTTGGTGTTCGAGTAGGCGAAGCGGCCGGGGTCGGCCGGGGAGTGGGTGAGTGCGCTACGCAGTGCCTGACGCGGAGTGAGGGGGACGCTGCCACCGGTGTCCTTGGCGAAGTCGCACAGGCCGCTGGTGTGGTTGAGCAGGGAACGCAGGGTCGGCGCGCGACCGTCGTTGCCCGCTCCTCGCACCAGCCCCGGAAGATGTTTCTCCACGGTGTCGGAGAGCGACAGGCGGTGCTCGTCCGCCAGTTTGCAGGTCGACCGTCGCGATGAACGTCTTCGTGACGCTGCCGGCGCGGAAGTGGTCGGCCCGGGTGATGCCCTCGTCGGCGGAGGCGTGACGCGGGCCGGTCTCCTCCAGGACAAGGAGAG
The DNA here is from genome assembly GCF_053604275.1 of Streptomyces sp. NPDC004051. NCBI lineage: Bacteria > Bacillati > Actinomycetota > Actinomycetes > Kitasatosporales > Streptomycetaceae > Streptomyces > Streptomyces sp. NPDC004051. The sequence goes on along the minus strand of NZ_JBSGHG010000003.1, from coordinate 156,071 downwards.
CCGCCGCCGAGGCTCCACCCTGTGTGACCAGCAGCGGAAGGAGGGAGTCCGCCGGCGGGACCGGCAGGGTCGAGGAGGCGGTCGGGGCCAGGGCGAGCGAAGCCACGGACACAGCGACGGCCAGCGGCGTCCGAGGCGGCGGCATTCCGGCTTCCCTCTCGTCGGAGGGACATCGTGCAAGGCGGCGGAACACGTCCTTCCCCCGGGTTCCGGATGTGTCGGGTATGAGGCGTCGCCAGAGGCACCCTGGGCGTGGAGCACTTGTCGGGTGAGGGACAATGAAGTCTCTGTCAGGGCGGGTTGCTTGAGGGGACGCATGTCGGAGCCGGAGCGGGCGGGGACATCCCGTCAGGACGAGAGCGCACGTCTCCTCGCCGGGCGGTACCGGCTGGGAGACGTGCTCGGCCGCGGCGGCATGGGGACGGTGTGGCGCGCCGTGGACGAAACCCTGGGCCGGACGGTCGCCGTCAAGGAACTCCGGTTCCCGTCGAGCATCGACGAGGAGGAGAAGCGGCGGCTGATCACACGGACGCTGCGCGAGGCCAAGGCGATCGCGCGGATCCGCAACAACAACGCGGTGACGGTCTTCGACGTGGTCCAGGAGGACGACCGGCCCTGGATCGTGATGGAGCTCGTCGAGGGCAAGTCGCTCGCCGAAGCCATCCGGGAGGACGGCCTGTTGGAGCCCCGGCGGGCCGCCGAGGTCGGGCTCGCGGTGCTCGACGTGCTGCGCTCCGCGCACCGGGAGGGCATTCTGCACCGGGACGTGAAGCCGTCGAACGTGCTGATCGCCGAGGACGGCCGGGTCGTGCTCACCGACTTCGGTATCGCCCAGGTCGAGGGCGACCCGTCCATCACCTCGACCGGCATGCTCGTCGGCGCCCCCTCCTACATCTCCCCCGAGCGGGCCCGCGGGCACAAGCCGGGACCGGCGGCCGACCTCTGGTCGCTCGGCGGGCTGCTGTACGCGGCGGTGGAGGGTGCGCCGCCGTACGACAAGGGTTCCGCGATCGCGACGCTCACGGCGGTGATGACCGAGCCGCTCGAGGAGCCCAGGAACGCGGGACCGCTCAGGGACGTCATCTACGGGCTGCTCAACAAGGACCCCGCCCAGCGGCTCGACGACACCCGCGCGCGGGCCATGCTGAGCGCGGTGATCCACGCACCCGGGGGCGGACGGAGCGATCCGGAGCCGGCGGACGCGACGAAGGTCGTGCCGCTGCCCGAACAGCCCGACGGGCGCGCCGGTGGCGGAAACAGGCGGGGCGAGGAGGCCGGGGAGCGGCTGCGCGGTGCGATGCGTTCCGTGCGGAAGGCGGCGGTGGCCGCCGGCTCGGCCGGTGCGGCGGCGACACGCGCCAAGTCCGGTAGCAGTACCGTCAGTTCGACGGCCGGTACGGCTTCCGCGGGCACGGTGTCCGGTGCGGTGGCCGGGACCCGGGCCGAGGGGCGGTCGGCTGTGGGATCCCCCTCGGGTTCCGGGCAGACCTCGGTCTCGACGCCGAATTCGTCCCGTGGCTCCGGCGCGGGCTCGGGCCCGACGCCGTATCCGGCACCCGGTACGGCGTCGAACCGGGCTCCCGGGGAGCGGAGTTCGGGATGGCCCGTGATGGCGCCGCCGGACCTGCCGACGAGGTCCGTGCCGAAGGCGTCGCTCACCGACGTGGTGCCGCGGCGGACGCTGGTGGTCATCGCGGTGGTCGTGGTGCTCGCCGTGCTCGGCACCGTGCTGGCCATCGTGCTCAGCAGCGATGGCGACGAGAACGGCGCGGGGGCGAAGGGCGGCGGCGCGGACAAGATCGCCTCCAGTCAGGCGCCCGGCGCCGACACCAAGAACGCCGAGGGCACCGAGGCCGACACCAAGAGCGCCGAGGACGGTACCGGTACCGACGGTGCGGCCAACGAGTCGGTGGACTCGGGAATCAGTACGGGAGGGGAACCGGAGTCCGACGACGCCGGTTCGGAGGAGAGCGAGGCCGACGACCCGGCCGGGGACGGCGACGGCGTCTCGGCGGTGAAGGCGACGCACAACGGGAGCCAGGGGTACTCGATCGGGCTGCCCGAGGGCTGGAAGTACCGGTCGACGGACGGGGCCGGGGACCGCTTCACCGGGCCCGACGGACAGCGGCTGCTCGTCGCCTGGACGTCCACGCCGAAGGGCGACCCGGTGGCCGACTGGAAGAACCAGGAACGCGGCATGGTGCGTTCGCAGTACCAGAGGATCCGCATAGAGGCGGTGGAGTACCGGGGGTGGAACACCGCCGACTGGGAGTTCACCTACATGGACGGGGGGACGAAGTACCGGACCATCGACCGGGGGTTCGTCGTCGACGGCCGGTACGGGTACGCGCTGATGTACTCGGCGAAGGCCGCCGACTGGGACGGTGAGCAGCGCAAGGGAACGTGGCAGGCGCTGACGCAGTCCTTCGAGCCCAAGTCCTGAGCATGGACGACCGCTTGATTGGGGAGTGAGATGTGGCATCCCCTCACTGCGGGTTGCCTCCGGCACGTATCGTGAGTGTTCGCAGACCGTACGCAGCCGGAACGGGCCGCTGGGCGAGCGGAACCGACCGACCATATCGCCGGGGGAGGCACAGTGGACGAATACGCGGGACGAGTTCTCGCCGACCGCTACCGCCTGCCGCTGCCTCCCTCCGACGAGTACGAACTGACCGAGACCCGCGCCTTCGACACCTACAGCGGGCAGGAAGTCCTGGTCAGGCAGGTGCCGTTGCCGGAGGTCGTCGAGGCCGAGGTGCTCGACGCGGAGGGGCTGCCCGACGGCTTCACGGCGCGTGACGGAAGCGTCCGGCGGGCCGCCGGACGTACCGGCGACCGCGCGGGGGTGCGGCGGCCCACCGATCCCGTGGCGCGGCGCGCGGTCGAGGCCGCGCAGGCCGCGGCGGCCATCCCCGACCACCCGCGGCTGGACCAGGTCTTCGACGTGTTCGCGGAGGGCGGTTCCCTGTGGATCGTCAGCGAACTGGTGTCCGCCCGGCCGCTGGCGGCGCTGCTGGCCGAACAGCCGCTGACTCCGTACCGGGCGGCCGAGGTCGCCTCGGACGTCCTGATGGCGGTGCGGGTCCTGCACGCCCACGGCTGGGTCCACCGGAACATCACCCCGCGCACGGTGCTGGTCTGCGACGACGGCCGGGTGATGCTCACCGGTCTCGCCGTCGGCGCGGCGGAGGAGGCGCTGTGCGGGTACGACCCGGTGCCTGCCGAGGATCCCCTGGTCGCGCCCCCTCCCGCTTCGGGGGCCCCCGCTCCTGGTGCGGCGGTTCCGGGCGCCGTCGTTCCGCATGCCGCGGCGCCGGGGGCGGGAGCGGCCGGTGAGCTGGGACCGGTGGCGCCCACGGGTACGGGCACGGGCGCCTCGGCCCCGCAGCGCACTCCGTCGTGGCCCCCCGGCTTCACGGCCGAGCCGGACCCGAACCCCGACGCCGCGCGGCGGGCCGCCATAGAGGCGCGGGCCGGCCGGTTGCCCGGGGGCGGCACGGCGAATCCGGCCAACGGCACTCCCGCCGTGGCGGCCCCGCGACCCGTCGACAGCGCCGGGGACGTCAGGGCCGCACGCGCGGGGGCAATCGCCGCGTACCGGGCGGGCACCCGCGCCGCCGCCCGGGTACAGGAGGCACAGCAGAGCGGCGCGGTCCCGCCGGGGCAGATCGCCGACCCCTACGGAGTGGGAACCACCGGCAGGCCCGACACCGCGTTGCCGCCCGGCGCTTCATCCTCGGCACCCGCGCTCGGTCCCGCGGCCGGTGCGGCGGACTCGGGAGGCTTCGCCCCGCCCGGCGGAACCGCCCCGCCCGCCCGCTGGGACGAGCCCGCGGCCCAGGCGCCGGCGCGCCGGGCACCCACCACCGCGCTGGCCGCCGAGCGGGCACGACAGGCGCGGATGGCCGTCGTCGGCCCCGTGACGGAGCGGTGGGCGCCGGAGCAGGCCGGGCCCGTGCACGAGAACTGGCAGCTGGCCGCGCCCATCGGCCCCGCGACCGATCTGTGGGCGCTGGGCGCGCTCCTGTTCCGGGCCGTGCAGGGCCACGCGCCCTACCCGGAGGAGTCGACGGCCGAACTGGTGCAGATGGTGTGCGCCGAGCCTCCCGCGTTCGCCGAGGAGTGCGGGCCGCTCAGGCCGGTCGTGGAGTCGCTGCTGCGTCAGGACCCGACCGAGCGGCTGGACTTCGAGGAGCTGCGCGGCTGGCTGCGTTCACTGGTGCGGTCGGCGCCCGAGCCGGAGGCCGGTGTACACGTCATAGCGGCACCGCCGGTCGACACCAGCCGGCTGCCCGTCGTGCGGCGCCGGGGCGAGCTGGTGCGCAGACGCCGCGCCGGGCTGCCCGCGCACCACGGACGGCACAAGCGGGCCAAACGGGATTCGGGATCACCGCGCCGGTTGGGCCGCACCCTGCTTCTGCTGGTGCTGTTCGCCATGGCCGCGGCGATCGCGTACGCCGTCCTGTTCATGCCGAAGGCCGGGGAGGAGACCGGGGGCGCGGGCACGGCCGACCGCACCGGCGCCACCCAAGAGGTCGGCGGGGTGTCCCCGTCGCGGGAGGCCGGCGGAGCGCCGGGCACCGACGGCTCCTCGACGAAGCCGGACGACCCGAAGAGCCCGGAGGGCGGCGCCGAGGAGTCGGCCGCGTCCAACGAGACGCAGACCACCGGCCCCGACGCCGCCAAGGGCTTCACCCTGCGCAAGGACCCGGAGGGCTTCCGGGTCGCCGTGGCCGAGGGCTGGCAGCGCACCGGGAAGAACGGCAGCGGCCAGGTCGTCTACTCCAGCGGCGACTTCGAGCTGATCGTCGTACCGGGCCGGGACAGCGCCTCGCGGTACGGCGACGACCCGATGGCCTATCAGCGCGACGACGAGCGTGAGCTCCAGCCGTACCGCGATTCCAGCTGGGCCACCTCCACCGGGTTGAAGACCATCGAGGTGGGCGGACGGGCCATGGCCGAGGGACAGTTCACGTGGACCGGCGGCGACGGGGGCGAGCTGTACGTCCGCAACCTCGCGGCGCTGATCGACGGCCGGTACCACGTCGTGCAGGTGCGGGGCCCGGAGGGGGAGCGGGACGAGGTGAGCCGGCTGTTCGAGCAGGCGTCGACGACGTACCGGTTCACCGGCTGATCAGGGAAGCGGCAAGAAAGCAGCGAGGAAGCAGCGAGGAAGCGGCGAGGGAACGGCAGGGAGGCGCCCGGGGGCCGTACGCCTCCGCAGGAGCTCCGGTTGCCTCCCGTCCCGTACGGCGACAACCGTCACAGTGCGGTCTCCATGGTCTCCCTTCGGTTCCCAGGGCCCGCCCGGGTGCCTAACCTGACGTTGTCAAGACCATTGCGGGGCAAGGTGAATGAGACACAGGGTCGGCTCGTCGCGGGCCGCTACCGGCTGGGTGAAACCATCGGCAGCGGTGGCATGGGCCGGGTGTGGCGCGCGCACGACGAGGTGCTGCACCGATCCGTCGCGGTCAAGGAGCTGACCGCCGCTCTCTACGTCTCCGAGAGCGAGCAGGCCAGGCTGCTGACGCGCACCCGCGCCGAGGCGCGCGCGGCGGCCCGGATCAACCACTCCGCGGTCGTCACGGTGCACGACGTACTGGAGCACGACGGCCGCCCGTGGATCGTCATGGAGCTGGTGGAGGGCCACTCGCTCGCCGACGCCGTCAAGGAGCGGGAGCGTGTCGAGCCCCGCGAGGCGGCGCGGATCGGTCTGTGGGTGCTGCGCGCCCTGCGGGCCGCGCACGCCGCCGGTGTGGTGCACCGTGACGTCAAGCCCGGCAACGTGCTCCTCGGCGGTGACGGGCGGGTGCTGCTCACCGACTTCGGCATCGCACAGATAGAGGGTGACACGGCGATCACCCGGACCGGAGAGGTCGTCGGCTCGGTCGACTATCTCGCACCCGAGCGCGTCCGCGGCCAGGACCCCGGCCCCTCCTCCGACCTCTGGGCGCTCGGCGCCACGCTGTACACGGCGGTGGAGGGCAGATCGCCGTTCCGCCGGACGTCCCCGCTGACCACCATGCAGGCGGTCGTCGAGGAGGAGGCCGGTGAGCCGCGGTACGCCGGCCCGCTCGCGCCGGTCATCAGCGCGCTCCTGCGCAAGGATCCGGCCATGCGGCCCGACGCGGCGGCGACCGAGCAGATGCTCGCCGAGGCCGCGGAGGGGCGTCGGCCGAACTCGGCGCAGATGTACGTGCCGACGCAGACCGTGGACACCCCCGCCCCCGCCCCCGCGTCCGGGTCGGCGCCGGTGCCGTACGGGCCCGGGGCGGGCGCGGGCACCACGGCGGTTCAGCCGCCTTCCGCCGCCGTGGCCGCCGGGTCCCGGCGGCGCGGACGTCCGCGCCTGATCGCCCTGGTCGTGGTCCTGGCCGCACTCGTCGGCGGGAGCACCGCGGTGCTGCTGCACGAGGGCGAGGGCAACGCACGGGGTGGCGGCGGCACTGCGGCGGAGCCTTTCGAAACGGCCTCACCCACGGCCTCACCCACGTCCACGGGCACCTCCACGGCCACGCCCGACGCGGCCGCCGGTACGGGCGAAGACACCGGGCAGGCGGACGGCCTGCCGGAGGGCTGGGTGCGCCGCACCGATCCCTTCGGCTTCAGCGTCGTCCTGCCCGGCGAGGACTGGGAGCGGGTCGTCTTCGACGAGGAGACCCGCCAGGTCGACTACACGCCCGACGGCGGCAAGCACTTCATCCGCATCGCCGCCGACGACTCCCCCGACTTCGACGACCCGTACGAGCACCTGAGAGACCTGGACCAGCAGATAGGGCAGCGGCTGGTCGACTACCGGCAGGTGGCCCTGGAGCCCCGCGTCTACCGCGACCGCAAGAGCGCGCGACTCGAGTACACCTGGACCGCACTGCCCAAGGACACCAGGTTCCCGGGGCCGTACCGGGCCGTCGACCAGATGTACCTCTCGCGCGGCGGGGTCGAGTACGCGCTCTACATGGCGGCCCCGGCCGAGGACTGGGCCACGACGAGCAAGCAGTTCGAAACGATCCTGCAGGGATGGCGCGAACCCCAGTAGCCGGGCGGGCTTGGCCGAATAGGCCTACCGGAGGGAACACATCCGGTGGGGCATGATGGGCCCATGGGGACCGAGGGGGAGCCCGGAAACGGGACGGCACGGAACAACGCCCGTGTCATAGCGGGCCGTTACCGGCTGGAGGAGAGACTCGGCCGCGGCGGTATGAGTGTGGTGTGGCGGGCGACCGACCAATTACTCGGGCGTGACGTCGCGGTCAAGGAACTCCCCCTCGACGAGACGCTCTCCGCGGCGGAGGCCCGGCGGCAGCGGGACCGTACGCTCCGTGAGGCACGCGCGCTCGCCCAGTTGAGCCACCCGCACATCATCGTCGTCCACGATGTCGTCGAGGACGACGAACGCCCGTACATCGTCCTGGAGTTGATCGACGGCGGATCGCTGGCCGACCGTATCGCCGCACGGGGACCGGTCGATGCCGCGGAGGCCGCGCGCATCGGCATCGATCTGCTCGGCGCGCTCCGAGGCGCCCACGCGGCGGGTGTCCTGCACCGTGACCTCAAACCCGCGAACGTGCTGCTGGAGCGCGGCACCGACCGGGTCGTCCTCACCGACTTCGGGATCGCCCGGGTGGCGGGGGCCACCACGCTCACCGAGTCCGGTTCCTTCGTCGGCTCGCCCGAGTACACCGCCCCCGAGCGGATGTCCGGGGCCAGGACCGGCCCCGAGTCCGATCTGTGGTCGCTCGGAGCCCTGCTGTGCACGGTGCTCAGCGGTGAGTCGCCGTTCCACCGGGACTCGATCGGCGGAGTCGTGCACGCGGTCGTGACCGACGAGATACGGCCACCCGCGCAGGCCGGGCCGATCCTGCCCGTCGTACGGGGCCTGCTGGAGCGCGACCCCGACCGGCGGCTGGACGCGGACCGGGCCGAGCGGATGCTGCGGGCCTTCCGCGAGACGGGCCGCACACCGGAGCACCCGCCGCTCGGACACCCCGTGGCGGCAGAGGCCGAGGGCCGAAGGACCGGCGGGGCGGCCGGCGGCAGCGGGACCGGGAGAGGAGCGGCCGGGCGCCCTCGCCCGGTCGACGGCCCCGCCGGGGAACACCCGGTCCGGCAGCCCACGCGGAGCGTGCTCGTGGCCGCGTTGGCCGTCGCCGCGATGGCGGGTGCCGGGGTGTCCGCGGCGGCGCTGCTCCTGGACCATGCCGGTGACGGGGCCGGAGGCGGCGGGGGCGGTACGCCGTCCAGCACGGGACCACGGACACCCGCGAGCCAGTCCCCCGAGCCCCGGCCGTCCGATACACCACGCCCGTCCCGCACGGGTCGTCCGTCGGCCACGCTGTCTCCCACAGCGGTGCCTCCCACGACCGTCCGCACGGCTCCCGGCGCGTCCGTCCCGTCCGGCACATCCGATATGCGGCCCGGCACACCGTCCGGTACGCCGTCCGATACGCCCTCCGGTGTGACGTCCGACGCGACATCACCGGCCGCATAGTGGCGTAAACGGGAGATAGGGCGCAGGCGGGGTCACGGGTCTGTGACCGGACGGTGTTCGAAGTGGCTCCGCGAGGGGTTGGCGCGATATGGATGGAGCATGAGCAGCCACGGGGGAGCCCGCCACGGTGGGGTAGACGAGCCGACGAGTTTTGATCTGCAACCGCCGGCCCCGAATCCGGACCGGGTTCCGAACCCGACCGTGCCCATGCCGCACCCCGGCAACCCGTACGCGTCCCCCACGCAGGCGGTGCCGCCGCAGGCGCACCCCCGGCAGGGACCGCCGCCGCAACCGTCCCACTCGCAGCCGCCGCCCTCCTCGCCGCCGCCTTCCTCGCCGCCGCCCTCCTCGCAGCCGTCGCGGGAACCCGGCGTCGGCCGGCTCATCGCCGGGCGCTACCGGCTGCTCTCCAAGCTCGGGCACGGCGGCATGGGCACGGTGTGGCGGGCCGCGGACGAGACGGTGGACCGCGAGGTCGCCGTCAAGGAGCCCCGCGTCCCGGACCACCTTCCCGAACGCGAACGCGCCAACGCCTTCGAGCGGATGCGCCGCGAGGCCCGTGCCGCGGCCCGGCTCGACCACCCGGCGGTGGTCAACGTCCATGACGTCGCGGTCGTGGACGGACAGCCGTGGATCGTGATGGAACTGGTCCAGGGCCGTTCGCTGGGCGCCGTACTGCAGGAGGAGGGCACCCTCTCCGCGCGCGAGGCGGCCAGGGTCGGCCTGGAGGTGCTCGGCGCGCTGGAGGCCGCGCACGCGGCCGGCGTCCTGCACCGGGACGTGAAACCGGACAACGTGCTGCTCGGCCGGCACGACCGGGTCGTCCTCACCGACTTCGGCATCGCCCAGATCGAGGGCGAGACCAACCTGACCGACACCGGCGGCTTCGTCGGTTCGCCCGAGTACATCGCGCCGGAGCGGGTGCTGGGCCAGCGCCCCGGCCCCGCCTCCGACCTGTGGTCCCTCGGTGTCGTGCTGTACGCGGCCACGGAGGGGGTCTCGCCGTTCCGGCGCAGCAACACGCCCGCGACGCTCCAGTCCATCCTCCACGCCGCGCCCGCGCCGCCGGCCGTTGCGCAGGGGCCGCTGGCCGAGGTCATCACCGGACTGCTGCAGAAGGACCCGGTGCACCGCCCGAACGCCGCGCAGGTCCGGGCGCTGCTGGAAGCCGTCGCCAACCCGCCCGCACCCCCGCCCGCACAGGTCGTCCACTCCCCGGGCCTCGGCGACGGATCCGGATCCGGGTCCGGGTCGACGTCCGGCGGCAAGGGCGGTGTTCGCATCGGTTACAGGACGCTGGCCGGTCTGGGGGCGGCGGTCGTCGCCGGAGCGATGGCCGCGTACCTGGTGATCGCGGACCCCTTCGCGGGGCCGCTGCCGGACGGCTGGGAGATCCACGAGGAGAAGGGCGTCGCGGCGTCCGTGCCGGTGCCGAAGGGCTATCAGCGGACCGTGCCCGACCGGGAGAGGGACAAGGCGCACTGGGTCCGGTACACGGACCACAGCGGCAGCATCTGGGTCGGCCTGACACTCGAGCGGAAGGCCGAGGACACCAACAACACCATCGAGGGCTCCGCCGACGCCGAGATGTACGACGACAACAAGCGCTTCAAGGAGAACGGCAACTACTCCCTCGACATGCCGGAGAACCCGACGACGCACCCGAGGCCCAACCTCACCCACAAGGGGAAGAAGGCCGCGGAGAACACCGTCGTCTACACCACGGACGACAGCCAGAACCCCCGCCCGCGCGAGCTGCGGATCTTCTACTACATGACCTCCGCCGAGGACATGTACAAGCTCACCATCAGCTACCCGGGCAAGGGAGACTTCACGGAGCGCGGGCGTGAGGTGGCGCAGACCGTGATCGACAACCTGGACATCGTGGAGTCCGCCGAGGGGGCCGCGAAGGAGTCCGCCGAGGAGTCGGCCAACGCACCCTGAACCGATCAACGCCCTGATCAGCGGGTTTGTTGCCAGCGTTCACTGGCGTGGTGGGTGAGCGGTCGGTGAATCCGTTACTGGCGGGTACACAAAGCGTCCGCGCGGGCATACCCTGCCGCTCATGACGGACGTGCAGACCATCCGGGACACCACCGGTACCAACCCCCTCGCCCCCGCCCCCGCGGGCGCCCGCACCGCGGCCGACGTGGTCACTCCCGAACTGGTCGCCCAGCTCACCAAGGGAGTCGTGGGTTCCGGGCGGACCGCCAACCACACGCCCTTCACCGGCGAGAAGCTGGCGGACCTCCCCGAGTCGACCCCCGAGGACGTGGAGCGGGCCTTCGCGGCGGCCCGCGCCGCCCAGGCCGTGTGGGCGCAGATCCCGGTACGACGCCGCGCCGCCGTACTGCTCCGGTTCCACGACCTGGTGCTGGAGCGCCAGGCCGAGGTGCTCGACCTGATCCAGCTGGAGACCGGCAAGGCCCGCCTGCACGCCCACGAGGAGGTCCAGGCCGTCGCCATCGCAGCCCGCCACTACGGCCGCCGGGCCGCCGCGTATCTGCGGCCCAGGCGCCACGCGGGCGCCGTGCCGGCCCTCACGAAGGTCACCGAACTGCGTCATCCGCGCGGTGTCGTCGGCCAGATCGCGCCCTGGAACTACCCGCTCGAACTGTCCGTCGGCGACGCGCTCCCGGCGTTCGTCGCGGGCAACGCGGTCGTGATGAAGCCCGACACGGAGACCTGCCTCACCGCGCTCTGGGCCCGTGACCTGCTGATCGAGGCCGGGCTGCCCGCCGACGTCTTCCAGGTCGTGCTCGGCGAGGGGCCGGTGGTCGGTCCGGAGGTCGTCCGGCACGCCGACTACGTCTCCTTCACCGGCTCCACCCGCACCGGCCGCGAGGTCGCCCAAAGCGCGGCCGCCCGCCTGGTCGGCGTCTCCCTCGAACTCGGCGGCAAGAACGCCATGCTGGTCCTGGACGACGCCGACCTGGACAAGGCCGCCGCCGGCGCCGTCCGCGCCTGCTTCTCCTCCGCGGGCCAGCTCTGCATCTCCATCGAGCGGCTGTACGTCCACGAGTCGGTCGCCGACGCCTTCCTGGAACGCTTCGCCGCCCGGACCCGCGCGATCCGCCTCGGCACCTCCCTGAGCTACGGCGCCGACATGGGCTCCCTGGTCGGCGAACGCCAGCTGGAGGCCGTCACCCGGCACGTGGCGGACGCCGTCGCGAAGGGCGCCGAGGTGATCGCGGGCGGCAGGGCCCGGCCGGACGTCGGACCATACTTCTACGAGCCGACCATCCTCGACGGCGTCCAGGAGTCCATGACCGTCTGCGCGGAGGAGACCTTCGGCCCGGTCGTCTCCCTCTACCGCTTCGGCTCCGACGACGAGGCCGTCGAACGCGCCAACTCCACTCCGTACGGCCTGAACGCCTCGGTCTGGACGAAGGACGCCCGGCGCGGCCGCGAGGTGGCCGCCCGGCTGCGCACCGGCACCGTCAACATCAACGAGGGGTACGCGCCCGCCTACGGCAGCGCCCAGTCGCCGATGGGCGGCATGAAGGACTCCGGCCTCGGCCGCCGGCACGGCTCCGAGGGCATCCTCAAGTACACGGAGGCCCAGACCGTCGCACACCAGCGGCTGCTGCCGATGGCACCCTCCCTCGGCCTGGACGACGAGCGGTACGCGGAGTTGATGAGCCGGAGCCTGCGCCTGATGAAGGCATTCCGTTTCCGCTAGCCCGCCCTGCCCCGCCCGCCCCGCCCGCCCCGCCCGCCCGAGCCGAGCCGGCACCGCGGCTTTCGACGAGGAGAGCACGTGTCACAGGAGAACTCCGCCCAGGACCGGAACGACGAACGCCAGGACGAGACGCTGCACGACACGGCGCACGACACGGCGCACGACGCCGTGTACGACTACGACGTCCTCGTCGTCGGCTCGGGCTTCGGCGGTTCCGTCACGGCCCTGCGCCTGACCGAGAAGGGCTACCGCGTCGGCGTACTGGAAGCGGGCCGCCGCTTCACCCGTGACTCCCTGCCGAAGAACTCCTGGGACCTGCGGAACTACCTGTGGGCCCCCAGGCTCGGCATGTACGGCATCCAGCGCATCCATCTGCTGGGCAACGTCATGGTCCTGGCCGGCGCGGGCGTCGGCGGCGGCTCCCTCAACTACGCCAACACCCTCTACGTACCGCCCGAGCCCTTCTTCGACGACCCGCAGTGGCGCGACATCACCGACTGGCAGGACGAGCTGAGGCCGTACTACGACCAGGCGCGGCGCATGCTCGGCGTACGGCTCAACCCGACGACGACCCCGTCCGACGTGCACCTGAAGGCGGCGGCCGAGCGGATGGGCGTGGGCGACACCTTCCACATGGCCCCGGTCGGCGTCTTCTTCGGTGACGGCGAGGACGCCGACGGCACGGTGCGGGCGAAGCCGGGGCGGGAGGCGGCCGACCCGTACTTCGGCGGGGCGGGCCCCTCGCGCCGGGCCTGCACCGAATGCGGCGAGTGCATGACCGGTTGCCGGCACGGTGCGAAGAACACCCTCAACGAGAACTACCTCCACCTCGCCGAGAAGGCGGGCGCGGTCGTCCACCCCATGACGACGGCCGTGTCGGTGACGGAGGACTCGCAGGGAGGGTTCGCCGTCGCCACGCTCCCCACCCACAACCGCCGCAAGGGCCGCGGGCGGACCTTCCGGGCCCACCGCGTCGTGCTGGCCGCGGGCACGTACGGCACCCAGACGCTGCTGCACCGGATGAAGGCCAACGGTCAGCTCCCGCACCTCTCGGACCGGCTGGGCGAACTGACCCGTACCAACTCCGAGGCGCTGGTCGGGGCGCAGACCGACGACCGCCGCTACCGCAAGGCGACGGGGGCGCCCAAGGTCGACTTCACCCGCGGTGTGGCCATCACCTCGTCGATCCACCCCGACGAGAACACCCACATCGAACCGGTCCGTTACGGCCGAGGCTCCAACTCGATGGGCGCCCTGTCGATCCTCCAGGTCCCGTACGCGGGCGGCGGTTCGGGCGCGGCCAGGGCGCTGGGCTGGCTGGGCAACGCGGCGAGGCACCCCTTGCTGATGATGCGTTCGCTCTCCAACCGGCGCTGGTCGGAGCGGACCATCATCGGCCTGGTGATGCAGTCGTTGGACAACTCCCTGACGACGTACCTGAAACCGTCCGGAGCGGGCCGCGGGCTGCTCACCGCGCGGCAGGGACACGGCGCCGCCAACCCCAAGCAGATCAAGGCGGCCACGGAGGGGGCGTCCGCCCTGGCGGCCGAGATCAACGGGTTCGCCGGTTCCAACATCGGCGAACTGTCGGGCATGCCGCTCACCGCCCACTTCCTGGGCGGCTGCCCCATCGGCGCCACCCGGGACACCGGTGTGGTCGACCCGTACCACCGCCTCTACGGTCACCCCGGCATCTCGGTCGTGGACGGGGCGGCGGTCTCGGCGAACCTGGGCGTCAACCCGTCCCTGACGATCACGGCACAGGCCGAGCGGGCCATGGCGTACTGGCCCAACAAGGGCGAACCCGACCCCCGTCCGCAGCAGGGAGCGGCCTACGAGCGGCTCCGGCCGGTCGAGCCGAAGGCGCCGGCGGTCCCGGCGGACGCGTTCGGCGCGCTGCGGCTGCCGTTCCTGGGGATGCCGACGGTGCCGCCGAGGAAGTAACCGCGACAGCCGGACCGTTCGGGCGGTCCTGACGGTCCTGACGGTCCGAGTGATCCGGAGAAGGAAAGAGGACCTGCGCCCCCCTCCGAGCGCAGGTCCTCTTCCTATGGCTGCGGCGTGTTCACGCCACCTTGCTCACGGCGTGCTCACGCCACCGAGCCGGCGTTGCGGCGACGCACCACGAACACCGCACCGACGCCGGCCGCGACGGCGGCACCGCCGAGGAGGCCGATCATCGGAAGCGCGGAGCCGGCACCGGTCTCGGCCAGGCTGCCGGTGACCTTCGGGGTGTCGGCGGCCGGCTTCTTGTCCGTGACGGGGGCCTTGCCGCCGACCTGCGGCTTGGTGCCCTCCGTGTTCGTACCGGCGGCCACGATCTGGAACTTGTACGACACCTCACCGAAGCCGGTGCACTCGCCGTCGCTGTCGCCGTAGATCGTCGCGCCGAGCGAGAAGCCGGCGCCGACCGGGGCGGAGGCCTTCACGTTGATCCGCATCGGGATGTTGACCTGGTAGCCGGCTTCGAGCTCGGTGCTGTAGCCGATGTAACCGACCGCGTAGCCGCCCTCGTTGAGGTCGGTCCAGATCTCGTCCTCCGGGTCCCAGACCTGCAGCTGGACGTGCTTGCTCCGGAACATGTCCTCCCAGTACTCGTCGGCGGAGGCGCCGGCGAAGTAGTCGAGGTCCTCGAGGGTGGAGTCGGAGTTGTTCACCACGTCCAGCGAGAACTTGTGCCAGCCGCTGCCCACCGAGATCTTGCCGGGCAGGCCGGAGAAGCCGACGTCGACCTTGGTGTCCTCGCATATGGACGGCTCGGGGTCCGGGGTCTCGGACTCCTCCGGCTCGGTCTCGCTGGGCTCGGGCTCGGGCTCTTCGTCGCCGGGCTCGCCGGTCTCGGTCTCGCTGGGCTCGGGCTCCGGCTCTTCGTCGCCGGGCTCGCCGGTCTCGCCGGGCTCGGTCTCGCCGGGGTTGGCAGTGTCGTCGGTCGTCTCGGTGGCGGACGGCTCCGGGGCAGGGGCGTCCGTCTCCGCCGGGTCGGTCTCTTCGGGGGCCACCTCGGGGGAGGAGGCGATCGGCGACGGGTTCGTCTCGTCAGTGGCGTACGCGGCCGGAGCCGCGAGGAGCGCAGCCGGGGCGATCACTGCTGTTGCGGCCGCAACAGCCATGGCACGGCGGAGCTTCATGAAGACCTCGGGAAGTCAGGTGTACCGCCGGTTGCGGTACGCGTCAGTGGGGAGGCCTCCGCGGTGGGGCGCGGGGTGTGGCCCGTGGTTCTGATGGTTTGATCACCGAACCCCGTGAATGGTTGTCCTGGATCTGACAGGAATTTTATGTGATGTGGATCACTCGTACGGGGTGATCGGTACGGGCGTACGCTCACCCTTCGATCCGCGTCGACGGAATCCGATCCCCCTGGACAGAAAGCGCATCCCCAAGTGCCCGAGCAGCCGTCCGAAGAACCCACGAGACCGGAGTCCTCCACTCCGCCCGACGATGTGTGGGACAAGTTCTTCGAGGACAGTGAGCGCGACATCCGCGCCACCGCCCCGAAGGAACCGTCCGCGCGGGCGCGGATGGTGACCGAGCGGCTGCGCGCCATGGACGAGGCGCAGGCCAGGTCGAACGGCGCCGGCGGAAAGCGCCGTCGGGGCCGGAACGGGCCCGCCGCCCAGCCCGAGGGGTGGCGCACCGGGCCCGCCTGGCAGGAGATGAACGGCCGCACCACGCGCCGGCGCACGGGCTGGAGTGTCGTCGGCGTACTGGTGGCCGTGGCGGTGGCCGTGGTCGCCGTCGACCCGTCCGGCGCGCGCTCCTGGCTGCCCGGCGGTCTCGGCGAGGACGGGGCGGACGGCGCCTCCGCCGCACCGCTCGCCCCCGAGACCGCCCGCCCCACGGGCGCCCCCTCCGCGGCCCTCGCCGATATGCCCACCCGGGAGCGGCCCTTCGCCGGCTCCCCGGCCGCACGGTGGGAGTCGGGAGCGGAGGCGATCCGGTTGCCGGAGGGGAGGGCGAAGGCCGTCAACGGCGTCTCCGCGGCCTCGGTCGGGGCGGCCCTGGAAGGAGCGAGGGACTTCCTGATCGCCTCGAACCTCGACCACGAGGTGATCATGGGGGCCGAGCCGAAGAAGGCGCTGGCCCTCCTCGACCCGTTGATGGGGGACTACCTCGCCGAGCTGCGCGCCGGTCTGCGCAGGCCCACGGTGGAGAACGACCCGGTGTGGATCTTCACCCGGTTCGACCCCGACGAGGTCGAACTGGTGGGCGATGTGAGGGTTCGCGGCCGTCTGGCGGTCGAGCCCGTGCGCGGAACCGAAGGGAAGGCCGTGGTCAAGGGTGACTACACCTTCGTGTACGCGCTCGCCCGCCCCGGTGGCGGCGAGGTGACCCGGGTGATCGCGCGCCGGGTGATCGAGGTGGAGGCGGTGGACCCCGCCAGGTTCCAGGCGACCGACGGACACATCTGGCTCGCCGACAGCAACAGCGAGATCGGCAACGACGACTGCCGCGAGGGCGACGGAGTGATACGCCCGCAGTTCCTCGCCGACCTGGAGAGCAGCCCCATGCCGACGGGGGAGGAGCGGGATCCGTACGACCGGAGCCGGGGCCTGGACGGGGCCACCGGAGAATGCGGCGTCGTGACCCGCACCTGACACCACGTCCCGCACGGGCGCCGACCGCGGGGGAGGGCCCCGCCGGTCGGCCCCGGGCGTCCCCGGAGCCGGCCGTTCTCCCGGGTGACCGGGCTGCTGTCCCCTGCCGTCCGGTCACCTGCCCGGAACGAGGTCCCACGACGCGCGGCACGATCCGCACGTCTCATCGCTCCGGCGAGCCACGCGTGGTTCTTTCGAGCCCGCCCCTGGCTGACACGGACACCCCTACCAACGGCACGACCACGGCTCCGGTCACGCGCCGTACGGGTGAGGAGGGATGCGTACGTGTGTGCCTGGCACGCGGATCCGGTGTCCGGTCGCCGGTGCTCGGCCGTTTCAGATCCTGCCGCGGCTCAGCTCCAGCAGGGTCATCGCGAGCGTGGTGCCCGACTTGCCCAGGGCCTCCCTGTAGTGGCTGAGGATCTCCATCTCGCGGGAGAGGTTCACGCGCCGGCCGCCGGAGGCGATCCGTTCCCGCTGGATGACGGCCGACACGGCCATCCGTTCCTGGACCAGGCCGATGATCCGATCGTCCAGGGCGTCAATCCGCTCGCGGGCACCGGTGATCACGTCGGCGGCCTCGGCGGTGCGGGCGCCGGTCCTCTCGGCGGTGGTGTTGTCGACGGTCGTGCTGTCGGTGGTGACGTCGGTGGTGGTGGCCATGACGGGGCTCCTCGCTGGATGTGTGGGGCGCCCCCGGATCGATCGGGTCCGAAAACGCCAGGCGCCCCGGACCTTGTCGGCCCGGGGCGCCTGGGAAGTCGCTTGTCAGTTGCTCAAGCAGCACGACCATGGCAGCCGGTGGGCCGGTTGCCATAGGTAAAGAAGAAAGCCGAGACGGCCGTGCGCGTGAACATGGGTCCCAGTATGCCGCGCTCGCCCCGGCCGTCCAACACGGGTGGTCGCATGGTGAGACGGACCCCTGCCGTGCAGGGGTGCCGGAGCCCGGAGAGGGCCGCATGCCCACCGGCTAGAATCGGAAGACACCAGACCCGCCCACCGCCGGAAGGCACCTCGTGTCATCAGCGACTTCCGCTGCCAACGCGCCCGACACCGTCCTGGTCGTCGACTTCGGCGCGCAGTACGCCCAGCTCATCGCCCGTCGCGTCCGCGAGGCGCGGGTCTACAGCGAGATCGTGCCGAGCACCATGCCGGTCGCGGAGATCCTCGCCAAGAACCCGGCGGCGATCATTCTCTCCGGCGGCCCCTCGTCGGTCTACGAGGAGGGCGCCCCCACCGTCGACCGCGCGCTCTTCGAGGCCGGTGTCCCGGTCTTCGGCATGTGCTACGGCTTCCAGCTCATGGCGCAGGCCCTGGGCGGCCGGGTGGACAACACCGGCGCACGTGAGTACGGCCGTACGGAGCTGCACGTCTCCAAGTCGTCCTCCACCCTCTTCGAGGGCACCCCGGACGAGCAGGCCGTGTGGATGTCGCACGGCGACGCCTGCTCCGCCGCCCCCGAGGGCTTCGCCGTCACGGCCTCCACGGACGTCGTCCCGGTCGCCGCCTTCGAGAACGACGACAAGAAGCTCTACGGCGTCCAGTACCACCCCGAGGTGATGCACTCCACGCACGGGCAGCAGGTGCTGGAGCACTTCCTGTACCGGGGCGCGGGCCTGAGCCCGAGCTGGACCACCGGCAGCGTCATCGAGGACCAGGTCGCCGCCATCCGCGAGCAGGTCGGTGACCGGCGCGCCATCTGCGGTCTGTCCGGCGGGGTGGACTCCGCCGTCGCCGCGGCCCTCGTCCAGAGGGCCATCGGTGCGCAGCTGACCTGCGTGTACGTCGACCACGGCCTGATGCGCAAGGGCGAGACCGAGCAGGTCGAGAAGGACTTCGTCGCCGCGACCGGCGTGCAGTTGAAGGTCGTGGACGCGTCGGAGCGGTTCCTGACCGCGCTCAAGGGCGTCTCGGACCCCGAGGAGAAGCGGAAGATCATCGGCCGCGAGTTCATCCGGGTCTTCGAGCAGGCCCAGGCCGAGATCGTCGCGGACGCGGGCCCGGCCGTGGAGTTCCTGGTCCAGGGCACCCTCTACCCGGACGTCGTCGAGTCCGGCGGGGGCACCGGCACCGCCAACATCAAGTCCCACCACAATGTGGGCGGTTTGCCCGAGGACCTCGAGTTCAAGCTGATCGAGCCGCTGCGCCAGCTGTTCAAGGACGAGGTCCGGATGGTCGGCCAGGAACTCGGCCTGCCCGAGGAGATCGTCCAGCGGCAGCCGTTCCCCGGCCCGGGACTCGGCATCCGCATCGTCGGCGAGGTGACCAGGGAGCGGCTCGACCTGCTGCGCGAGGCCGATGCCATCGCCCGCGAGGAGCTCACCGCGGCCGGCCTCGACCGGGACATCTGGCAGTGCCCCGTGGTCCTGCTCGCGGACGTCCGCAGCGTCGGTGTCCAGGGCGACGGCCGCACCTACGGCCACCCCGTCGTCCTGCGCCCGGTGTCCTCCGAGGACGCGATGACCGCCGACTGGTCGCGGCTGCCGTACGACGTCCTCGGGAAGATCTCGACCCGCATCACCAACGAGGTGCGGGACGTCAACCGCGTCGTCCTCGACGTGACCTCCAAGCCGCCGGGGACCATCGAGTGGGAGTAGTCCCCGTTCGGGCAGTCCCCGTTCGGGCAGTCCCCGTTCGGAGGGGGCTCACGTCCGTTTGAGCGTGCGCACCGGCTCACCGGGCTTCCAGACCTGGAGGACGAGATACGTCTCGTCCTCCACGTAGGTCCGCACGACCTCCGTCAACTCGGTGCGGAAGAGGTGGAACGGCTCCGGCGGTTCCACCTCTTCGGCGTACTCGCTCCTGGTGTCCGCGTCGTCGACCTCGAACGCGCGTCCGCTGATCCGCACGTCCCCGCCGCCCATGCCCGTCCCCGCCCCGGGGTTCGCCTGGAGCGCGAAGCGCGGGTCGCGGCGCAGATCGAGTGCCTTGAGCGAGTCCGGCATCATGCCGAGCCACAGCTCACCGTTGAGGAAGCGCACCTCCAGGCCGGTGGTGCGCGGCGACCCGTCCTTGCGCAGGGTCGCGAGAACGTGGTGGGTGTGCGCGCCGAAGCGCTCCTCCACGGTCTTCGCGAGATCGGGTTCGGCGGAGGTGAAGGCCTCCCAGTTCGTGTCCATGGAGTCCGTGTTCATGGGGTGAGTGTGACGCGGATACCGGACACCGTGTGTCGGGTATCCGCGGTGTCCTCCGGATGGAGCAGTGGGCACCGTACGGCGATCGTCGACGGGAGGCGCTGGTCGGCGACGGGCCGCCACGGGGGATCTCGTGGCCGGGTCAACACGGCGCCTCGAACTTCACCCGCTGACCGGACCTGCCGAGTGGGGAGGGCCGGACGTAGGGCACAATTCGCAGTCGTTGCCGTGGAGTTGCGTGCACCGATGGTGATCTTCAACGTGCGCGGACAGGGGAAAGGCGGGCTTCGGGCGTGGCGGTGCAGGAGGCGGACCCCACCGTGACGGGGTATGGCGCGGACATGGGCGCCCACGAGGGCGGCTGCGCCTGCGGGGACTGTCCGCACGGGGTGCGTGAGGGGCACCGGCGCGCGGTCGCCGCGTTCCTGCTGAAGCGGGAGGAGTACGCGGCCGGACAGGGGCTGCCCGCGGCGGTCGCCCACTCGGCGTCCGCGTCCCGCCAGTGGGTCTCGGAAGAGCTGGCGCAGGCCGCGGAACTCGTGGCCGAGCGGGGCCGGGCCGAGGGCGCGGCCTGGCTGGCGCGCCTGTGGCGCCGGACGGCGGTCGTGGTGTGGGCGGCGGTCGTGCTGCTGCTTCTGGGCCAGGCGCTCACGGCGATCGGCTCGGGCTGGAGTGCCGCCCGCACGGCCGGGTTGCTGGCCGCGCTGGTGGTGGCCGGCGCGCTGACCGCCGCTTCGTGGTTCCACCGGGCGCGGGGCGGGGTGCTGGCGCCGGTGATCGGGGAGGACAACCGTCTTTCCACGTCCCGCGCGGTGGCGGCCTCCTGGGTGCTGCTCCTGGCGTACGCGGTGCTGGTCCTGGTGGGACAGCTGGCGGTCGCCTCCGAGCCCAGGGAACGCGACGCGCTGATCGCGGGACTGGAACTGGCCCGCGGTGCGGGCGTGGTGACCGTACTCGCCGTGGTGTGCGGGATCGCCGTGGTGGTGCGGCGGGTGGTCGGACTGCGTGTGCAGGGGCAGCGGCTGCAGAAGGTACGTGCGGACCGGCCCCGGGCGGCCGATCTGCTGACCGACGACGCGGGACGGGGCTGCTTCGCCGACATCCAGTACGTCGTGATCAGCGCCGTCGCGCTGGTGTTCGCGGCGGTACGGCTGGCACGGCGGCCGGACCAGTTGCCCGATCTGCCGTGGGGGCTCGCGGTGGTCGTGCTGGTGTCGGCGGCGACCTATCTGGCGGGCAAGTACGCGGAGGGCGGCCGTCCGGTCATCCTCTCGGTGGTACGGGCGCGGGAGGCCGGGGACCTGGACGCGCCGATCCGGACCGGCGACGACATCGAGATCCGGGGCACCGGCTTCGTTCCGATGGGCGCGCAGGGAGCCGACCGGCTGGCCCGGATGGTGGTCCGGGTGGGAACGGTGCACGTCCATGTGCCGCTGGTGCCGGTGCGGGGCGGTTTCGACAACCCGACGGACGCCCTGCTGACCGTTCCGGTCCCGGCGGAGGTGGAACCGGGGCGGGTGGAAGTGCAGGTCGTCACGGCAGCCGGGGTGGAGACGAACCGGTACGCGATCGACGTGACGGACTGACGGACCGGCCGGACCGGTGGGCGCGGCCGGGTGGTCGAGCCGGGTGGTCCAGGTGACGTTCCGGAAAACCGGGGCGGTGAGGGATTGATCCGGCCTTGTTTGTCGTACGTATGGTCTGTCGAGGAGGTCTCGGTTCGGCGGTGAGAGGCGGCAGACGGCAATGACCCAAGGCATGCGCGTGGATACGTACAGCCCTCGCTTCGACGGCAGCAGGAACTGGCGGGACACCGCGACGCAGTACGCACTCCTGCCTCTGCGGATCTTCCTCGGCATCACCTTCATCTACGCCGGACTGGACAAACTCACCGACAGCGCGTTCATGAAGGACACCGGGGCCGGGTCGATCGGCGACATGATGCGTGCCGTCCGCGACTCCTCGGCCATTCCCGCACTGGTCGACATGTCCCTGGAGAATCCCGTCGCCTTCGGCTACGCCATCGCCTTCGGCGAGCTGGCCGTCGGCATCGGAACCCTCATCGGTCTGCTCGCCCGACCGGCCGCCCTCGGCGGTGCGCTGATCTCCCTCAGCCTGTGGCTGACGGTGAGCTGGGCCGCCGAACCGTACTACTACGGAAATGATCTTCCCTACCTCATGGGCTGGATTCCGCTGGTACTGGCAGGCGCACCCCTGCTCTCCGTGGACGCCGCCCTCCGGGGGCGCCGGCGACGCCGGGTGAGCAACTACCGGTAGGGCCGCCCCACCTGCGGCGAAAGCGCCGGTCCGGCCGCCGGCCGCCTCCGTCAGCTCGGTGACTTCGCCTGGCTCTCCCGGTCGCCGGACCGCCTGTTCCGGCGTATCAGGCCCGTCACGCCGCCCACCGCTGCGGCCAGGCACAGGCCGCCCCCGACGACGGGGAACACGACGAACCACGGGGTGTCCCAGGCGCCGCCCGCGTCTCCGGCGTAGAGCACGCCGGCGAGGGTGAGGAAGGCACCGGCGACCAGCCTGCCGGGCTGGAACTCATGACGTAACACGGCTCACCTCCGCCTGTCCGGTGCCGACCTGGAGCTCCAGGTGGAGCGTGCCCGCCTTCTCGACGCCCGCGGGCGGAGCCAGGGTCGCCTCCTCGCGCTTGTCGGGTGCCACGTCCACGTCCTTCCGCAGGTCGCCCGGCAACTGGATGTCGCCCAGCCCGACCTGGACGTTCAGCCGCACGGTCACGTTCTCGGGCACGATCACGTGGATGCGGCCCAGGCCGACATCGGCCCGTGTCGACACGGTCTGCCCTTCGGCCACCCGCACCTTGGACAGATCGAGGGTGCCGCTCCCCGTGCCCAGGTGGTACGCCGGGCGTATCTGTGCGACCGAGGCGGGCTTCCAACTGGTGCGCATCCACTCGGTGCCGATGTCCTCGGGCACGGCCGTGGAGGCGGCCAGCAGTCCCGCGGTGATGACCGCCAAGATGATCGACCCCGCCCCGGTGCGGCCCAGGAACGCGCTGACCGCCACACCGAGGCCGAAGACGGCGAGCGCACACGCGAGACCGGTCTGCAGGCTGGTGCCGAGCGGATGCTCCTGCCAGGTCAGGCCCGTGCCCAGGCCGGCCGCGAGCAGGGCGAACAGGAAGACCCAGCCGCCGATCCCGCGGGGCCCTCGAGGCTTGGCCGGCCGCGGGTGCGGGGGGCGTGCGGCGCCGCGGCCGGAGCCGTGGGGGTCGAGGCGGACGTCGACCACCGAGGCGATGTCCAGGTCGCGGGAGTTCCCCGGACCCCACAAGTAGCCCGTACCGCCGACGTGCGTGCCGTCCTTGACGATGGGATCGCGCCACCAGGAGGAGTAGGCGGCGGGAACCGGCGGCGCCTGGGGCTCCGGCGGGGCGTCGGCGGCGGCCTGGGCGGCGAGGGGGTCGGGGCTGGGGGCACCGCGGTGCCGGGACCAGTACCCGGCACCGGCGAGCAGCAGGGAGAGCATCACGGCGAAGCTCAGCACCCCGCCGTTGTTCAGCATGGTGAGGAAGACGCCGCAGCCGACCAGCGCGAAAAGTATCGCCGCCAGCGTGTGGCCGCCGACCCGGCCGGTCAGCAGTCTGCGCATCTCGTTCTCCTCCTCGCCCTCGTACGGGACGAGGAGCCAGGCGAAGCCGTAGAAGATGAGGCCGACGCCGCCGGTGGCGGAGAGCACCGCCAGCGTGATGCGGAAGATCACCGGGTCCATGTCGCACTGCCGGCCGAGCCCGGAGCACACTCCACCGATCATCTGGTGCCGGCGGTCGCGCCGGAAACGGTGCGGAGGCTCGGGCACGCCCGCCTCACCGGGCGGCCGCGGGGCCCCGCCGGAAGCGGCCTCTCCGACCGCGCCGGAGCCGGGCCCCGGGCCCGGCGCGGCGTGCTGGTGATCTGTCATGGGTCCATGGTGACGGGCGAGCCGCCGCGGCGGCAGTCGGGACGACCCTGGCCGGACCCTGATATCGGCCCTGAGGGGTGCCCGGGGGCTGCCCGAGGAGCCGGAACCGGAGATCAGGGGAGTCTCCGGGATCGACCCTGATGCCCCGGAACCGGGGACCGTGTGACCATCATTGACATGTCGGAAGCCGCAGCAGCGCCACTCGTCGAGCCGCGGCCGCCGCGCAAGCTCTACCGCAGCGGTGATGGACGCTGGCTCGGTGGTGTGGCGCGGGGGCTCGCCGGACACCTCGGGCTGCCCGTGATCTGGGTACGGCTCGTGTTCGTCGGTCTGTTCATGGCCGACGGCCTCGGCGCGCTGCTGTACGCCGCGTTCTGGTTCTTCGTACCGCTCGGCGTCGGCGGTGTGGACGCGCAGAAGCCGCCCCCGCTGGTCGGGACCGAGACCTCTCCGGACGGACGGCGCAGACTCGTCACCCGCAGACCGGACAAGGGCCAGATCGTCGCCCTGCTCCTCATGGTCGTCGTGG
Organism: Streptomyces sp. NPDC004051; assembly: GCF_053604275.1. Taxonomy (NCBI): domain Bacteria; kingdom Bacillati; phylum Actinomycetota; class Actinomycetes; order Kitasatosporales; family Streptomycetaceae; genus Streptomyces; species Streptomyces sp. NPDC004051. The sequence continues at coordinate 131,713 of NZ_JBSGHG010000003.1, read as the reverse complement.
CCATGGGCTTCGTCGGCAGTGTGGACACGTCCAACGGCGCCAGGGTCTACCTCTGGCCGACCGTGCTGGTCGGCGCGGGCGTCGCCCTGGTCTGGCGGCAGGCCGACAACGCGCGCCGGGCCCGCTGGGTCGAGGTCGGCAGCCGCCGCCGTACGGTCACCCTGCTGCGGGGCGGCGCCGGCGTCCTGCTGGTCACGGCGGGTGTGTCGGGCATCTTCGTCCTGCGGGGCTCCGGTACCCACCTCGCGTCGGTGCTCCAGGCGGCCCTCGCGGTCCTCGTCGGGATCACCCTCCTCGCCGGCCCCTACCTCGTGCGCATGACCCAGGACCTCTCCGAGGAACGGCTGATGCGCATCCGCGCCCAGGAGCGCGCCGAGGTCGCCGCGCACGTCCACGACTCGGTGCTGCACACCCTCACCCTGATCCAGCGCAACGCCGAGAGCCCGGGGGAGGTGCGCCGCCTCGCCCGCGCCCAGGAGCGCGACCTGCGCAACTGGCTCTACAAGCCCGAGGGCACCGGCAAGGACGAGGACGAGGAGCCCACCACCCTCGCCGAGGCCGTGCGGCGCAACGCCGCCGAGGTGGAGGACAAGCACGGCGTCCCCATCGAGGTCGTCGTCGTCGGCGACTGCCCGCTGGACGAGAAGATCGGCCCGCAGATGCAGGCCGCGCGTGAGGCCATGGTGAACGCGGCCAAGTACGGTGGCGAGGGGGGTGCCGTACAGGTCTACGCCGAAGTCGAGGGAAGGACGGTCTTCGTGTCCGTCCGGGACCGCGGCCCGGGCTTCGACCTCGACTCGATACCCGCCGACCGCATGGGTGTCAGAGAATCGATCATCGGCCGCATGGAGCGCAACGGCGGCACGGCGCGGCTGCGCGCGGTGCCGGACGGCGGCACGGAGGTCGAGCTGGAGATGGAGAGGGCGGAGAACACGTCATGAGCGAGCCCACCGAGCCGACCGGGACGAACGGAACGGCGGGGCCGGCCGACGGCGCCGGACGTCATGTGCGTGTCGTCCTCGTCGACGACCACCGCATGTTCCGCACGGGCGTCCAGGCCGAGATCGGGCAGACCGAACAGACCGGCGTCGAGGTGATCGGTGAGGCCGCCGACGTCGACCAGGCGGTCACGGTCATCACCGCGACCCGGCCCGAGGTCGTCCTCCTCGACGTGCACCTGCCCGGTGGCGGAGGCGTGGAAGTGCTCCGCCGCTGCGCGCCGCTGATGGGCGACGCCGAGCAGCCGGTCCGCTTCCTCGCGCTCTCGGTCTCGGACGCGGCGGAGGACGTGATCGGCGTGATCCGGGGCGGCGCCCGCGGATACGTGACCAAGACGATCACCGGGACCGACCTGGTCGACTCGATCTTCCGGGTCCAGGAGGGCGACGCCGTCTTCTCCCCCCGCCTGGCTGGCTTCGTCCTCGACGCCTTCGCCTCGACCGACGCCCCGCCGGTCGACGAGGACCTCGACCGCCTCACCCAGCGCGAACGCGAAGTGCTGCGGCTGATCGCCCGCGGCTACGCGTACAAGGAGATCGCCAAGCAGCTCTTCATCTCCGTGAAGACGGTCGAGTCCCACGTCTCGGCGGTCCTGCGCAAGCTCCAGCTCTCCAACCGCCACGAACTCACCCGCTGGGCGACGGCACGGCGCCTGGTGTGACCGCCCGGTAGGTGCCGCTGTGATCACTCCGTGCCTGACCTGTCGCAGCGAAGGCTGAGCGAATCTCGTCGAAGGCCGAGCGCCGAGCGGATCGGGACCGTATGGGAAGAAACAGGGTGACGTGCTCGCACCGCACATGGCGAGCGCTGTGCACGCCAGGAAACCTGATGTCCAGGCTCCGATTTCTCCCGCGTTGCGGGCCCCGGAGCCCTACCGCGGATCCCTGCGCATGCACCACGTGCGGGGGCCGGAGCCGGGGAGCAGGACCTCGGCTGTGACCTTGAAACCGAGGCGCTCGTAGAACGTCACGTTCCTCTCGCTGGAAGTTTCCAGGAACGCCGGGCGCTCGGCACGTTCGGCCGCCTCGATGCCGGGGATCAGCACCGCGGTACCAAGGCCCCGCCCCTGGGATCCGGGGGCGACCCCCACCGTGTTGAGGAACCACGCCGGCTCCTGCGGTCGATACGGAGCGACGGCCTGCTCCGCGGAATCGTAGGCGGCGGTCCGGTCACCGATGAGATCGCCGAGCAGTGGGCCGATCTCGGCGAAGGCAGGCGAGGGGTCCTGGTCGGGAGTGGCCCAGACAGCGACGGCGCGGCCCGCGTCGGCAACCCACACGCGGCCGTACACCATCCCGATGCGGGTCAGGCAGAGTTCTTGGAAGCGCCGGATCCGGGCCTCGTGGTTGTCTGCGGCGATCACGTGCCGGGTGAAGGGATAGTCGACGAAGGCCCGGGTGAGGGTGTCGACCGCGATGGGGACGTCGGCATCGGTGACGGGACGTACGTCAGGGGCGTCCTGGTGCTGTGGCATGCCGATTGAACGATCTTGACGGCAGGTGAATTCCTGGTCAGAGGTCGGGCGGCGAGGCATGCAGCGGGCGCCGCGTACGAGGCGAGGACGTCACCGGGGGCTCGGCCCGTCCGGTCTCACGCGGCTCGGGCGCTCAGCCTCCGCTGCGACGGGTCACGCTGGGGCCGGTCGGAGGAGGGCTGCATGCTGCTGCGTTTCCGTATGGCGGACGTACAGTCGCTGAGCGCCGGAGGTCAGCGTCCTGCATGCCAGTCCGGAGAAGGTAAGTGCACTCACACAGACCCATGCAATGATCCGCATGCACTGCCTTGGCGTGGAGGAGTCGGCCACGTTCATCAGAAGGGTGGCAGAGGAGCCATGAGTGAACGCCTCACCTGGTACAAGTCCAGCTATAGCGACAGTCAGGGCGGTGCCTGCCTCGAAGTAGCACCCTGCCCCCGCGCCGTCCACGTCCGGGACTCGAAGCTCGGGTCCCGGAGTCCTCGGTTCGCCGTTGCCGGAGGTGCCTGGGCTGCTTTCGTCGCGTATGCGCGTACCGGAGCCTGAGCTTCGAGGGGCGGGTGCTTTCCGGCAGGGCGTAGCTCCACAGCCGTGGCCGTCGCATCGGGCCGGTGTCGGGTGTGGGGTGGGGGGTGGTTAGGCTCCGGCTCATGGACGTGCTCATTCATGTTTTCGTCGGACTGCACATCATCGGTATCGCGTCGCTGCTCGGTGGGTTCCTCACCCAGATGAAGGCCATGGGGCAGGGGACCGCGCGCTTCGTGCCCGCGATGCTGCACGGCGCGCTGACGATGCTGGTCACCGGTATCGCTCTGGTCGGGCTCAACGAGGCGCAGGGCCATTCCGTCGACCACATCAAGATCGGCGTCAAGCTGGCCCTGCTGATCGTGATCCTCGGCCTGGTCTACGTGAAGCGGGACGACGAGAAGGTGGACAAGGGCCTGTTCGGGCTGGTCGGACTGCTGACCACGGCGAACATTTTCATCGCCGTGCTCTGGACCTGACGAAGGCCGACAGGGAACCAGACATGATCACGGTCCGCGCGGAGGTCGCCGCGCCGACGGCGACCGCCAGCCAGGCGGCCACCGAGATCCACAGCAGCACACGCCCCAGGCCGTCGAGCCATGGGAACCCGAGGGCGGCGGACGCGGAGAGCGTCGCCGCCGCCGTCATGCCGAGGGGGAAGACGGTCGCCCAGCGCCGTGTGTCGTAGGCCGGCCGCGGCCGGACGGCCTCGGCGGCCAGCAGCGCCGCGTACCAGGCCAGGCCCAGCACCAGCAGGGCGACGGTCGTCAGGCGCAGGACACCGAAGTCGTCGTTGTTCCACAGATACAGCCGGGAGCTGTCGGCGGTGAGCAGCCTGGCCCCGGCGAGCGACGAGATGGCGATGGCACCGCCCGCGACCCAGTGGTCCCCGGCCCCCTCGAGCACCTGCCGGGGGTCGAAGCGGAACAGGGCGAGCCCGTAGAGCACCAGCCCGGACCAGAACAGCACCAGTGCCACCCGTGCGAGCCAGGCCGCCGACCCGGCCGCGGCGAGCGTGGCGCCCAGGACGGCGAGCCCCTGCGTGGCCACGCAGGCCATGAACACGGAGCCGGGCATGTGCGGCCGCCAGCGTCGCACGACGAGGACGAGCAGCACCGGCCAGAGCACGGCGGCCAGTGCGAGCAGCGCCCCGGCCAGGGCGTCGTGGCCGAGTGCGGACACCCGCGTGCCGAGCACGGCCGTCGCGGCGACCGCGGTGAGCGAGTCCGGGCTCTCCGCCTCCGACACCCACCGCTCCCGCTCCCGCAGCAACCGCAGGACGAACTCCGCCGCCAGCCCCAGCCAGGCGGCGCAGGCGAGTACGAGGAGGACCAGGGAGAGGACCTCCCACCCCGCCGTCTGCAAGGCCACGGACACTATGCCGGTCGCCATCACGGCGGAACCGGCCGCCGGGGAACGCTGCGCCCACCAGGCGCGGAAGGCGGAGGGCGAGGGGGTGGGGGCAGGGTCGGGGGCGGGCATGGGGCGATGTTAGAAGAACCCGCCGCGCGCGAGGGCGCGGCAGGCCGGGGGTCAGGCCGGGCGGACCACGCTGTGGATCGACGACTCGCCGTCGTAGAAGACCGACTCCTCGCGGACGTAGGTGCCGGGCTTCGGCGCGTGGATCATCATGCCGTTGCCGACGTAGACGCCCACGTGTGTGATGTCGTCGTAGAAGAAGACGAGGTCGCCGGGTTGTGCCTGGGAGAGCGGGACCGTGGTGCCGGCGGCGACCTGGTCGTAGGTGGTGCGGGGGAGGGTGACGCCGGCGGCCTTCCAGGCGGCCTGGGTGAGGCCGGAGCAGTCGTAGGAGCCGGGGCCGGTGGCGCCCCAGACGTAGGGCTTGCCGATCTGCGCGCGGGCGAAGGCGAGGGCCTTCTCGGCCTTGGCGGCGTACGAGGAGTCCGTCGAGGTCGGGGTCGAGGGCGGAATCGAGGTCGAGGGCGGCGTCGACGGCGAGGGCGACGGGGCGGTCGTCGAGCCGGAAGAGCCGGAGGCGTCGGACGCGCCGCTCTCCCGCTGGGCCTCCTCCTCGGCCTTCTGCTGCTCCGCCTGCCGGCGGGCGAGCTCGGCGGCCTCGCGGGCGGCCTCCTCCTGCTTCTTCTCCTCGGCCGCCGCGAGCCGCGCCTTCTCCTCGGCGTCCAGCTTCGACAGCAGCTCGCGCGCGGTGCTGAGCTTCTTCTGGACGGCAGCCTTCGCGGTCTTCAGACCGTTCTGCGACTCGGTGAGCTCCTCGAGGCTCTCGGTGGCCTCCTGCCGCTTCTCCATCGTCTCGGACTGCTGGGTGACGTAGTCGTCGACCGCTTCCTTCTGGCGGCCGGTCATCCGGTCCATCAGCCGGCTCTGGTCGAAGAAGTCCTGCGGGGAGTCCGCGAGCAGGAAGGTCGCCGTGTCCGGGACGCCCGAGCCGGTCCGGTACTGGTCGGCGGCGAGGGAACCCAGTTCCTCCCGCGCCTCGTTGAGCCGCTGGGTGCGCTGGGCCACGTCGTCGAGGAGGGTGTCGACGCGCTTGCGCTGCTTGGTGGTCCTCTCCTTGGCCGCGTTGTACTTCTCGGTCGCCGACTCCGCCTGGCGGTACAGGTCGTCGACCTTCTTCTCGATCTCCTCCAGACTCGGCCGGCCGTCGTCCGAGGGGGCGGCGTCGGCGGTCTGGGACAGCAGGGCGACGGAGGTCAGGGCCGCCGTGGCGATGGCGGGGGTCCGTTTGCCGGCCACGCGCGTACCGGGGGTGCGCGACTTGCGGTGCGACGCCAAGGGAGGCGACTCCTTCCAACGTTCTGCCTGCGGGGCGGCGGCAGGGGGACTTCCAGGCCGTCATCGCTCCGGGGAGGGCCAGGGACCGGCTGCCGCGACGGCGGTGACGGACTCGGCGGAGGCCGCTCGGCCCGGCGGGGTTCGCCGGTGGGGACGCACGACCAGCCCGAACCGTAGCCAACTCATGTGGCTCGTGTGAAGGTTGATGGGTGATATGCCCGATACGTTTTCGTGACCTTCTTCGTCACGTCACGCAGGGTGAGGCCGTGATGCTGGAGGGTGGGGGTGCGGTGCGGGGCGATGTTTCCGGGGCGGCCACGGCTTGTCGGTGAGGCGGCCTAGACTCGGAGAGCGATGAGCAGCCTCTTTGACGACAGCTTCCTGGCGGACCTCCAGGCCCAGCGGGGCCCCGGGGACGAACCCCCGCCCCCGCCCGAGGACGATCATGCGCCGGAGGAGGTTCCGGACGATCTGTTCGGCGGGAAGTTCGACGTGCCGCCGGACCGGGACACCCACTACCGCGACGGCGCCCCGCGCCCGGTGCTGGACCCCGCCGCCCTCCTGGAGGGACTGAACGAGAACCAGCGCGCCGCCGTCACGCACTCCGGTTCCCCGCTGCTCATCGTGGCCGGCGCCGGCTCCGGCAAGACCCGGGTGCTCACGCACCGCATCGCGCACCTGCTCGCCGCGCGGGGCGTCCACCCGGGCCAGATCCTCGCGATCACCTTCACCAACAAGGCCGCCGGCGAGATGAAGGAGCGGGTCGAACAGCTCGTCGGCCCGCGCGCGCACGCGATGTGGGTCATGACGTTCCACAGCGCCTGTGTGCGCATCCTGCGCCGCGAGAGCAAGAAGCTCGGCTTCACGTCGTCGTTCTCCATCTACGACGCGGCCGACTCCAAGCGCCTGATGGCCCTGGTCTGCCGTGACCTGGACCTCGACCCGAAGCGCTTCCCGCCCAAGTCCTTCAGCGCCAAGATCAGCAATCTGAAGAACGAGCTGATCGACGAGGAGGACTTCGCCGCGCAGGCGGCCGACGGGTTCGAGAAGACGCTCGCCCAGGCCTACGCGCTCTACCAGTCGCGGCTGCGCGAGGCGAACGCGCTGGACTTCGACGACCTGATCATGACGACGGTCAATCTGCTGCGCGCCTTCCCGGACGTCGCCGAGCACTACCGCCGCCGTTTCCGGCACGTCCTGGTGGACGAGTACCAGGACACCAACCACGCCCAGTACGCGCTCGTGCGCGAGCTGGTCGGCGGCTCCGAGTACCCCGGCGGCACGCAGCCGGCCGCGCACGACCTGCCGCCCGCCGAACTGTGCGTGGTGGGCGACGCCGACCAGTCGATCTACGCCTTCCGCGGCGCGACGATCCGCAACATCCTCCAGTTCGAGGAGGACTACCCGAGCGCGACGACGATCCTGCTCGAGCAGAACTACCGCTCCACGCAGACGATCCTCAGCGCCGCCAACGCCGTCATCGAGCGCAACGAGTCCCGCCGCCCCAAGAACCTGTGGACCAACGCGGGCACCGGCGCGCAGATCACCGGATACGTCGCCGACACCGAGCACGACGAGGCCCAGTTCGTCTCCGACGAGATAGACCGCCTCACGGACGCGGGCGTGGCCAAGGCGGGGGACGTCGCCGTCTTCTACCGCACCAACGCCCAGTCCCGGGTCTTCGAAGAGATCTTCATCCGGGTCGGCCTGCCCTACAAGGTCGTCGGAGGCGTCCGCTTCTACGAGCGCAAGGAGGTCCGGGACGTCCTGGCCTACCTGCGGGTGCTCGCCAACCCCGAGGACTCGGTGCCGCTGCGCCGCATCCTCAACGTCCCCAAGCGGGGCATCGGCGACCGCGCGGAGGCCATGATCGACGCGCTCTCCCAGCGCGAGAAGATCAGCTTCCCGCAGGCGCTGAGGCGTGTCGACGAGGCGTACGGCATGGCCGCGCGCTCCACCAACGCGGTGAAGCGGTTCAACACGCTGATGGAGGACCTCCGTACGATCGTCGAGTCCGGCGCGGGCCCGGCGACGGTCCTGGAGGCGATTCTCGAACGCACCGGCTACCTCGCCGAGTTGCAGGCCTCCACCGACCCGCAGGACGAGACCCGGATCGAGAACCTCCAGGAACTCGCCGCCGTGGCGCTGGAGTTCGAGCAGGAGCGGGGTGAGGACGAGTCGGTCGCGCTGTCCGACTTCCTGGAGCAGGTCGCCCTGGTCGCCGACTCCGACCAGATCCCCGACGAGGACGAGGACGGTTCCGGCGTCATCACCCTGATGACCCTGCACACCGCCAAGGGCCTGGAGTTCCCCGTCGTCTTCCTGACCGGCATGGAGGACGGCGTCTTCCCGCACATGCGCGCCCTCGGGAACACCAAGGAGCTGGAGGAGGAGCGGCGCCTGGCGTACGTCGGCATCACGCGTGCGCGTGAGCGGCTGTACCTCACCCGGTCGACGCTGCGCAGCGCCTGGGGGCAGCCCTCGTACAACCCGCCCTCGCGTTTCCTGGAGGAGATCCCGGCCACCCATCTGGAGTGGAAGCGGACGGGGGCGAGTTCTCCGGTCTCCTCCGGACCGGTGTCCGGGGTGGCGGCCTCGCTGTCGTCGTCCCGCTCCCGCTCGGCGGCGGCGGGCGCCTCCGGCTTCGCCACGCGCCGGGCCGCCGAGAAGTCGGCGGTGTCGCTGGCGGTCGGGGACCGGGTCACGCACGACCAGTTCGGGCTCGGCACCGTCGTCGGGGTGAAGGGGACGGGCGGCAACGCCGAGGCGACGATCGACTTCGGGGACGCCAAGCCGAAGCGACTGCTGCTGCGGTACGCGCCGGTCGAGAAGCTGTAGCCGGGAGCCGGGAGCCGGGAGCGCCCGGTTCCCGGGGCGATGGCCGTCCGGCATCCGGTACCCGGAGCCGGGCGGCAGGGGCGGAGGGCGGTCTACGTCGGGTCGAGGCCGTGGCTGCGGAACCAGGCCAGTGGGTCGATCGCCGAGCCGCCGCCCGGGCGGACCTCGAAGTGGAGATGCGGGCCGGTGGAGTTGCCCGAGTTCCCGGAGAAGGCGATCGGCTGGCCGGCCTTCACGGCCGTACCGGAGGGGACCTGGTAGCTGGAGAGGTGGCAGTACCACGTCTCCGTGCCGTCCATCGCGGTCACGATCATCATGTTGCCGTAGGCGCTGTTGTACTGGGTGCGGACCGTGCCGTCGGTCGCGGCCATCACCGGTGCGCCGTACGAGACGGGGAAGTCGATTCCGCTGTGCACGGACATCCAGTTGATGCCGGACTGGCCGTAGTAGGCGCTGAGGCCGTGCTGCGCGACGGGGAGCGCGAACTTCGGGCGCAGCCGCTCCTTGCGGGCCGCCTCCTCTGCCGCCGCCTTGCGGTCGGCCTCCTGCTGGGCCTTCAGGTCGATGCGCTCCTGGGTGCGACTGGCCCGGTCGGCGAAGTCGTTGGCCCCGGCGGAGAGGCTCTCGAGCTGGGTGTTGAGTTCGTTGTTGACGGTGGCGGGCTGCACCGGCGGCGGGTCCGCCGCGGTCGTCCTGGTCTCCGGGCCGCCGCTGTCCTCGGCCAGGTCACCGACCGAGGCCGCCGCGATGCCGGCGACACCCATCACACACGCCGAGGGCACGGCCACCGTCAGCAGCGCGGAGCGCTTGGCGGGCGTGCGGCGGCGGGAACGGGAGCCGCTGCGGGAGGCCGTGCGCGGCGCGGGCAGCGGGGCGGGCTCCTCCTGCTCGTCGAGCAGCGGGGCCGCCGTGGACGGGTCACCGGTGTCGTCCGGCGTGTCGTGTCCGGCGGCGGAGGACCGCAGGTCCGGGTGCAGCTCGAACGTGGAGGTGGGCTGCTGGTCGAACGGTAGGGGCTGCTCCTCGTGGGAGGAGGGCTCGTAGGACTCGGAGACCTGCGTGGCCGTGACCTGCGTGGCCGTGGCCTGTGGGGCCGAGTCGCCGTCGGAGTTCCACTGCGTGGCGTCGTAGGCGCCGGTGTCGAAGGTCTGGGTGCCCCAGTACCACTGCTGGGTCGGATCGGGGGTGCTCTGGGCCTGGTCGGGTTGGAGCCAGGCGCCGGCGTCCCACTGGCCGCTCGCGTCGGGTGCCGTGGCCTGCGGCGGGACCGTGGGCAGTTGCTGCCCGGTGGTCCAGGCGGTCGCGTCGTGACCGCCCGTGTCGTAGGCGGTCTGTTGCTGGGCCGGGTACGCGTCGTGGTAGGCGGCGTCGTGGCCGCCCGCGGACCAGTCCCCGGTGGCGTACGAAGCAGGGTCGTGACCGCTGCCCGAGAGATCGCCGAAGAGGGGGTCGGCGGTGAAGGCCGAGGCGGCCGGGGTGCCGGTTCCGAAGCCCGTGGGGTCGTAAACGCTGGTGTCGTAGCCGCTGTACGCGGTGAAGTCACCGTACGGGGCTTCCTGGGCGCCGTAGGACGCGTAGTGCGCCGAGACGGCGTCGGAAGCCGGGGGCGGGGCCATTGTCCCCGACGGGTGACGGTCGTTCACCAACTTCTCTTTCGCCTCGACAACAGGGGCTGGCAGAGCAGTGCGGCGACTGTACCCGGCGGTATGCGGGCGCGACAATCTTCCGCAGGTTTCGCGCGCGCAGGAAACGGGCATTCGGTTGCGTTTTGGCGGCGGATATTCACGGTCTTGGCTTTGTGTTCGAAATCCGTTCGAGATCTGTGTGTGTTCGCGTCGCCAAGTCGGCCGGAGGGGGCAGCTGTTGTTCGGGTGGAAAGTGCCGCCGCCGCGGCTGCCGAGGGGTGTGCGTTTCGGGCGTGTCGCCCGCTTTTCGTCACGCCACCGTCACACCGCCGTCAGGCCACCGTCAGGCCGCCCGCGTGGCCGGTGGTCGGCTCTCCGGGGTGTGCCGCGTCCAGGACCTCCCGTATGCCGGTCGCCACGGCGGGGTGCACGGGCAGGGCGAGGTGGCCGACGCCGCCCACCCGCACGTTCTGCGCGATCAGGTCCTGATGCTCGATGCAGGCCGATTCCAGCGGGTCCATGATGTGGTCGAGGTCGCTCCAGAAGGCGACGAAGCGGGTGCGGCAGCCGGGCGCGGGGCGGGCGAGCTCCTCGACCACCGGTGAGCCGGGGCGCATCTGGCGCACGATGGGGTGCGCGTTGGCCAGTGGCGCGACGCGCGTGCCGGAATGCGGGGTGCCGAGTGTGACGAGGGTCCGCACGCGGGCGTCGCCGCCCAGGCGCTGCGCGTAGTACCGCGCGATCAGCCCTCCGAGGCTGTGCCCGACGATGTCGACGCGGCTGCTGCCGGTGCGCTCGCACACTTCCTCTATGTGCCGGCCCAGCAGTTCGGCCGCGACGCGGATGTCGCAGGTCAGCGGAGAGTAGTTGAGCGACTCGACCTGCTGCCTGCCGTGCTGGGCGAGACTGCGGCGCAGCAGCAGGAACACCGAGCGGTTGTCGATGAAGCCGTGCAGCAGCACGACCGGGGGGCGGCACTCCGTCGGCAGCTTCGCGGTGCCGTCCGGCGGGGGGAGCTCGGGCGTCGTGTCCCGCCGCTCCTGCACGATGCCGGCGGGATAGAGGAGCATGTGGCCCACCAGGATGGCGAGCTCCAGGGCGGTGGCCTTCAGCAGGGCGGTGGAGAGACCTGCCAGCCGGCTCGGCACCAGGCGCCGGCACAGCGGCAGGAAGGGGAGTACTGCCTCCGTGACCTTCATGGCCGACCTCCTGTCGGCACGCGAAGGACAGCTCTGTCCCCCATGTGCCCTCGTGGGGCTCACCACGAAAAGCGGTCGACACCGCGCCCGTCAGGAGCTTTGGCCGGTCGCGGCGGTGGGGACGACCTCGTGACGAATCCCCTGTACGCATGTTCCCACTGTTGTCCGTGTGTCGCACGGGCAGCGGTGCCCGGCTCGTGAGGCGCCGGAACGGTGCGCGGTGAACATGTTCCTCTGTGTGATTTCCCCCTCGGTCCGCACCGTGAAACTGCCGCTTGCGGGATGCTGGGGATAACGTCCGTTCACTCACTTCTCCGGTCCGGTGCGGGCCGGACGTCTGTACCTTGGCGGCGTATTCGGTGGGCGGCGGAGGCGTGCGGCACGTGACGGGTGCGGCATGGCTTGTATGTGCGGTATTTCTCGGTACGGATGGATGTAGTCGCTTCAGGAGGCAGTAATGGGTGTGGCAGCCGGTCCGATCCGCGTGGTGGTGGCCAAGCCGGGGCTCGACGGCCACGATCGTGGGGCCAAGGTGATCGCGCGGGCCCTGCGCGACGCCGGTATGGAGGTCATCTACACCGGGCTCCACCAGACTCCCGAGCAGGTCGTCGACACCGCGATCCAGGAGGACGCCGACGCGATCGGCCTGTCCATCCTCTCCGGTGCGCACAACACGCTCTTCGCGGCGGTGATCGAGCTGCTGAAGGAGCGGGACGCGGCGGACATCCTGGTCTTCGGCGGGGGGATCATCCCCGAAGCGGACATCGCTCCGCTGAAGGAGAAGGGCGTCGCGGAGATCTTCACCCCGGGGGCGACGACGGCGTCGATCGTGGACTGGGTGCGCGCGACCGTGCGGCAGCCCGCGGAGGCGTAGACCCGGCCCGGGACCCTGCTCCGATGCGGACCGCGGCCGCGCCGGCCACGGTCGGCGCGGCCGTCCCCGCGCCCCGTCCCCGCGGTCACCCGCGGGGACGGGGCGCGGGGGTCGTGGCGGGGGAGTCGGGAGCGGCCGGGGGCGCCGGGGTCAGCTCCGCCAGCATCGCGGCGCGCAGCCGCAGTGTGGTGACCAGCCGCTGGAACGCCTCCGACCAGTAGTCGCCGGAGCCCGGCGAGGCGTCCTCCGGCTCCTCCGGTGCGGCCAGGAGCGCATCGAGGTGGCCTGCCTCCGAAGGGTCGAGGCAGCGCTCGGCCAGCCCCATGACACCGCTGAAACTCCAGGGATAACTCCCCGCGTCCCGGGCGATGTCGAGCGCGTCCACCACGGCCCGGCCGAGTGGTGGCGCCCACGGCACCGCGCACACGCCGAGCAGCTGGAACGCGTCCGGCAGTCCGTGTGTCCCGATGAACCCCGCCACCCACTCGGCTCGTTCGGCCGCGTCCAAGGTGCCGAGCAGCCTGGCCCGTTCGGACAGGGACACCGCTCCCGGGCCGCCCGCCTCCACCGCGGCGGGCTCGCCGAGCAGCGCCCGCGACCACTCCGCGTTCCGTTGGCGCACCGCAGCGCGGCACCACGCCGCGTGCAGTTCGCTCCGCCAGTCGTCCGCCACGGGGAGGGCCACGATCTGCCGGGGGGAACGTCCGCCGAGCCGCCGCGACCAGGTGTTCAGGGGGGCCGCCTCCACCAGTTGGCCCAGCCACCACGACCGTTCGCCCCGGCCCGCGGGAGCCTTGGCCGTCACCCCGTCGCGCTCCATGTCCGCGTCGCACTCGTGCGGCGCCTCGACGGTGAGGGTGGGCGTCTCCCGGGTGTGGTCCACGGCCACGCACACCGCGGCCCGGACCGCCATACGCTCCGCGAGGGCCGAACCGGGCAGCGCCGACAGCAGCTCGGCGGCCGTCGCCCGTACGTTGCGGCTGCGGTCGGCGAGCGCCAGCTCCAGGAACGGCTCGTCGTCCGGGGAGAGGCGGGTGCGCAGCGAGTCGAGGAACATCAGCCGGTCCTCGGCCCGCTCCGTCGCCCAGGTCGTCGCGAGGAGTTCTCGTGCGGCGGCGGGCCGACGGGAGCGGAGGGTGGCGAGCAGGGCGACCCGTTCCGCGAAGAGGCCCTCCTGCCAGAGCCGCAGGGACGGCTCCGTGTTCCAGGGGTCCCCGGGATCCCCGGGCTCCTCGGCCCCCGGCAGTGCCATGTCCCTTCCCCGCGCCGAGCGCAGGGCGAACCGCCAGTCCGGGTTGAGGCGGGCCAGCCACAGAGCGCGCGGCCCCGCGAAACGCAGGGCCGCCGCCCGCAGGTCCGTCCGTCCCCGCGCGGCGTCGAGCAGCGCGGGCAGCACCGGGGCGGGCGCCGCGAAGCCGTGGGCGTTCGCCGCCGCCAACCACTGGGGCAGCAGCTCCATCAGGTCCGGCGCCGTGCCCCGGCGGCCGCCGCCGGAGGGGCCGGGGCGGTCGGCGAGCAGCATCGTGAGCCTGCGGGCGGCGGCGGGCGGCAGCGCGGGGCGCGGGTCCCGGGGCGCCGGTCGCGGACGCTCCGCCGCCCTGGCGGGACGCAGTCCGGCGCGACGCCGCACGGTCGCCACGGCCGCCGCGTCCAGCAGGGCCTTCGGGGCGTCCGCGCCGGGAGCGGCGCCGGCCGGGGTGCGCCGGTCCGTCCCCAGCAGCGCCGCGGTGACGAGGTCCTCCCAGGCGCCCGGGAGGGACGGGTCCGCAGGGTGTGGCGCCGACGCGGCCGAGGGTACGGCCGGTACGGAGGTCCTGCTCATGGGCTTCCTTTCCGTCGGACGGCCGGGAGCGGCAGAAGGCGGGCGGGACCGATGATGTGCGGGCGGCTCAGCACAGCGGCACCACCTCGCCGGGCCCCTCCGGCCAGGCCGCCAGCGGGGTGAACCCCTGGTGGCCGCACTCGCCGAAGACCGTGACCGGCGCACCGCCCGAGAGGGCGACGAGACGCCACAGGCCGGGGCGGGAGCACGCGGCCGCGGTGAGCGGCAGGGCGGCGTCCTCGTCGGCGTCCGCGAGCTGCCAGGAGTCGCCGTCCGGCGCAGGTGTCACCCGGCCCAGGGTCACCGGAACGGAGTCCAGCCAGGGGTCGTCGCGCAGCGCCTCGCCGTACCGGGCGGCGGCCCGGGCCGTCGTCGTCCCGGGGGGACGCCCGGCCGTGGGGGCGGGCGCCGCGAACCGCTCGCCGAGCGCCACCCGCACCTGACCGGCGCCCGGGTAGGCGGACAGTTCCGCGTCCAGGGCCAGCCCCACCGGCAGCGCGAGCTCCGGAGCGCGCCCCGCGGCCCCGTAGGAGAGGAGCAGCGCGGTGCGCCGCGAGTCCGTGCCGTACAGCCAGATCCGGCGGGTCGTCAGGCGCGCGTCCGCCGAGTCGTACTGGGCGAGGACCAGCCAGCGGTCCCGCACCGGCGGACCGTCCGCCGAGGCCGGCAGGCCGACGCGGGAGCGGACGGTCGCGGCCAGCCCCCTCGGCAGCCGATCACGGCGCAGCCAGCCCTGACCGAGGAGGTGGAGCAGCGCGCACTCCTCCAGCAGCCGCACCGGCCACTCCGGACCCGTGCCCGGAAGCGCCCCCAGCTCACGGACCCTGGTGGCCAGCCCCTGCGCCTGCGCGTCGACCATGCGGGCCGCCGTCTCCTCCCACAGGCCGTACCCGGGCCGCTCCGCCGTGGCCAGTCCGCCGCGGAGCAGATCCGTCAGCCGCTGCTCCAGCTCCGACGCACCCGCGGTGACCCGCTCGGCCCGGCGCTCCGCCCGGCGCCGGGCCGCCTCCGGATCGGCGGGCCCGGACGGGGAGCCCGACGGGACCGCGGCCCGGCTCCGTCCCGCGGGCCCGCGCCTGGCCGTGAGCCACTGCCCGGCCCACTCCGGCGCCTTTGCCCGCGGCACCGCCCCCTCGTCACCCGCCCAGAGCAACAGCAGGCCCAGGGCGTGCTTGCACGGGAACTTACGACTCGGGCAACTGCACCGGTACGCGGGCCCGGAGGCGTCCGCGACGTCGACCACCGTCCGGTACCGCTTGCCGCCGCCGCCCTCGCACAGCCCCCACACCGCCCCCTCGCCCGAACCGCCGGCCTCGGACCACGGACCGGCCGCGCCGAGCTTGCTTCCCGCTGTGCGCGACGCGGGGTCAGGAGCCAGGGCCAGCACCTGCTCCACGGTCCAGCGCACCCCCTGCTGAGTCATGTCGTCGAAGGTAGATCCCCCCACTGACAATCCACCTCGCATCCGCGTTCTCCCAGGTCACAGTGATTGTCAGTGGGGTGGTGCACGGTGGGTGCCAGATCCGAACCGGCCGAGCTGGAGGGGGACTCCGCCATGTCCGTGTCTGTCGAACCGACGCCCGGCGAACCGACGTCTGTAGCCCCGGCATCCGTCGATCCGAGCCGGAACGGCCCCGTGCCCGCGGCCGAGGTGCTGCGGGCGCACGCCGAGGACGCCTTCGCCGCCGAACTCACCGCGCTGGCCGCGCAGGACGACCGTCCGCGGCCGGCCCGCTGGAAGCTGTCCCCGTGGGCCGTCGCCACCTACCTGCTCGGCGGCACACTGCCGGACGGCACCGTGATCACACCGAAGTACGTCGGCCCGCGCCGCATCGTCGAGGTCGCCGTCACCACCCTGGCCACCGACCGCGCCCTGCTGCTGCTCGGCGTGCCCGGCACCGCGAAGACCTGGGTGTCCGAGCACCTGGCCGCGGCGGTCAGCGGCGACTCCACCCTGCTGGTCCAGGGCACCGCCGGCACACCCGAGGAGGCCATCCGCTACGGCTGGAACTACGCCCGGCTGCTCGCTCACGGCCCCAGCCGCGACGCCCTCGTGCCCAGCCCCGTCATGCGCGCGATGACGGAGGGGCGGACGGCCCGGATCGAGGAACTGACCCGGATCCCGGCCGATGTGCAGGACACACTGATCACGATCCTGTCGGAGAAGACGCTGCCGATACCGGAACTGGGCCAGGAGGTGCAGGCGGTCCGCGGCTTCAACCTGATCGCCACCGCCAACGACCGGGACCGGGGGGTCAACGACCTGTCCAGCGCCCTGCGCCGCCGGTTCAACACCGTGGTGCTGCCGCTGCCCGAGACGCCCGAGGCGGAGGTCGACATCGTCTCGCGCCGGGTGGACCAGATCGGCCGCTCCCTCGACCTGCCGCCCGCACCCGACGGCATCGACGAGATCCGCCGTGTCGTCACCGTCTTCCGCGAGCTGCGCGACGGGGTCACCACCGACGGCCGGACGAAGCTGAAGTCGCCCAGCGGCACCCTGTCGACCGCCGAGGCGATCTCCGTGGTCACGGGCGGGCTGGCGCTGGCGGCCCACTTCGGGGACGGCGTGCTGCGGGCCGGGGACGTCGCGGCGGGCATGCTCGGCGCGGTCGTCCGCGACCCGGTGGCGGACCGCGTCGTCTGGCAGGAGTACCTGGAGACCGTCGTCCGTGAACGCGACGGCTGGAAGGACTTCTACCGGGCCTGCAGGGAGGCGGGCGCGTGAGCGAGGCGGAGCTGCCCGGCGGCCGCCGGGCAGCGGGGCCGCTGCTGCTCGGAGTGCGGCACCACGGGCCGGGGTCGGCGCGGGCGGTCCGGGCGGCCCTGGAGCAGGCCCGTCCGGGGGCCGTTCTGATCGAGGGCCCGCCGGAGGCGAACGATCTGATTCCGCTCGCCGCGGACGACGGCATGCGTCCGCCGGTCGCCCTGCTCGCCCATGCGGTGGACGAGCCCGGCCGCTCGGCGTTCTGGCCGCTCGCCGCGTTCTCCCCGGAGTGGGTCGCGATCCACTGGGCGCTGGAGCACGGCGTCCCGGCCCGCTTCATCGACCTGCCGGCCGCTCACACCCTGGCCCGGGGAAGGGACGAGGCGAGCGACGGAGCGCAGCCGGACGACGGAGCGCAGGCGGACAACGGGCAGCAGGGCGGTGTGCGGATCGATCCGCTCCGGGTGCTGGCCGAGGCCGCCGGGTACGACGACGCCGAGCGGTGGTGGGAGGACGTCGTCGAGCACCGCGGAGCGGGGGAGGAAGGCGACGCGCTCGCCCCGTTCGCCGCGCTGGAGGAGGCCATGACGGCGCTGCGGGAGGTGTACGGCAGCGGGGGAGACGACCGGGACCTCGTGCGCGAGGCGTACATGCGGCTCCAGGTCCGGGCGGCGCAGCGGGAGTCCGGGAGCGGCGTGGCCGTCGTCTGCGGGGCCTGGCACGTGCCCGCGTTGCGGCGGAAGACCGCCGTCACCGCCGACCGGGCCCTGCTCAGGGGTCTGCCGAAGGTCAGGACGGACATGACGTGGGTGCCGTGGACGAACCGCAGGCTGTCCCGGTTCAGCGGCTACGGCGCGGGCATCGACTCGCCCGGCTGGTACGGGCATCTGTTCGGCGCGGAGGACCGGCCGGTCGAGCGGTGGATGACGAAGGTGGCGGGGCTGCTGCGCGCCGAGGACCGGATCGTCTCCTCCGCCCATGTCATCGAGGCGGTACGGCTGGCGGAGACGCTCGCCGCGATGCGCGGCCGGCCCCTGCCCGGACTGGGTGAGACGACCGACGCGGTGCGGGCGGTGATGTGCGAGGGCTCCGACGTGCCGCTGGCACTGGTGCACGACCGGCTGATCGTCGGTGACGTGCTCGGCGAGGTGCCGGCGACGGCCCCCGCGGTGCCCCTGCAGCGGGACCTCACCCGGACCCAGCGCCGGCTGCGGCTGAAACCCGAGGCCGCGGAGCGGGAACTGGAACTCGACCTGCGCAGGGAGACCGACGGGCAGCGCAGCAGGCTGCTGCACCGGCTGCGGTTGCTCGGCGTCGGCTGGGGGGAGCCGGCGGCCTCGTACGGAAGCACGGGCACGTTCCGGGAGGCCTGGCGGCTGTGCTGGGAGCCGGAGCTGTCCGTACGGGTCGCCGAGGCCGGGACATGGGGGACGACCGTACTCGCCGCCGCGACCGCCAAAGCGGAGGCGCACGCCGTCGCGGCGCGGGACCTGGCCGCCGTCACCGGGCTCGCCGAGCACTGCCTCCTGGCCGAACTGCCCGACGCACTGCCCACGGTGATGCGGATACTCACCGACCGCGCGGCCCTCGACACGGACGTCGGCCGTCTCGCCCGGGCCCTGCCCGCCCTGGTCCGCTCGCTGCGCTACGGCGATGTGCGCGGCACCGGCACCGCGGCCCTGGCCGAGGTCGCCGCCGGACTGGCGGAGCGGGTCCTGATCGGTCTGCCCCCGGCCTGCGCCGGACTGGACGCGGACGCCGCCGACGAGATGCGGCGCCATCTCGACGCCGTGCACGGGGCGGTGGGGCTCCTCGGCGACGTCCCCGCGCCGGGCCACGGGGGCCTGCGCGCCCGCTGGGCGTCGGCACTGCGGACGCTGGCGACACGGGACACCGTGCCCGGTGTCGTACGGGGGCGGGCGGCCCGCCTGCTGCTGGACGACGGGGAGTCGGCGCGGGACGAGGCGGCCCGGCAGATGGGGCTGGCGCTGTCGTCACCGGGTACGTCCCCGGCGGACGCGGCGGCGTGGATCGAGGGGTTCGTCGGCGGCTCGGGGGACGGACTGCTCCTCGTCCACGACGAGCGGCTCCTCGGACTGGTCGACGCGTGGCTGACGGGAGTGCCGGCGGAGGCGTTCACGGACGTGCTCCCGCTGCTGCGGCGCACCTTCTCGGCGTACGAGCCCGGGGTGCGGCGCACGCTCGGCGAGCTGGTCCGGCGCGGGCCGGGGGCACGGGGCGGCGCGGCGGGCGCCGGGAGCGGGGCGCCCGGCTTCGCGGCCGGCCTCGACGCCGACCGGGCGGACGCGGTCCTGCCCGTGGTGCGGCTGCTGCTGGGGCTGGGACCGGGAGAGGCGGACGGCGGGGGCACGGGCGCCGACCTGGTGGGAGCGGCGCGATGACGGCCACCCGGCCACCGGACGGAGGAGCACCGGACGGAGGAACAGGGGACGGAGGGGGACGTATGACGGCAGCGGTGACGGACCCGGCGCGGGAACGGCTGCGCCGGTGGCGGCTGGTGCTCGGCGGGGATGCGGCCGACGGCACCGGATGCGCGCTGTCCGGCCAGGACGCCGCCATGGACGGAGCGCTCACCGCGCTCTACGGCAAGGGGGACAAGCCGCGGACGGGGCGGGAGCGTTCGGCGGGGCTGGGGGCGTCCGCGCCGTCGGTGGCGCGCTGGCTCGGGGACATCCGGACCTACTTCCCCTCCTCCGTCGTCCAGGTCATGCAGCGCGACGCCATCGACCGGCTGGGGCTCGCCACCCTCCTGCTGGAACCGGAGATGCTGGAGGCGGTCGAGGCCGACGTCCATCTCGTGGGCACGCTGATGTCACTCGGCAAGGCGATGCCCGACACGACGAAGGAGACGGCGCGGGCCGTCGTCCGCAAGGTCGTCGACGAACTGGAGAAGCGGCTCGCCACCCGCACCCGGGCCACCCTCACCGGCGCCCTCGATCGGAGCGCCCGCGTCAGCAGGCCCCGCCACCACGACATCGACTGGAACCGCACGATCGCGGCCAACCTCAAGCACTACCTCCCCGAGCACCGGACGGTCGTGCCCGAGCGGCTCATCGGCCACGGGCGTGCCGCGCGGTCCGTGAAGAAGGAGGTCGTCCTCTGCGTCGACCAGTCCGGGTCGATGGCGGCGTCCGTCGTCCACGCCTCGGTGTTCGGGGCGGTGCTCGCGTCCATGCGGTCCCTCAGCACGCGGCTCGTCGTGTTCGACACGGCGGTGGTCGACCTCACGGACCGGCTCGACGACCCCGTCGACGTGATCTTCGGTACCCGGCTCGGCGGGGGCACGGACATCAACCGGGCGCTGGCGTACTGCCAGTCGCGGATCACCCGGCCCGCGGAGACGGTGGTCGTACTGATCAGCGACCTCTACGAGGGGGGCATCCGCGACGAGATGCTCAAGCGGGTCGCGGCGATGCAGGCGTCGGGGGTGCGGTTCGTGACGCTGCTGGCGCTGTCCGACGAGGGGGCGCCCGCCTACGACCGGGAGCACGCGGCGGCCCTCGCCGCGCTGGGCGCGCCGGCGTTCGCCTGCACGCCGGACCTGTTCCCGGAGGTGATGGCCGCGGCGATCGAGAAGCGGCCGCTGCCGATACCGGACCCGGGGTGAGGAACCCGGAGGAACGGACCGCGAAGCAGGTTGCGCACCCGCGCAGGCCCTCCCCCGGCCGCCCGGGCGCGAGCCCGCCTCGTACACCCTGTACGCCCCGTATGCCCTGTTCACCCCCATGCGCCTCGTACGCCCCATGTGCCTCGCGCATGGGGCACCTGACCCGCGAGTAACAAGGGCTTCGCGGGCCTGTCCGACCTCGGACGGCCGAACGTCACCGGGCCGGTCCCCGCCCGGTGGGGTCTTGTGCGGGTGGCACGGTGTGTCACGGTTTCCGGCATCATGTGACAGGTCTCACCGCTCAGATGTGACCTGCGATTTAGATACATCTTGCAACCGGGGATAACCTGCGAGACGGACATGCCGCGCGCTCGGACACCGTGTGCGCTCCCCTTGTGACACTGCGGACGTAGTCACGTTGCCCTTCGCGGCACGCCCACGCATCCAACGAATCGCGAATCACTGATAGGGACGGAAGCGCGTGGACCTGTTCGAGTACCAGGCGAGGGACCTCTTCGCCAAGCACGATGTACCGGTGCTGGCCGGTGAAGTCATCGACACGCCTGAGGCGGCGCGCGAGATCACCGAGCGTCTGGGCGGCAAGTCCGTCGTCAAGGCCCAGGTGA
Source organism: Streptomyces sp. NPDC004051 (assembly GCF_053604275.1). Classification (NCBI taxonomy): domain Bacteria; kingdom Bacillati; phylum Actinomycetota; class Actinomycetes; order Kitasatosporales; family Streptomycetaceae; genus Streptomyces; species Streptomyces sp. NPDC004051. The sequence continues at coordinate 110,645 of NZ_JBSGHG010000003.1, read as the reverse complement.
AGGTCGGTGGACGCGGCAAGGCCGGCGGCGTGAAGCTGGCGGCCACACCGGACGAGGCCGTCGCCCGGGCGACGGACATTCTCGGGATGGACATCAAGGGCCACACGGTCCACAAGGTGATGATCGCCGAGACCGCTCCGGAGATCGTCGAGGAGTACTACGTCTCCTTCCTCCTCGACCGTGCCAACCGCACGTTCCTCTCCATCGCCTCCGTCGAGGGCGGCATGGACATCGAGGAGGTGGCGGCCACCCGCCCGGAGGCCGTCGCCAAGACGCCGGTGGACGCCAACGAGGGCGTGACCCCCGAGAAGGCGCGCGAGATCGTCGAGGCCGCGAACTTCCCGGCCGAGGTGGCCGACAAGGTCGCCGACATCCTCGTCACCCTGTGGAAGACCTTCATCGCCGAGGACGCGCTCCTCGTCGAGGTCAACCCGCTGGCCAAGGTCGCCTCCGGTGACGTCCTCGCCCTCGACGGCAAGGTCACCCTGGACGACAACGCCGAGTTCCGGCACCCCGACCACGAGGCGCTCCACGACAAGGCCGCGGCCAACCCGCTCGAGGCCGCCGCCAAGGAGAAGAACCTCAACTACGTCAAGCTCGACGGCGAGGTCGGCATCATCGGCAACGGCGCCGGGCTCGTGATGAGCACCCTGGACGTCGTCGCCTACGCCGGTGAGGCGCACGGCGGCGTCAAGCCCGCCAACTTCCTCGACATCGGCGGTGGCGCCTCCGCCGCCGTCATGGCGAACGGCCTGGAGATCATCCTCGGCGACCCGGACGTCAAGTCCGTGTTCGTCAACGTCTTCGGAGGCATCACCGCCTGCGACGAGGTCGCCAACGGCATCGTGCAGGCGCTGCAGCTGCTCGCGGACCGGGGCGAGGAAGTCACCAAGCCGCTGGTCGTGCGTCTGGACGGCAACAACGCCGAACTGGGTCGCAAGATCCTCTCCGACGCCAACCACCCGCTGGTGCAGCGCGTGGACACCATGGACGGCGCGGCCGACAAGGCCGCCGAGCTCGCGGCCGCGAAGTAAGGGACGAGGGACAGAACAGCCATGGCTATCTTCCTCAACAAGGACTCCAAGGTCATCGTCCAGGGCATGACCGGTGCCACGGGCATGAAGCACACCAAGCTCATGCTGGCCGACGGCACGAACATCGTCGGCGGTGTGAACCCGCGCAAGGCCGGCACCTCCGTCGACATCGACGGCAACGACATCCCGGTCTTCGGCACGGTCGCCGAGGCGATGGAGAAGACGGGCGCGAACGTGTCCGTCCTCTTCGTACCCCCGGCCTTCGCGAAGTCCGCCGTCGTCGAGGCGATCGACGCCGAGATCCCGCTCGCGGTCGTCATCACCGAGGGCATCGCCGTCCACGACTCGGCCGCGTTCTACGCGTACGCCGTGGAGAAGGGCGACAAGACCCGGATCATCGGCCCCAACTGCCCGGGTCTGATCAGCCCCGGTCAGTCGAACGCCGGCATCATCCCGGGCGACATCACCAAGCCGGGCCGGATCGGCCTGGTCTCGAAGTCCGGCACGCTGACGTACCAGATGATGTACGAGCTGCGGGACATCGGCTTCTCCTCGGCCGTCGGCATCGGTGGCGACCCGGTCATCGGCACGACGCACATCGACGCGCTGGCCGCGTTCGAGGCCGACCCCGACACCGACCTGATCGTGATGATCGGTGAGATCGGCGGCGACGCCGAGGAGCGGGCCGCGGCCTACATCGCGGAGAACGTGAAGAAGCCGGTCGTCGGCTACGTCGCGGGCTTCACCGCGCCCGAGGGCAAGACCATGGGCCACGCCGGCGCCATCGTCTCCGGTTCGTCCGGCACCGCCCAGGCGAAGAAGGAGGCCCTCGAGGCCGCGGGCGTCAAGGTGGGCAAGACGCCGACCGAGACGGCCAAGCTGGCGCGCGAGCTCCTCGCGGGCTGAGCGACCGCAGCACACGAGTGGGCCCGTTCCCTCAGGGGGACGGGCCCACCGTCGTCTCAGGCTCAGGCCCAGGCCCAGGCTCAGGGGCAGGCCCAGGCTCCGGCTCGGGCCCCCTCACCGCGGCTGCGGTGCCAGCCGTTGCGGGCCGTGCTGCAGCTCCTTCCGGAGCTTGCTCCGCAGCTCTCGCTTCCGCTCCGAGAGGGGGCCGGGGGCCATCTGCGGCGGTACCCCCTGGACGGTCTCCCCGGGCGGTGGCGGCGGGTCGTAGCGGGTGGGCGCCGTGGCCAGGGTGAACGCGGTGACGCCGATCAGCGCGACCGTGAAGGCGACGACGGCCCGGGTCCAGAACCGGGCCCTGCGCTCGCTGCCGTCCCGCACCTCCGGCGGCTCGGCGGACCGCAGGTGCTCGCAGGAGGCCAGCTCGGTCAGCCGTTCGTGCAGCACCCGCGGATCCGACAACTCCGGCAGCCGGTCCGCGACGATCTCGTGCGCGTGCAGCAGCCGGCTCACCGCCGCCCGCGTGCTGGCCTCCGTCTCCGCCGCGACCTCCGGCAGGTCGAGGCCGACACCGTCGTGGAGCACGAGTGTGCGGCGGTACGGCGGTGGCAGGAGCAGCAGGACGTCCAGCAGTTCCCGCTCGGCCGGCTCCGAGGGCGGCGGTTCCGGTCGCCGGTGGCGGGGCCGCAACCGGTGCCACGGGGACAGCGCCCACTCGTGTGCCGCCGCACGCACCCAACCGGCCGGGTCGCGGTCGCGGGCCACTTCGGGCCAGCGGTCCCAGGCCAGCTGGAAGGCCCGCTCGACCGATTCGCGGGCCAGTCCCCGGCGGCCGGACAGCAGATACGCCTGCCGTACGAGCGCCGGGGCGCAGAAGGCGTACAGGGCGTCGAAGGCCTGAGCGGGTGTCAGGGCGGAGGGATCGCCGCCCACCCGGCCGGACGGGGCGGGGGCCGGCTCGGGACGCTCGGAGCGGCCGAGGTGATCAAGGGAATCAAGGAGATCGGGGAGATCGGGGAGATCAGGGTGTTCGAAGGGCCGCCCGGGCCGTTCGGACCGCCTGGGTCGCCCGGACCGCCCGGGTCGCCCCGCGGGCGCGGGTGCCGGTGTGGCCGCCAGCAGTTTCGCGTACGCCTCCCGCTTCCGGCCGCGCGGTGTGCCGCGACCGGACTCCCACGCGCGCACCGTCTCGCGGCTGACGCCGATCCGCTTCGCGAGCTGAGCCTGCGTCAGCGAGCGGGATTCACGCAGGCGTCGCCGTTCCTCGGGCGAGGGGAGGGGGGTGGCGGGGCTCCGTGTCACAGGACGCCCCTTCGCGCAAAAAGGCACATAAAGTTATATTGAGCGACACAACGGCGCTTCGCCCGTTACGCCGGGAAAGCGCGTGTCGTTGGGAGCATGGCGGGCGTGATCCAGACGACTGCCCGCCGCTCGAGGCCCGCCCTGCTGCTCGCCCGGATGCGTGACCACCGGCCCGGACTGACCTCCGGTCTCCTCGGCGGCGCTCTCGCCGCGGGACTCGGACTCGCCGCGTTCGCCATGCTCGTGATCCTGCTGTGGATCAGTTCGCCCTACCCCGACAGCGGACCTGACGGCGCGTTGCACATCGCGGCGGCGCTGTGGCTGCTGGCGCACGGCACCGAGCTGATCCGCGCCGACACGCTCTCCGGTGTGCCGGCGCCCGTGGGCGTTCCGCCGCTGCTGCTGCTCACGGTCCCGGTGTGGCTGCTGCACCGGGCGGCCCGCGACGCCACGGACGGGGAGGCGTCGGACGGGGACGCGTCGGACGACGCTCCGCTCGTCGACGGCCCGACGGCATGGGCGGGCGTCGTCCTCGGCTACCTGGCCGTCGGTGTGCCCGCCGCGCTCTATGCCGCGGGCGGTGCGCTGCGGCCCGCGTGGGCGTCGGTGGTCGTGTGCATTCCGCTGGTCGCCGTGCTGGCCGCGGGGGCGGGGGTGTGGCGGGCGTACGGCTGCCCCAGGGGGCCGCTGGAACAGGCTGTGGGAGCACTGCTGCCGAGGAGGGCACGCCATCTGCTCCTCGGCCCGGACGGCCGCCTCGGGGTCGCGGCACGCGCGGCGGCGGCCGGGGCCGCGGTGCTCGTCGGCGGCGGGGCACTGCTGCTGACGGTGTCGCTGGTGTGGCACGGCGGGGAGGCCCAGGCGGCCTTTCTGCGGCTGACGGAGGGATGGTCGGGGCGGGCCGCGGTGCTGCTGCTCGGCGTCGTGCTGCTGCCGAACGCGGCGGTGTGGGCGGCGGCCTACGCGCTGGGCCCCGGGTTCCTCCTCGGGGTCGGCAGCGCCGTGACCCCGCTCGCCTCCGCCCCGGCCCCGCTGCTGCCCGCCTTCCCGCTGCTGGCGGCGGTGCCGGACGCGGGACCGGGAACGCCGGTGAACTGGGCGGCCGGAGCGGTGCCGTTGGCGGCCGGTGTGGTGACGGGGTGGCTGGTCGGGAAGGGCGCCACGGAGGCCGCCGGGTGCCCGGCGCCGGACACGGCCTGGTCGCGGAGCCTGACGGTCGGCGCCGCCGGGACGGCGGCGGTGTTGTGTGCGGCCCTGCTGGCGCTGTCCGCCGCGCTGGCGGGCGGGCCGATGGGGGGCGCGGCGCTCTCCCGGTTCGGGCCGGTGTGGTGGCAGACGGGAGGCGCGACGCTGGCGTGGCTCGGCCCGCTGGCCATGGCGACGGCCCTGGTGGTACGGGCACGGCGGTGCCGCCCGCCGCAGGACGAACCGGCGGCACGGACACCGGTGAAGGCGCCGGCGGAGGCACGGGCGCAGGCGTGGTTGCGGGTGCGGGTGCCGAGGATGCCGAGGATCGGGAGGCCGCGCAGGCGGCCGGCGAAGGACGGGCCGCGCACCACGGGCGCGCGGCGGCCCCCGGCCGCCTCCAGCCCCTACGACCTCCTGCCCGCGGACCCCGCCCCGGCCGGACCCGCTGCTCTCCCGCCCCCCGCCGTTCTCCCGACCCCCCGCACTCCCACGGTTCCCCCCGCGCCCCGCGCTCCCGGTCCCCCGGACACACCAGAGCCGCCCCCTGCGCTGTGAGGGGGCGGCTCTGGTGTGCGGGAGCGGCTGTCGGCAGGTCTCTCAGTCGGCCGTCCCGAGGAAGTTCCGGAGCCCGTCCGGCAGGAGGGTCTCGCAGGACTGCCTGGCCTGCTGGGTGAGGGCGTCCTGCGTGCAGGTGTAGTAGTCCCGGTACACCAGCTGTGCCGTGAAACTGGCGGCGACCAGGACGAGCGCCAGGGAGGCCGTGACCAGCCCGCTCACCGCGGCCGTGGTCTGCGGACGGCCGGTCTGCGCCGGCGCCGGGGAGTCGGGGTCGGAGGCCGCGCGGGGCTTGGCGCGCAGGGCGCTGATCGCCCAGTACAGGGCGAGCGCGCCCAGCAGCAGTGCGACGTAGGGCCAGCTGAACAGGGCGAAGAAGAAGGCCCACATGCCGGACAGCAGGGAGTAACGCGCCCGGCGCTGGACCGGGTCCGTCGGGTCCCAGCGCAGGCCGGGGCCCTGGGGGCCGCCCTTCCCGCCGTTGCCGCCGTTCTGCCCCTCCGGGCCGCGCGGGCGCTCGCCGAAGCCGCCCGAGGAACGGCCGGGCTGCCGGTCGCTCCACCGCCCGCCCCACGGGGAGCGGCCGCCGTCCCCGCCCTCGTCGCCGGACGGGTGCCGGGGCTGCCAGGGCTGGTCGGGGGTCCCCTCCGGGGGCGGCGCGAACGGGTTGTTCTCCTCGGAGCCGCGGCGCCGCTCGCCGCCGCCCCCGTCCCGGGGCGTCTCGGGAGGTGAGGAGTGGCGCTCCCGCAGCAGCACGGCGCCACGCTCCCCTCCCTGCGCCGACGGCTGGGGGAACGTGAGGAATCGCAGGCTGCGGTCCGGCATCAAGTGAGCGTCTTCCCCTTTTGGACGAAGTGCGACTTCGACGAAGTGCGACTGATCGAGTACGACTGGCTACGGACGACTTCCACGGCCGAGCCGGAATGTTCCGCCCGCCCCCGGCCCCGGGCCCCTCCTGAGAACGCTCGGCGCACAGGAGGCGTTCCCGGGCGACCCGAGCGTTCCCGGGCGTCCGGGAACGTTCCCGGACCGGCTCTTCCCAGACGCTACCTTCCAGCCACGCCCCCGTCCCGTGGGGGCCGTCCCGTGTGCCGGTATCGTTGCTGACGGTCGGCCGCTTCGTAGGCTTCCCCGTATCCGAGGGGGCGAAGCATTCGTACGAATATACAAAGCGCTGTGTCCCCGACCGCACGAGCGCTCCCGAGAAAGGGCCCCACCGTGGCTGCCGAGCCCGTGGCCGAGCGCCCCAGGCGCCTCGTCGTGCTGGTCTCCGGATCCGGCACCAACCTGCAGGCGCTCCTCGACGAGATCGCCGCCACCGGCGCCGGTGCGTACGGAGCCGAGATCGTGGCCGTCGGCGCCGACCGTGAGGGCGTCGAGGGGCTCGCCCGCGCCGAGCGCGCCGGGCTGCCGACCTTCGTGTGCCGGGTCAAGGACTTCGCCGACCGCCAGGAGTGGGACGCGGCGCTCGCCGAGGCGGTCGCCGCCCACGAGCCCGACCTCGTGGTGTCCGCCGGGTTCATGAAGATCGTGGGCAAGGAGTTCCTCGCGCGCTTCGGCGGGCGGTTCGTCAACACCCACCCCGCCCTGCTGCCCAGTTTTCCCGGAGCCCAAGGGGTACGGGACGCGCTCGCGTACGGCGCCAGGGTCACCGGCTGCACCGTCCACTTCGTCGACGACGGTGTCGACACCGGGCCGATCATCGCGCAGGGCGTGGTGGAGGTCCGGGACGAGGACGACGAGAGCGCGCTGCACGAGCGCATCAAGGAAGTCGAGCGAAGGCTGCTCGTCGAGGTCGTGGGGCGGCTCGCCCGCAACGGCTATCGCATCGAGGGACGAAAGGTAGTTATCCAGTGACCGCCGAGAGCAACAAGCGGGCCATCCGACGGGCGCTCGTCAGCGTCTACGACAAGACCGGGCTCGAGGAGCTCGCCCGTGGCCTGCACGAGGCGGGCGTCGAACTCGTCTCCACCGGGTCCACTGCCGGCCGCATCTCCGCCGCGGGCGTCCCCGTCACCAAGGTCGAGGAGCTGACCGGCTTCCCCGAGTGCCTGGACGGCCGGGTCAAGACCCTGCACCCGAAGGTGCACGCCGGCATCCTCGCCGACCTGCGCCTCGACAGCCACCGGCAGCAGCTCGGCGAGCTGGGCGTGGAGCCGTTCGACCTGGTCGTGGTCAACCTCTACCCGTTCCGTGAGACCGTCGCCTCCGGTGCGACGCCCGACGAGTGCGTGGAGCAGATCGACATCGGCGGCCCCTCCATGGTCCGCGCCGCCGCCAAGAACCACCCGTCCGTCGCCGTGGTCACCGACCCCGCCCGCTACGCCGACGTCCTGTCCGCGGTCCGCGACGGCGGCTTCGACCTCACCACCCGCAAGCGGCTGGCCGCGGAGGCCTTCCGGCACACCGCCGCGTACGACGTGGCGGTGGCCTCCTGGTTCGCCTCCGACTACGCCCCCGTCGACGAGTCGCCGTTCCCCGACTTCCTCGGCGCCACCTGGGAGCGCAAGAACACCCTGCGCTACGGCGAGAACCCGCACCAGCCCGCCGCTCTGTACGTCTCCGGCACGGGCGGCCTCGCCGAGGCCGAGCAGCTGCACGGCAAGGAGATGTCCTACAACAACTACACCGACACCGACGCCGCGCTGCGTGCCGCGTACGACCACGCCGAGCCGGCCGTCGCGATCATCAAGCACGCCAACCCGTGCGGCATCGCGACCGGCGCGGACGTCGCCGAGGCGCACCGCAAGGCGCACGCCTGCGACCCGCTGTCCGCGTTCGGCGGCGTGATCGCGGTCAACCGGCCGGTGTCCAAGGAGATGGCCGAGCAGGTCGCGGAGATCTTCACCGAGGTCATCGTCGCGCCGGACTACGAGGACGGCGCCCTCGAAGCCCTCGCCAAGAAGAAGAACATCCGCGTGCTGCGCGCCCCCGAGGCCCCGGCCGCCCCCGTCGAGGTGAAGCCGATCGACGGCGGCGCCCTGCTCCAGGTCGCCGACCGCCTCCAGGCCGAGGGCGACGACCCGGCCACCTGGACGCTGGCCGGCGGCGAGGCCCTCTCCGAGGCGGAGCTGGCCGAGCTGGCCTTCGCGTGGCGGGCCTGCCGGGCCGTGAAGTCCAACGCGATCCTGCTCGCCAAGGACGGCGCCTCGGTCGGCGTCGGCATGGGCCAGGTCAACCGCGTCGACTCCGCGAAGCTGGCGGTGGAGCGGGCCGGCGCCGAGCGCGCCCGGGGCTCCTATGCCGCCTCGGACGCCTTCTTCCCCTTCCCGGACGGCCTGGAGGTCCTCACCGAGGCGGGCGTCAGGGCCGTGGTCCAGCCGGGCGGTTCGGTCCGTGACGAGCAGGTCGTCGAAGCGGCGAAGAAGGCCGGCGTGACGATGTACTTCACGGGCACGCGCCACTTCTTCCACTGACGGATCGGATCGTCCGCCCGGCCGCTCACACGGGCGACCGGGCGGACGAACCCCCTGCTCGTCCTCCCACCTCGTAGCCGGCCGGCCCCGGGGACACCACGGGCGCGCCGGCCCGGGCCGGAGACGGCCCCTGCCGCTTCCGCCGTTTCCGGATCCGCTCGCCCCGGACGCGCCGAGGGCCGTGTCCCACCCGTCAGGGGAGACACGGCCCTCGGCGGCGGTGTGCTCGGGGCGGTCGCCCTCAGTAGCGCGGGCGGTTGAACCAGGCGCTGCCCGCGGCGTTGCCGACGAACACGGCGATCAGGACCGCCAGCACCGTGTGGATCAGGCCCACCACGATGAAGGGGTAGATGCCGAGGATGGCGGTGATGATGCCGAAGATCAGCGCGGTGATGCGGACACCGTTGCCGCCCTTGCCGAACTTGACGGCCAGCACGAGCGCGAACACGCCCCACGCCAGCGCGAACAGGGTCAGACCCCAGAGCAGGCCGGACGAGTAGTCGGCGAGCTGCTCGAACGCGGGCTCCTCACTCAGCGCCGGATCGTTCTTCGCGGCCTCCACGCCCACGGCACTGATCGCGAACAGCGCCACGCCGATGAGCTGCAGGCCCACGATGACCCACAGCAGCACACGGGCCGTGCTCACCGTTCCCGGCATGGACGTCGGCACCGGGGCGCCGGGGTAGGCGCCCACCGGCGGCGCCGCCGGATAGCCGTACCCCTGCTGGGACTGCTGGGGATAGCCGTACCCGGGGGCGCCAGGGGGCTGCTGGCCCTGCGGCGGCTGGCCGTAGGGGTTGTTCGGGTCGCCGAAACTCATGGCGCTTCTTCCTCCGTTGTCGCTGCGGGTGCGGGGACGACGCGGGGCGCAGGTCGGAGGAAGTTCTGCAGACGCGGTCCGTCCCCCCGGTTCTTGCCCGCGGCACCGTGTCGTTCATCGTTCTTGACCGATCTGCCGGTTGTCCAGCCGCAGGCGGTATGTGTTGTGCAAGTGCAACATTGCTGATCTTGGCCGGATACAGGTGAAACACGGCCGGTTCGAGGGTGGACTGAAGGTGAAGTACGGGATTGCGAATCCCACGGTCGCCCGGAGCCGCGCCCGGAGCCGCGCCCGGAGCCGCGTCCGGAGCGCGGGCCGAACCCATCCGGAGCGCATTCGGAGTGCGGGCCGAGTGCGGGCCGAGTGCGTGCGGATTGGAACCGGGGCCCGGTCATCCGCGAGGATGGGGCCATGACCGCCCAGATTCTCGATGGCAAGGCCACCGCAGCCGCGATCAAGTCCGATCTGACCGCCCGCGTGGCGGCGCTGAAGGAGAAGGGCGTCACGCCCGGCCTCGGCACGATCCTCGTCGGCAACGATCCCGGCAGCCAGAAGTACGTCGCCGGCAAGCACCGCGACTGCGCCCAGGTCGGCATCGCCTCCATCCAGCGGGAGCTGCCCGAGACGGCCACGCAGGAGGAGATCGAGGCGGTCGTCCGTGACCTGAACGAGGACCCGGCCTGCACCGGATACATCGTCCAGCTGCCGCTGCCCAAGGGCATCGACGAGAACCGCATCCTCGAACTCATGGACCCGGACAAGGACGCCGACGGCCTCCACCCGATGAACCTCGGCCGCCTCGTCCTGAACGAGCCGGCCCCGCTGCCCTGCACCCCCAACGGCGTCCTCACCCTGTTGCGCCGCTACGGCGTGGAGATCAAGGGCGCCGAGGTCGTGGTGGTCGGCCGCGGAGTGACCATCGGCCGCCCGATGCCGCTGCTGCTGACCCGGCGCAGCGAGAACGCCACCGTGACCCAGTGCCACACCGGCACCCGCGACCTGTCGGCGCACCTGAAGCGCGCGGACATCATCATCGCCGCCGCCGGCTCCGCCCATCTGGTCCGCGCGGAGGACGTCAAGCCCGGTGCGGCCGTCCTGGACGTCGGGGTCTCCCGCAACGCCGAGGGCAGGATCGTGGGTGACGTCCACCCGGACGTGGCCGAGGTGGCCGGCTGGGTCTCCCCGAACCCCGGCGGTGTCGGTCCGATGACCCGGGCCCAGCTGCTGGTCAACGTGGTGGAGGCGGCGGAGCGCAGTGTCGGCTGACAGCGAGGCCCGCGAGGCGCGGGCGCCCGGGTCGGAGCCGGAGCCGCCGTCGGCCTCGGCGCAGGCCGAGGACGGCACGGCGCCCGAACTCGCCAAGGCCCCCGATCCGGTCAGCGCACCCGACGCCGAGGGCAAGCCGCGGCGCACCACCCGTCGCTTCCCGCGGTTCACCAGGGACACCGCCCGCCCGGAGGGCGGTGGCCGGGCCGCCCCCGGCGACGCTCCCGCGCCCGCCCGGCAGTGGCCGATCCTCGCCGTGCTGCTCACGGCCGGGCTCGGCCTGCTGCTGACCGTGTTCGACCTGTTCCGGAGCGGCACGCTGCTGATCGGCGTGGCGCTGCTGGCGGGCGGAGTGCTCCGCTGGGCGCTGCCGGATGTCGGCATGCTCGCCGTGCGCTCCCGCTTCACGGACATCGTCACGTACGGCGTGCTGGGACTGGCGATCGTGCTGCTGGCGCTGATGATGCAGCCCAAGCCGCTGCTGGAGATCCCGTTCCTGGAGGACACCCTGCACTTCACGGTCGGCGATCAGCGGTAGGGGCCTGTCCCGGGACGGTCCGGGGGATCCGGGGGGCGTAGCGGAACGGTCACTTCCGTGCCACAGCGCCCGGACAGCCGTTGAACAGCGAGTTCGCCGTGCAGGAAGGTTGTTTCCGGCGGCGGCCCGCCCTTTCACGGGGGTGAGGACGGGCCGCCGTTCACGACAGGGAGGGCGCCTCGGACGACCGGCGGGACCGCCAGGACCGCCGGGACCGCCGGGATGATCCTGGCGGACCCGAACGATCCGTGCCACCCTCCCGTGTTGTGCCCGGTTCTGGTCGGTCGAGGGGGCTGCCGGTGGGAGACTGGGCCACGAGCGGGTGAGCGCGCGACGGCGCACGCCCGTGGCCCTGACGCTCCTGTGCGCCCCCACCCCGGGAACTGAGATCCTGACCGGCGGCATCCATGTGGGTAGCCGGAGCGGCGACTCGGCGGAGGGCCACCACACGCGAGGGACATACCAGTACGACCGGGGGAAGAGGGGGAAGCAATGCCTCGTTGGAAGGCCTTGCCGGATGAACTCGATCCGCAGATCAAGGAGTTCACGAGCCAGCTCAGGCGCGTGGTGGACCGCAGCGGTCTGAGCGTCGCGTCGGTCTCCGACAGCACGGGCTACAGCAAGACGTCCTGGGAGCGTTATCTGAACGGCCGGCTGCTCGCGCCCAAGGGCGCGATCGTGGCCCTGGCCGAGGTCACCGGGACCAATCCGGTGCACCTGACCACCATGTGGGAGCTGGCCGAGCGGGCCTGGAGCCGTTCGGAGATGCGGCACGACATGACGATGGAGGCGATCAGGATCTCGCAGGCGCGCTCCGCGCTGAGCGAGTTCGCCGGACCGTCGTCGCACGGCAGGGGCGGCAAGGGCGGTGGCGCTCCGGCCCGGCCGGGCGTCGCCGGACCGGTCGGCGTCTCACCGGGCGTGCCGCCGCAGCCGACCCCCTCGGACGTCCGTGACGCCTCCGGGACGAACTCCTGGGGCATGGCCGGGTACCCCGGGCCCGCCCCCTCGGGCCGCCGCGACGCAGCCGCCCCTCCCGAGCCGCCCCGAGGCGGCGGCGGCCGTGGCGGCTCCGGCGGGCCGGACGGCAAGCGGCGGACGGGGATGTTCCTCACCGGTGCCGTCGGAGTGCTGGTGGTGATCGCCTCCGCGTTCTACGTCACCGGGATCGACGACGGCAAGAAGGCCGAAGCCGGGAAGTCCCCCTCGCCCACCGCCTCCGCCCCCGCGGAGCTGCCCGCCGGAGTGAAGTGCAGCGGCGACGACTGCGACGGCAAGGACGCGGAGAACATGGGGTGCAGCGGCGAGCTGGTGACCACCACGCAGACGGCGACCGTCGGCGCCACCACGGTCGAGGTCCGCTACAGCAAGACCTGCGGCGCCGCGTGGGGCCGGATCACCCAGGCCGCGCAGGGGGACGAGGTCGAGATCGCCGGCGGCAGGTCGAAGCAGAGCGACAGCATCACCGAGGTCGGCGACACGGTCGCCTACACCCCGATGATGGCGGTCGAGAGCGGCGCACAGGCCAAGGCCTGCGTGGTACTGGCCTCCGGCGAGAAGGGGTGCACGGAGTAGGGGGAGCGGTGCCGAGGCGGCGACCCGCAGGCGCGCCGCGAAGCCGCCCGTGGAGCCGCACCCGAAGTTCGTGGCGCGGTGTGTGCATGGGACGGCGGAACCGGGGCACGCGAACCTCACCCCCCACGGGAGTCCGGCAGGATCGGTCCCCCGATCGGCGGCCGCCTCCGACCCTCTCCCGGACCGGCGGCCGCCTTCCCCCGGGCACGCTCGTGTACGCGTTCGTCACCCTGTGGGGCTGACCACACGGAGCCTGCACGTCCACGATCGTGGATGCCGCGATAGCCTGACCGCTGGATCTCTCTTGACGCCAAGAGATCGATCACCGGTAATCGCCACGATGATCCGTCCGCACCGGTGATCGATCATCGTGGCGGGCACCGGTCACGCACCGGAGCGGGATCCGTACCCCGGGGCCGGGACGCCCCACCGCCAGCTGTCATACGGAGAACGCCATGACCCGCACTCCCGTGAACGTCACCGTCACCGGCGCGGCCGGCCAGATCGGTTACGCCCTTCTCTTCCGCATCGCCTCAGGCCAGCTGCTCGGCGCGGACGTGCCGGTCAAGCTGCGCCTGCTGGAGATCACCCCCGCGCTCAAGGCGGCCGAGGGCACGGCCATGGAGCTGGACGACTGCGCGTTCCCGCTCCTGCAGGGCATCGACATCACGGACGACCCGAACGTGGCCTTCGACGGCGCCAACGTGGCCCTGCTCGTGGGTGCCCGCCCGCGCACCAAGGGCATGGAGCGCGGTGACCTCCTGGAGGCCAACGGCGGCATCTTCAAGCCGCAGGGCCAGGCCATCAACGCCCACGCCGCGGACGACATCCGGGTGCTGGTGGTGGGCAACCCGGCCAACACCAACGCGCTCATCGCCCAGGCCGCCGCCCCGGACGTACCGGCCGAGCGCTTCACCGCGATGACCCGGCTGGACCACAACCGCGCGCTGACCCAGCTGGCGAAGAAGACGGGTTCGACGGTCGCCGACATCAAGCGCCTGACCATCTGGGGCAACCACTCCGCCACCCAGTACCCGGACATCTTCCACGCCACCGTCGCCGGAAAGAACGCCGCCGAGGTCGTGAACGACGAGAAGTGGCTGGCCGAGGAGTTCATCCCGACCGTCGCCAAGCGCGGTGCCGCGATCATCGAGGCCCGTGGCGCCTCGTCGGCCGCCTCCGCCGCCAACGCGGCCGTCGACCACGTCCACACCTGGGTCAACGGCACCGCCGACGGCGACTGGGTCTCCATGGGCATCCCGTCGGACGGCTCCTACGGCGTCCCCGAGGGTCTGATCTCCTCCTTCCCGGTCACCGTGAAGGACGGCACGTACGAGATCGTCCAGGGTCTGGAGATCAACGACTTCTCCCGCGCCCGCATCGACGCCTCGGTCAAGGAGCTCGAGGAGGAGCGCGAGGCGGTCCGCGGCCTCGGCCTCATCTGATCACTCCGTCCGATCATGGACCACGGGCCCCGCACCGGTACCGACCGGTGCGGGGCCCGTCCGCGCGGGGGACGGAGTTCTGGCCAGGCGTTGACGCGTGTCACATGATCGCACTCTTGACAAACCAGTTCCCCTTGGCCTAGCGCCTCCCCTATGCTGATGGCTCGTCAACCCTTCTGTCACCGAAGGCGCACGCAGCATCGGGGGGACTGGCATGAGCACTGTCCACGTGCCGCAGCAACCGCACCACCCGGACGGCCCGGCCCCGCCGGAGGTCCTGTCCGTCCCGCCGCACACGAGCGAGGCGACCCGGCTGCTGTGCGGGGGCGTCTACCTGGACCCCGAGTACCGCGACCGCGTCATCGACGAGCTGTACCTCCACGAACAACGCTTCGTGGCGCCGTCGCTGGGCATCGACGCCGCCCGGGTCCTCGCCCATGCGCTGCGGGCCCGTCGACAGGAGCTGCGCTGGTCCGCGGGGATCGCCGGGCTCTGGGTGGTGGGCACGGCGGTGACCGGCGGGCCGTTGGCCGGCCTGTTGCTGGCCGGCCTGCTGCTCGGCCTCGCGCCCTGGGCCAGGGGCGGTGCCCAGCCGCCGCCCCCGCACCGGCAGCTGTTCGCATCCGTGCTGAGCTGGGGAGGCCGCGTCCTCTTCGCGGTGTACGCGGTGCTGGTCGTCGCCGCGGCCTTCGGGGCCGGTCCCGGCGGCTCCGGTTCCTCGTCCGGTTCGTACGGGTCGAGTGATCCCGACGCTCTGGGTCTGCCCTTCGTCGAGGCGGTCGAGCCCTGGCGTGCCTGGCTGGGCATCGGTGTCGTCGTCCTGGTCGCGTGGTGTGCGACGGCCCAGCGTGAGGGGTTCGCCCGCGTGTTGGGCATGGAGCTGTCCCCGCGGCACTTCCCGGATGTGGCGAACGACCCCGCGGAAAGGGGAGAGGGGGAGCGGTTCGCCCGGCTGATGCGGCGCGTCCGGCGGGAGCAGCACACTCCGCTGATCATGTACGACGAGGAGCGTCCGTTCTGCGGATCGGGCGCCGCGTACGACACCTGGGTGCTCGCCGTGGAGCTCCGGCCGGACGAGGGGCTGAAGAACCGGCAGCCGCTCGGCAACCGTGTGATCCTCGACCGGGTCCGGCCACTGATCGAGCAGCTCCGTGAACCGGCCGAGCACGCGAGCACCCCTGTGCGCGACCGGCTGCGCGGACTGGAGATCGACGAGTGCGTGTTCCTCCCCGTGGAGGGATTGACCGACCGCGACCAGGCCACCTACACGCCGGAGGCGTTCGAGCGGCACCTGCTGCGGGCGGTCGAGGAGGGCGGCGAGAAGCGGCGGCACTTCCTGCGGATCCGGGTCGGCGCCTGGGGGGAGGAACTGGGCGTCACGGTGTACGTGCGGGTCCACACCCAGGGCCGCATGCTCATGCTGGAGATCGCCCCGCACGTCATGCCCCCGGTGCGCCGGGAGTTCAAACGCGCCGACCACGTCGCGCACGCGGTCCGCACCGGCCCGATGCTGGACAGGATCGTCTCGGCGGCCACCCTGACGCCCGGCTCCGCGGGCCGGGCTCTGGTCTCCCTGTTCCGCGGCGCGGTCTTCGGGTGGCGGCTGCTCACCGGGGACCACCGGAGCGCGCTGCCCGAGGGGCCCGCCCTCTCGGTGCGCGAGTTGGCCGCGACGGCTGCGCAGTCCACGTTCCAGGAGATGGACGTGGCCCGCTATCTCCGGAGCATTCAGGACCGCGTCGGGCACGGGGTGCGCCTGGCGCTCGCCGACGCCGGTTACGAGACCGGCGAGTTCGTCCAGAAGATCGTGAACATCAGCAACGGCGCGGTCAACATCAACCGGGTCGAGGGCTCCACCTTCGCCATCGGTGAGAACTCCAGCGCCACCACCGGCGGCCCCGTGCCGCAGAGGGGAGCCTCCGACGATGACGGCACGTGAGGAGCCGGGCGTCCGCCTGGGGGACGTCCACGGCAGTACCTTCGCCATCGGCAGCAACGCGCACGCGGAGAGCCACCACGGCACCCCGGCGTCGCGCGACGCCGCCGCGGAGGAACTGCTCGCCGCGGTACGGGAACTGCGGGCCGATCTGGCCCGGCTGCGGCAGAGCGAGCAGACCGCACGCCTGGACGAGGCCCTGGCGGACACCGAGGAGGAGATCGACCGGACCGGTACGGCCGCGGAGAGCCGTCGGCGGCGGCTGCGCGATCTGCTCGCGGACGCCGAAACCATCACGGGACTGCTCGCCTCGGCGGGGACCGTGGCGGGCCTGCTCGGGATGTGACGCCGACGGGCGGCACGACGCGGGGAACGCGAAGAGCGAGGAAAACGAGGGGGAAGCGATGGGCGGAGCACCGCGGTACTGGAACGAGGAGGCCCAGCGCTGGGAGGAGGGGGGCGCGGGGGAGCGCGGAGGGACGGAGGACGCGGCCGTACCGGCCGTACCGCCGCCCCCTGCCGTGCCGCCGCCCCCGGCTGCTCCGCCCTCCGGCACTCCCACCCTCACGAGCCTCCAGTGGTCGGGCGGCGGTGCCTCGCCGGCCGCGTGGACGTCCCCCGAGCTGCCCCACACCCTCGGGGAAGAGCCCGTCCCGCCCGGGCACCCGGCACCGGCTCGGTACGGGCTCGACCGGAGGCGGCTGTGGGCCGTGACGGGCGGGGCCGCCGTGGTCGGGGTGGTCGTGGGGCTGGTGCTGATCCAGACCCTGGGAGGCGGCGAGGGGGCGCACGGCCAGGGAGACGGCAGGGCCCCCTCGGCGGGCGTGTCACAGTCCGCCGGGTCCGGGCCCGGGTCCGGGACCTCCGGACCGGAGGAGCCGCCCGTCCCGAGCCGACCGCCGTCCTCCACCGACCGGTCCGGGCCGTCCGCCCCGGACCCGGACGGCACCGTCCCCGCCGGTTACGACCGGTACGCCGACTCCGAGGGCTTCACCATCGTCCGCCCCGCGGGATGGGTCCGTAGCAGCGTGTCCTCCCAGTACGGCATGGACGTGGTCAACTACCGCAGTCCCGACGGCGGCAGGCGGCTCCAGGTGTTCGAGGTGGCGGAGCCCTCGCCTGACGCGTCGTACGAACTGTTCCTCTCCGACGCCACCCCGAAGGCCCCCGGGTTCGAGCAGCTCTCCCTGGAGACGCTGGACGACGGCGACTTCACCGGCTCCCGGCTGGAGTACCTCGCCGACTCGTTCAGGGAAGAGCCCGACATCGGAACCTGGCACGTCGTCGACCTGCGCTTCCAGGCCGCCGACGGCAAGCTGTACGCGCTCGCCGCCTACGGGGCCGACTCCGACGGCCACGAGGACGAGCGCGAGCTGATCCGGATCGCCCTCGAACACTTCTGCCCGCCGGACACCACCTGTGGGACGGCCACGAGCTCCGGCTGAACCGAACCCGGCCGGATGTACGGGTCGTTTTCGGCTGCTTTGCTCGCGTGGTGTGTGGCGTTGCGCACTTCCCGCAGGAAATCGCGCATGCATTCGGAACCCGGGGGAAGGCGCCATCCCGTTCCGTGGGTGACGCCCGTGTGACTCGACCTGGTCACTGGACCTGTGTCACTCATGGGCGCTGAACAGGAACGGAAGGCAGCAGACGGTCATGGCGGACAGTACAGAGCTTCAGGTGCGCACCTCGATCCACGCGGGAGGCGAGTGGCGGGCGGCCCTCTCGGGGGCCACCCGCGAGATCCTCGACCCCGCGGACGCGCTGCCGTTCGCCGTGGTCGCGGAGGGCGACGAGAAGGACGCCGACCTGGCGGTGGCCGCCGCCCGGCGGGCGTTCGACGAGGGCCCGTGGCCGCACACCCCCGTCGCCGAGCGGGCCGCGCTGCTGCGCCGCGTCGCCGCTCTCCTCGTCCGGGACCGGGAGAAGCTCGGCCTGCTGGAGAGCCGGGACGCGGGCAAGACCGCAGAGGAGGGGCGCGTCGACATCGACTGTGTCGCCGACGCCTTCCGCTACTTCGCCGACCTGGTCGCCGGGGAGGCCCCCGGCCGGGTCGTCGACGCGGGTTCCGCCGACGTCCACAGCGTCGTCGTGCACGAGCCGGTCGGCGTCTGCGCCATGATCACGCCCTGGAACTATCCGCTGCTCCAGGCCAGCTGGAAGATCGCCCCCGCCCTCGCGGCCGGGAACACCTTCGTCGTCAAGCCCAGCGAGATCACCCCGCTGACCACTGTGGCGCTCATCGACCTGCTGATCGAGGCGGGGCTGCCCGCCGGGGTCGCCAACATCGTCACCGGGCCCGGTCACACCGTGGGCGCCCGGCTCGCCGAGCACCCCGACGTCGACCTGGTCTCCTTCACCGGCGGACTGGTCAGCGGCGCCAAGGTCGCCCAGGCCGCCGCGCCGGGTGTGAAGAAGGTCGCCCTCGAACTCGGCGGCAAGAACCCCAACGTGGTCTTCGCCGACGCCTGCGCCACCAAGGACGGCTTCGACACCGCCGTCGACCAGGCGCTCAACGCGGCCTTCATCCACAGCGGCCAGGTCTGCTCGGCGGGCTCCCGGCTCATCGTCGAGGAGTCGGTCCGTGACCGCTTCGTCACCGAACTCGCCCGCCGCGCCGAGAAGATCAGGCTCGGCCGGGGCACCGCGGACGGTGTCGAGTGCGGACCGCTGGTCTCCGAGCAGCAGCGCGACAAGATCGAGGCGTACGTCGCCTCCGCGCTGAAGGAGGGGGCGGTGCTGCGCTCCGGCGGCAAGCGGCCCGAGCCGTCCGCCGACCGGCCCGAGGCCGGCTACTTCTACGAGCCGACCGTCCTCGACCACTGCCACCGCGAGATGCGGGTGGTGCGCGAGGAGGTGTTCGGACCGGTCCTCACCGTCGAGACCTTCCGCACCGAGGACGAGGCCGTCGCCCTCGCCAACGACACCGAGTACGGGCTGGCCGGCGCCGTCTGGACCGCCGACGCGGGCCGCGCCCGGCGGGTGGCCGGACGGCTGCGCCACGGCACCGTGTGGATCAACGACTTCCACCCCTACCTCCCGCAGGCGGAGTGGGGCGGCTTCGGCAAGAGCGGAGTGGGCCGCGAACTCGGCCCGGCCGGCCTCGCCGAGTACCGCGAGACCAAGCACGTCTACCAGAACCTCGCGCCGAAGCCGGTGCGTTGGTTCGCGGGCTGAGCCGCCGCCACCGAACGGCGCCCGGAACGGACGCGGTGCGTGCGGCCCTGGCCGCACGCACCGCGTGACGCCGTACTGCCCGGAACCGCGCCCCCGGTCACCCCTCGGCGCCCCAGCGCCCTTCAACACCCTTTGTTCCCCTGTCCCGTCCCCGAGTCCCCGTAGGAGCAGCCTCCATGCCGGAACACGTCCACGAGCACACGTACGACTACGTCGTCATCGGCGGCGGTACCGCAGGATCGGTCATCGCCTCCCGGCTGACCGAGAACCCGGACGTCACCGTCGCGGTCATCGAGGGCGGCCCCAGCGACGTCGGCCGCGACGACGTGCTGACCCTGCGCCGCTGGATGGGCCTGCTCGGCGGCGAGCTGGACTACGACTACCCCACCACCGAGCAGCCGCGCGGCAATTCGCACATCCGGCACAGCCGGGCCCGGGTCCTCGGCGGATGCTCCTCGCACAACACCCTGATCGCCTTCAAGCCGCTCCCGTCCGACTGGGACGAGTGGGAGCAGGCCGGCGCCGAGGGCTGGGGCGCGGTGCAGATGGAGGCGTACTACGCCCGGCTCGAGAACAACATCGTCCCGGTCGACGAGAAGGACCGCAACGCCATCGCCCGTGACTTCGTCGACGCCGCCCAGAGCGCGCTGGGCGTGCCGCGGGTCGAGGGCTTCAACAAGAAGCCGTTCGACGACGGCGTCGGCTTCTTCGACCTCGCCTACCACCCGGAGAACAACAAGCGCTCCTCGGCGTCGGTCGCCTATCTGCACCCGGTGATGGACGAACGCCCCAACCTGACGATCATGCTGGAGACCTGGGCGTACCGGCTGGAGCTGAACGGCACCCGCGCCGAGGGCGTCCACGTCCGCACCGAGGACGGCGAGGAGATCCTCGTACGGGCCCGGAAGGAAGTCCTGCTGTGCGCCGGCGCGGTCGACTCGCCCCGACTGCTGCTGCACTCCGGCATCGGTCCGAAGGCCGATCTGGAGGCGCTCGGCATACCCGTGGCGCACGACCTCCCCGGGGTCGGCGAGAACCTGCTCGACCACCCCGAGTCGGTGATCGTCTGGGAGACGAACGGACCCATCCCGGACAACTCCGCGATGGACTCCGACGCGGGCCTGTTCGTGCGCCGCGACCCCGAACACGCGGGCCCCGACCTGATGTTCCACTTCTACCAGATCCCGTTCACGGACAATCCGGAGCGACTGGGCTACCAGCGGCCGGAGTTCGGCGTCTCCATGACCCCGAACATCCCCAAGCCGAAGAGCCGCGGCAGGCTCTACCTGACCAGCGCCGACCCCGAGGTCAAGCCCGCGCTGGACTTCCGCTACTTCACCGACGAGGACGACTACGACGGCCGCACCCTCGTCGACGGCATCCGCATCGCCCGCGAGATCGCGAGGACCGAGCCGCTGGCCCACTGGCTCAAGCGCGAGGTGGCCCCCGGCCCGGACGTCACGGGCGACGAGGAGCTCAGCGAGTACGCCCGCAAGGTCGCCCACACCGTCTACCACCCGGCGGGCACCTGCAAGATGGGCGCGGCGGACGACGAAACAGCCGTCGTCGACCCCGAGTTGAGGATCCGCGGCCTGCAGGGCATCCGGATCGCCGACGCCTCCGTCTTCCCGACCATGACCGCCGTGAACCCGATGATCGGCGTGCTGATGGTCGGCGAGCGGGCCGCCGATCTGATCGGGAGTGATGCGTGATGGGTGCCGCCGCTCCCGCCGCCCCGGCCGCTTCCGCCGGCTCGGAGGCCGACTCACCCGTCTTCTCCGTCGACGGGCTGTGGAAGGTCTTCGGCCCGAAGGCCGACCGTGTGCCCGGCGATCCCGAACTGACCGCGCTCGACCCGGCCGGACTGCGCGCCCGCACCGGCTGCACGGTCGCCGTCCGGGACGTCTCCTTCGACGTCCGCAAGGGCGAGGTCTTCGTCGTCATGGGACTGTCCGGCTCCGGCAAGTCCACGCTGGTGCGCTGTCTGACCCGGCTGATCGAGCCGACCGCGGGCGCCATCGCCATCGACGGCGAGGACGTCCGCGCCATGGACAGGGGACGGCTGCGCGAACTGCGCCGCCGCCGCGCCGCCATGGTCTTCCAGCACTTCGGCCTGCTGCCGCACCGCACCGTCCTCGACAACGTGGCCTACGGCCTCGAGATCCAGGGCATGGGCAGGGCGCAGCGGCGCGCCAAGGCCGCCGAGGTCGTCGCCAAGGTCGGCCTGGAAGGCATGGAGCAGCGCAGACCCGGGCAGCTCTCCGGTGGTCAGCGCCAGCGCGTCGGGCTCGCCCGCGCCCTCGCCGTCGACCCCGAAGTGCTGCTTTTCGACGAGCCGTTCAGCGCGCTCGACCCCCTCATCCGGCGCGACATGCAGGAGGAGGTGATCCGGCTGCACCGCGAGGAGAGCCGCACGATGGTCTTCATCACGCACGACCTGAACGAGGCCCTGAAGCTGGGCGACCGCATCGCCCTCATGCGCGACGGACGGGTGGTCCAGCTGGGCACCCCCGAGGAGATCGTGGGCTCGCCCGCCGACGACTACGTCCGTGACTTCGTCCGGGACGTCCCGCGCGAGCAGGTCCTCACCGTCCGTACGGCGATGCGCCCCGCCACCTCGGCGGAAGCGGCCGGCAGCGGCCCCGCCGTCCGCCCGGACGCCACGGTGGCGGAGGCCGTCGAGGCCGTCGCCCGCGGGGGCGGCCCGGCCCGGGTCCTCGACGAGGGCCGCTGCCTGGGCGTCGTCGACTCCGACGCGCTGCTGTCGGTGATCGCCGGGACGGGGCGCTCCGCGGAGACGGAGCAGCCCGCCGGGACGGAGCTGCCCGGGGAGGCCGTCTGATGGCGACCGTCACCGCAGCCGTCCCCCGGACCGGCCGGTCCGGTCTGCTCGGACACCTCGCCGTGCGCAAGCTCCTGCTGCTCACCGTGGCCGCCGCGGTCCTCGTCCCGTTCGCCGTCGCGCGCTGGGCCGGCGGCAGCTGGCCCGAGGCGCTGACCGTGGACCTCTCCGGACCGCTGGCCGGGGCCAGCGACTGGATCATCGACAACCGGGACTCCCACCCCCTCTTCCTGTACTTCTTCGGCCACGTCAGCAACGTCGTCGTCGTCACCGTACGAGCCGTCTACCTCGCCCTCCTCGCCGTCGGATGGGCGGGGGTGACCGCTCTCGCCGGGCTCGTCGCCTGGCGCGTCGCGGGCGTCCGCCTCGCGCTCGGCACCGCCGTCGCGTTCCTCGCCTGCGGAGTGCTCGGCATGTGGGTGCCCACCATGCAGACGCTCGCCCTGATGGTGGTCGCGGTCACCGCATCCGTCGTCGTCGGTGCGCTGCTCGGACTCGCCGCCGGACTCTCCGACCGGATGGACCGCGTCCTGCGCCCGGTCCTGGACACCATGCAGGTGCTCCCTGCCTTCGCCTACCTCCTGCCGGTCGTGCTGGTCTTCGGCATCGGCGTCCCGGCCGCCGTCCTCGCCACGGTCGTCTACGCCGCGCCGCCCATGGCCCGGCTGACCTCGCTCGGTCTGCGCGGCGCCGACAAGGAGGTGCTGGAGGCGGTCGAGTCGCTCGGCGCCACCTCCCGCCAGCGCCTGCTGACCGCCCGCATCCCGCTGGCCCGCAAGGAACTCCTCCTGGGACTCAACCAGACGATCATGATGGCGCTGTCCATGGCCGTCATCGCCTCGGTGATCGGCGCGGGCGGTCTCGGCGACCGCGTCTACCAGGCGCTGGCCTCCGTCGACGTGGGCGCGGCCCTCGCCGCCGGCATCCCGATCGTGCTGCTCGCCGTCGTCCTCGACCGGGTGACCGGCGCGGCCGGGGCGAACCTCGGCGAGGCGCCCCGGCCCCGCACGCACTGGCTGTACGTCGTGGCCGGCGCCGCGGCCGTGGCCGTCGCCGGACGGCTGACGGCACGCCTGGAGTGGCCCGACGGATGGGTGGTGTCCCTGGTCGAACCGGTCAACCGGGCCGTCGGCTGGATGACCGACCACCTGTACTCGGGCGTCCCCGTCGTCGGCGGCACCGCCGACTGGGCCGCCCGCTTCACCACCTGGGTCCTCGACCCGGTCCGCGACGGACTGCAGTGGCTGCCCTGGTGGTCGGTGCTGCTCGTGGTCGCCGCCCTGGCCTGGCTGATCGGCACCTGGCGCACCGCGCTCACCGCCGTCCTCGCCATGGCCGCCATCGGGGTGCTCGGCGTGTGGGAACCGTCCCTCGACACGCTCTCCCAGGTCCTCGCGGCCGTCGCCGTCACCCTGGTCGTCGGCTTCGCGACGGGCATCGCCGCGGCACGCAGCGACCGCGTCGACCGCCTGCTGCGGCCCGTGCTGGACGTGTTCCAGACGATGCCGCAGTTCGTGTACCTGATCCCGGTCGTCGCCCTGTTCGGCGTCGGCCGCGCCCCCGCCGCCGCGGCGGCCGTCGTCTACGCGCTGCCGGCCGTCGTCCGCATCACCGCGCAGGGGCTGCGCCAGGTCGACCCGGCGGCCCTGGAGTCGGCCCGCTCGCTCGGCGCGACCAGTGCCCAGCAGCTGCGCCAGGTCCAGCTCCCGCTGGCCCGCCCGGCGCTGCTCCTCGCCGTCAACCAGGGCGTGGTCCTGGTCCTCGCCGTCGTCATCATCGGCGGCATGGTCGGCGGCGGCGCACTCGGCTACGACGTCGTCTTCGGCCTCGCCCAGGGCGACCTGGCGACCGGCCTGGTCGCCGGCGCCGCGATCGTCTGCCTGGGCCTGATGCTCGACCGGGTGACCCAGCCCACCGAACGCCGCGCGAAGAAGGGAGCCTGACATGCGACGCCGTACGACCTCCGCGGCGGCCGGAGCCTTCGCGCTCGCGCTGCTCACCGGCTGCGGTGCCGCGGACATGACCAAGCAGGCCTCGCCGTACGCCAACGCCAAGGGCGCCCGGACGGTGAACCTGGCGGTGCAGTCCTGGGTGGGCTCCCTGGCCAACGTGGCCGTCGCCCAGTACCTGCTGGAGAACGAGCTCGGCTACCGCGTCGACGTCGTCCAGGTCGACGAGGTGCCCGCCTGGGACGCGCTCAGCCAGGGCCGGGTCGACGCGATCCTGGAGGACTGGGGCCACCCCGAACAGGAACAGCTGTACGTCGAGGAGAAGAAGACGATCGCGCGCGGCGGCGACCTCGGGGTCACCGGGCACATCGGCTGGTACATCCCGACGTACTTCGCCGAGCAGCACCCCGACCTGAAGAGCTGGAAGGACCTCAACCGGTACGCCGACCGGTTCCGCACCGCGGAGAGCGGCGGCAAGGGCCAGCTGATGGACGGCTCACCGGCCTACCTCACCCACGACAAGGCCCTGGTGAAGAACCTGGAGCTGGACTTCAAGGTGGTGTTCGCCGGCTCCGAGGCCGCGCTGCTCACCCAGATCAAGCAGTTCGCCAAGGAGAAGAAGCCCTTCCTCACCTACTGGAACACCCCCCACTGGCTGTTCGAGAAGGTGCCGATGACCGAGGTGATGCTGCCCCCGTACGAGGAGGGCTGCGACGCCGACCCGGCGGAGGTCGCCTGCGCCTATCCGACCGCCCCGCTGCAGAAGTACCTGAACGCGGACTTCGCGCGGGACGGCGGCGAGGCGGCGGACTTCCTGAAGAAGTTCGCATGGTCCACCGAGGACCAGAACGAGGTCTCCCTGATGATCGCCGACCAGAAGCTGACGCCTCAGGAGGCGGCGGAGAAGTGGGTGGACGGGCACGAGTCCACCTGGAAGGAATGGCTGTCCTGACGGCCGGTCCGGTCCGGGCCGGGCCGGGCACGAGGCGTGGTCCCGGGTCCGCCGAACACGGTGGGCCCGGGACCACGCCAAGCGTGCGCAGGAGGTCACATGCCGTTCAACAGCAGTTGGCCCCGCTGCCCGCCTTCGACGGCAACCACGTCGTCCTCGGCGCCTGGACCGTCGGGGACGAGTCCGCGGGCCTGGGCATCCGCGAGTCGTCGGGCCTGATAACGGACGAGTACGCTCGCTTCCTGCCCCATGTGATCCTGTGAACAGGACTCAGGGGGATTGCCCCTCCAGGGGGCGCTGTCGCCCGCAGGGTGGACGTCTTTCCGTGGCGCTCCGTGCCACCCGGTAGTGTGGCCGTGGGTCGTGACTGGCGCGTCGGGATGGAGCAACCATCGGGAAGCGGCCCCCGGAACGGTGACCAGCCGGGACCGGCACATGTGCCGTGCGCCTGGGCCATGCCGTGAACGCCGAACGCCACGTCCGGAGGTCCCCGATGTCCGTCGAGCCCCTCTCCACCGCTTCCACCGCCTTCCGCTCCGCCCTCGACGTGATCCGCGCCGTCGAGCCGCGCGTCGCCGACGCCATCGGCCAGGAGGTCGCCGACCAGCGCGAGATGCTCAAGCTGATCGCCTCCGAGAACTACGCCTCCCCGGCCACCCTCCTGGCGATGGGCAACTGGTTCAGCGACAAGTACGCCGAGGGCACCGTCGGCCGCCGCTTCTACGCCGGCTGCCGCAACGTCGACACCGTCGAGTCGCTCGCCGCCGAGCACGCCAAGGAGCTCTTCGGCGCCCGCCACGCCTACGTCCAGCCGCACTCCGGCATCGACGCCAACCTGGTCGCCTTCTGGTCCGTGCTCGCCCAGCGCGTCGAGGTGCCCGCCCTGGAGAAGGCCGGAGCCCGCCAGGTCAACGACCTCTCCGAGGCCGACTGGGCCGAACTGCGCCGCGCCTTCGGAAACCAGCGCATGCTCGGCATGTCCCTGGACGCCGGCGGCCACCTCACCCACGGCTTCCGCCCGAACATCTCAGGGAAGATGTTCGACCAGCGTTCCTACGGCACCGACCCGGCCACCGGCCTGATCGACTACGAGGCGCTGCGCGCCTCCGCCCGCGAGTTCAAGCCGCTGATCATCGTCGCCGGCTACTCCGCCTACCCCCGGCTGGTGAACTTCCGGATCATGCGCGAGATCGCCGACGAGGTCGGCGCCACGCTCATGGTCGACATGGCCCACTTCGCCGGTCTCGTCGCCGGCAAGGTCCTCACCGGCGACTTCGACCCGGTCCCGCACGCCCAGATCGTCACCACCACCACCCACAAGTCGCTGCGCGGCCCGCGCGGCGGCATGGTGCTGTGCGACGACTCCCTCAAGGACCAGGTCGACCGCGGCTGCCCGATGGTCCTGGGCGGTCCGCTCCCGCACGTCATGGCCGCCAAGGCGGTCGCCCTGGCGGAGGCCCGGCAGCCCTCCTTCCAGGACTACGCCCAGCGTGTCGTGGACAACTCCCGGGCCCTCGCCGAGGGCCTGATGCGCCGCGGCGCCACCCTGGTCACCGGCGGCAGCGACAACCACCTCAACCTGATCGACGTCGCCACCTCCTACGGCCTCACCGGCCGCCAGGCCGAGGCCGCCCTGCTCGAGTCGGGCATCGTCACCAACCGCAACAGCATCCCGGCCGACCCCAACGGCGCCTGGTACACCTCCGGCATCCGCATCGGCACCCCCGCGCTGACCACCCGCGGTCTGGGCACCGCCGAGATGGACGAGGTCGCCGGTCTCATCGACCGGGTCCTGACCACCACGGAGCCCGGCACCGCCAAGTCCGGCGCCCCCTCCAAGGCCTCCCACGTCCTCGACGCGAAGACCGCCGACGAGATCTCCCGCCGCGCCACCGACCTGGTCGCCGGCTTCCCGCTCTACCCGGAGATCGACCTCGGCTGACACCCCCGGGGCCCCTTCCGTCCGGGACTCCCGGCAGCCGGCCGGCTCCTGACACGACCACCCGCGCGGCGGTCCGGCACCCCACCGGACCGCCGCGGACGGAACGGGACCCCCTGTCCCGAACCAGTGCCCGACCGCCCCCCGCGGCCTGAGACAATGGTGAGCATGGCTTCTCCGCGCGTGCTCTCCGGTATCCAGCCGACCTCCGGCTCGTTCCACCTCGGCAACTACCTCGGTGCCGTCCGCCAGTGGGTCGACATGCAGAACACCCATGACGCGTTCTACATGGTCGTCGACCTGCACGCGATCACGGTCCCGCAGGACCCGAAGCAGCTGCGCGAGAACACCCGGGTCGCCGCCGCCCAGCTCCTCGCGGCCGGCCTCGACCCGGACCGCTGCACGCTGTTCGTCCAGAGCCACGTCCCCGAGCACGCGCAGCTCGGCTGGCTGATGAACTGCATCACCGGCTTCGGCGAGGCCTCCCGGATGACCCAGTTCAAGGACAAGTCCGCCAAGCAGGGCAGCGACCGGTCCACCGTCGGCCTGTTCACCTACCCGATGCTGATGGTCGCCGACATCCTGCTCTACCAGGCCGACCAGGTCCCGGTCGGTGAGGACCAGCGCCAGCACCTGGAGCTGACCCGCGACCTCGCCGAGCGCTTCAACCAGACCTACGGCGACACCTTCACCGTCCCGAGCGCGTACATCCTCAAGGAGACGGCGAAGATCTACGACCTTCAGGACCCGACCGCCAAGATGAGCAAGTCGGCGGCCACCCAGAAGGGTCTGATCAACCTGCTCGACGAGCCGAAGGCCACCGCGAAGAAGGTCAGGAGCGCGGTCACGGACACCGACACGGTGGTCCGTTTCGACCGCGAGCACAAGCCCGGCGTCAGCAACCTCCTGACGATCTACTCGACCCTCACCGGAACAGGTGTCGCCGAATTGGAGGACCGGTACGCCGGCAAGGGCTACGGTGCGCTGAAGACGGACCTCGCCGAAGCCGTGGTCGAGTTCGTGACCCCCTTCCGGGAGCGCACCCAGCAGTACCTGGACGACCCCGAGACGCTCGACTCGATCCTGGCCAAGGGCGCGGAGAAGGCGCGTGCCGTCGCCGCGGAGACCCTCGCCCGGGCCTACGACCGGGTGGGCTTCCTGAGCGCCAAGCACTGAACGGACCGGGGCGCCGGCCGTACTGAACGCGACCCGGGCACCGGTCCGTACCACCGGGTGAGCGCCGTACATCACGCCGGCTGCGCCTGCCCGGGACGGGGCCGTGGTCGTACAGTCGGGTGGAGGTGGCCGCTTCGGCGGTCACCTGGTGCTCGGCGGAATCACCATCACAACGAAGGAGACGACGTGGGGACCGTAACGATCGGTGTGTCGATCGCGGTCCCGGAGCCCCACGGCAGCCGGCTTCAGCAGCTGCGCGCGGGCTTCGGCGACGCCGCTGCTCACGGTATCCCCACGCATGTCACCCTGCTGCCGCCGACGGAGGTCGACGAGGGCGACCTGGCGGCCGTCGAGGCGCATCTGAGCGAGGTCGCCGCGACCGGGCGGCCGTTCCCCATGCGGCTGTCGGGCACCGGCACCTTCCGGCCGCTGTCGCCGGTCGTGTTCGTCCGGATCGCGGAGGGCGCCGAGGCCTGCACCTGGCTGCAGAAGCAGGTCCGCGACGCGTCCGGTCCCGTCGCCCGTGAGCTGCAGTTCCCGTACCACCCGCACGTCACCGTGGCGCACGGGATCGACGAGGCGGCGATGGACCGCGCCTTCGAGGAGCTCGCCGACTACGAGGCGCACTGGCCCTGCACCGGCTTCGCGCTCTACGAACAGGGCGCCGACGCGGTCTGGCGCAAGCTGCGGCAGTTCCCGTTCGGCTCGCCGGCGGTGCCGCCGCAGGCCGGGCGCGCGGACTGCGGCTCCGTCTCCGCGCACTGACCGGGTCCCGGGGCCGGGTTCCGGCTTCGCGGGACGGGGGCAGAGACGGTTCATGGACTGGCTGAAGAAACTCCCGGTCGTCGGCCCGTGGGCGGTGCGGCTGACGCGCACGCACGCGTGGCGGTCGTACGAGCGGATGGACCGCGTGCACTGGACGCGGCTGGCCGCCGCGATGACGTTCACCAGTTTCGTCGCGCTGTTCCCGCTGCTCACCGTCACCGCCGCGATCGTCGCCGCCACACTCGGCCGGGAGCAGCAGGACGCCCTCCAGGAGAAGATCACCCAGCAGGTGCCCGGCATCTCCGACCAGCTCGACATCAAGGGCCTGGTGGAGAACGCGGGCACCGTGGGCCTCATCGCCGGCGCCGTCCTGCTGTTCATCGGCATCAGCTGGGCCGGATCCATGCGCGAGTGCCTGCGCGCGGTGTGGGAGCTGCCCGACGAGGAGGAGAACCCCGCCCTGCGCAAGGCCAAGGACGCGGGCATTCTCGTCGGGCTCGGCGGCGCGATCCTGGTCACCCTGGGCGCGTCTGCCGTCGCCTCCGCGATGGTCGGCCGGATCAGCAGGGGCATCGGGCTGGAGGAGGGCGGCTGGGGCGGGATCGTGCTGCAGGTCGCGGCCTTCGCCGTCGCCGTGGGCGCCGACTTCCTGCTCCTGCTGTACGTGCTGACCCTGCTGCCCGGCGTCGAACCCGCCCGCCGCCGGCTGGTGGTGGCCGCGCTCATCGGCGCGGTCGGTTTCGAACTGCTGAAACTGCTGCTCAGCGGTTATCTGCAGGGGGTGGCGGCGAAGAGCATGTACGGCGCGTTCGGCGTCCCGGTGGCCCTGCTGCTGTGGATCAACTTCACCGCGAAACTGGTCCTGTTCTGCGCCGCCTGGTCCGCGACGGCGCAGAACGAGGAGACCGGGCTCACGGACGCGGGCGGCGGCGCACCAGATCCGGCAGCGGCCAACGGCGGTTGACCAGGAACGCCCCGCCCGCGAGCAGCACCAGCGCCCCGCCCGCGACGGCGAGCGCGGTGCCCATGCCGTCGGCGCCGCCCCCGGTCGCGGCGCTCGCCACCGGTTCGGCGCCCGCGGCGCCGCCCGCCTCGCCGGGGGAGGCGGAGGCGTCGGGCCGGGCGCCCGCCTGCACGGCGCTCCTCGGCGCCACCAGCTCACCCACCGGCTCGACCTTGCCGGTCGCCTTGAAACCCCAGTCGAAGAGCTTCGCGGTCTCCTCGTAGACCGCGTTGCTCCCGCCCTCCTGCGGGTTCATCACGGTGACGAGCAGCACGGTGCCGCCCTGCTCGGCGACCCCGGTGAAGGTCGCGCCCGCGTTGGTGGTGTTGCCGTTCTTCACACCCGCTATGCCCTCGTAGACGGGCATGCCGTAGGCGCCGGACAGCAGCCGGTTGGTGTTCTGGATCTCGAAGGACTTGCGGACCTTCTTGCCCTTCTTGTTCTTCTTCGTCTCGCCCGGGAAGTCGGCGCGGACCGTCGAGGCGTACTCCCGGAAGTCCTTCTTCTGCAGTCCGGAGCGGGCGATCAGCGTCAGGTCGTACGCGGACGACACCTGGCCCTCGGCGTCGTAGCCGTCCGGGCTCACCGCGTGCGTGTCGAGGGCCTGGAGCTCCTCGGCGTGCTCGTTCATCTCCCGGACGGTGGCCTCGACGCCCCCGTTCATGGCGGACAGCACCCGCACGGCGTCGTTTCCGGAGCGGAGGAAGACGCCCAGCCACAGGTCGTGGACGGTGTAGGTCTCCTCCTCCTTGATGCCGACCATGCTGGAGCCGGGGCCGATACCGGCGAGGTCGGAGGGGGCGACCCGGTGCTCGGCGGCTCCGGGCCACTTCGGCAGCAGCGTGTCGGCGAACAGCATCTTCAGGGTGCTCGCCGGGGCCAGCCGCCAGTGCGCGTTGTGCGCGGCGAGCACCTCGCCGGACTCGGCGTCGGCGACGATCCAGGAACGGGCCGACAGTTCCTTCGGCAGCACCGGCACCCCGCTCGCGAGGTTGACCTGCGTTCCCGGCTGTCCGAGCCGGGCGCCGCCCACCGACGACATGGTCGCCGGGGGAGTGGCCGAAGGGCTGCTCGAAGGGTTCGGCGCCGCGAGTGCGACGGGAGCGGTCAGCGCGGCGGACAACAGAACGGCGGAAGCGATCAGCAGCGATCGCCGGATGGAGTTCTTGGGTGCGGGCACGGACGGAAACGTACATGCCCCGCCTGTGGAAGTCCCCCTTCCGTCCCCACCCCGCGAACGGAACCGGACACCGTCCGGCGATACTGGATCCATGCCGTGCCCGTCCGGGGAAAACCCCCTGGCCTTCTGGCCGCCTCCGGGTGCCCGGCGTCGCGATGAAAGGTTCGATCTGGTGAAGCTCAGCCGCCCCGTCTCCTGGTTCCTGCTCGCCTTCGGGGTGTGGAGCTGGATCATCTGGGTCACTTTCGTCAGGAACCTGGTCAAGGACGGCAGCGGGCTCGCGTTCGACGACGGCGAGCCGACGGCGTACTTCTGGGTCCATCTGCTGCTGGCCGTCGTCTCCTTCGTATGGGGGACGGTCATCGGAGTCATCGGGTTGCGCGGTCTGCGCGCACTGAGCCGGACGTCACGGACGTCGTAACGGAAAACTGGGGAACACCGCACCGTGCCCATCCTCTTCGTCCTCGTCCCCCTGCTGGTCCTCGCCGTACTGGTGACGGGCAACTGGTACATGTGGCGCCGCCTGTTCCACGACACGACCCGGGGGCCGGGCGCCGTGCGCCGTTGGGGGGCCCTGTTCTTCATCGGGTGCTGGGCGCTGACCTTCGCGGCCTTCTTCACCACGCGCAGCAGTGCCCCGTTCTGGCTCAAGCAGGTCCTGGCCTGGCCCGGCTACCTCTGGGTGGCCCTGTGCCTCTACCTGTTTCTGGCGGTGCTCGCGGGCGAGGTCGTACGCCCGGTGCTGCGCCGGGTCCTGGAGCGCCGGGCGGCGCGGCGGACGGCACCGCCGCACGAGGAGCCGGCGCCGATACCCGCGGGGGCGGCGGCCGCCGCACCGGGGTCGGACACCCCTGACCCCAGCGGCGTTTCCGGGGCTCCCGGCACCCTCGACCCGGCCGCTCCGGACTCCGGCCCCGATGCCCCGGGGACCCCCGCTGCTCCTGAAGCCTCTGACGTCCCTCAAGCCTCTGACGCTTCCGAAGCCCCTGACGCTCCTTCAGCGCCCGCCGGCCCCTCCCGGCGTCTCTTCGTCTCCCGGGTGGTCGCCGGGGCCGCCGCCGCTGCGGCCGTCGGGACGGTCGGGTACGGCACGGCCGACGTGGTGCGCGGACCGCGGGTGAAGCGGGTCACCGTGCCGCTCGCCAAGCTGCCCCGCGCGGCGCACGGTTACCGGATCGCGGTGGTCAGCGACATCCACCTGGGGCCCGTTCTCGGCCGGGGCTTCGCGCAGAGGGTCGTCGACACGATCAACTCGACCCAGCCCGACCTGATCGCCGTCGTCGGCGATCTGGTGGACGGCAACGTGAAGGAACTCGGCCCGGCCGCGGCCCCCTTGGCGCAGCTGACGGCGCGGCACGGTTCCTTCTTCGTCACCGGGAACCACGAGTACTTCTCCGGCGCCGAGGAGTGGGTCGAGGAGGTGCGTCGGCTCGGCCTGCACCCCCTGGAGAACGCCCGCACGGAACTCCCGCACTTCGACCTCGCCGGGGTGAACGACCTGGCCGGTGAGAACTACGGCCAGGGCCCCGACTACGCGCGGGCGCTCGGCGACCGGGACCGGGACCGCGCGTGCGTGCTCCTCGCCCACCAGCCGGTGATGGTCCACGAGGCCGTCGACCACGGGGTCGACCTCCAGCTCTCCGGCCACACCCACGGCGGCCAGCTCTGGCCCGCCAGCTACCTCGCCGCCGCCGCCAACCCGACCCTCGCGGGTCTGGACCGGTACGGCGACACCCAGCTGTACGTCAGCCGCGGAGCCGGCGCCTGGGGCCCGCCGACCCGGATCGGCGCGCCGTCGGACATCACGGTGATCGAACTGGCGTCGAAGCAGACCTGACGGCGGCTTCGGGCGTCTCCGCTCCGGGCGCCTGCGCTCCGGGCGCCTGCGCGCGGGGCGCGGTCAGCCGAGCGGTGCGGGGCGGCCGTGCTCGGCGGGTGCCGTGCCGCGGGGCTTCGCCGGATCGGGCAGGACCCCGGTCAGGCCCGGCAGGAAGTCGGTGAACAGCTCGTGGACCTCGCGGACCAGCGGGCGCAGCACGCGGAACCGGGACAGGGCGACCCCCCGCGCGGCGATGCGGGCGCCGCGCTCGGCGAGGCGGTGGCTGCGCGTGCGGTCCTCGGTGCGGTCGAAGATCCAGTACAGGACGAGGCCCATCTGGGCCAGCCACAGCAACTCGGGCAGCACCTCCCGCAGTTCCGGTGCGACCTTGGCCTCCGATCCGGCCAGCACCTCCCGGTGGACGGCGATCGCCTGCGTGCGCGCGTGCTCCGACTCGGGGGAGAAGGGGCTGAGCGGGCTGTCCGGGTCGGCGGCGTTCTTGAAGAACTGCACCGCGAACTCGTGGTACGGCGTGGCGATGTCCAGCCATGCCTTCAGCACGCCCGCGAGCCGTGCCTCCAGCCCGGTCTCCCGGTCCAGGATCTCCCGGACCACCAGCCGGTGCTCGGCGGCGATCCGGTCGTAGAACCCCTGGATCAGGTGTTCCTTGCCCTCGAAGTAGTAGTACGCGTTGCCGACGGAGACCCCGGCCTCCGTGGCGATGGCCCGCATGGTCGTCCTGTCGTACCCGCGCTCCCGGAACAGCCGCATGGCCGTCTCCAGGATCAGGGCGCGGGTCTGCTCGGACTTGCTGGGTGCGGCACCCTCGCCGGGACCGTCGTTCTTCGCGCACACGGGAGGAGAGCCTAACCGGACGCCGGCGGTGATCCCGAGCCGGCTGCGGGAGCTCCGCGCTCCTCAGTCGTCCGTCCGGGGCTGCCCGGCCCGGAGGATCTCGGTCACGTCCAGGGTGACCTTGGCGCCGATGGAGTCGGGGAGGGTGACGAGCTCACCGGGGACGTGCGGGCGGTGCATCCTGTACTCGTTTCCGGTGGGGCCGGTGAGGACATGGAGGCGTTGGTGTTTGCGATCTACGATGACGTAGACGGGGACCTTCGCCTCCGCGTACGCACTGACCTTGGCGCGCAGGTCGGCCCGGTAGTTGCTGGAGGTGACCTCCAGGACGAGGCGGAAGCAGATCGGGTCGTAGCAGTTGTTCTCGACGTAATGGTCCTCGTAGTCGGCATCCACGAGAGAGAGGTCGGGGACCGCGTAGTCCTCGGCACCGCTCGGCAGCCAGAGACCGACGCCTTGGACCACCTTCGAGTCCGCGCTGTGAAGGCCTGCCGTCACGAACGGCAACATGAGGTCGGTCAGGACTACGGCGTGCGGGCCGTCCGGTGGCGGGGTCACGAGGAGCTGGCCTCCGATGATCTCGACGCGGTAGCCCGGAATGCGTTCCATGAGACGGTTCGCCTCCGCGATCAGCGGACGCTCGTCGTGGGGCCGCTCGACGGATGCTGCGGACATCACGTGCCTCCCAGGGGCTGGTGTCGAGACCATCATCGTAGGGCGGGCGACGCCTTCATGGCCTGTGCGGCAGGGTTCACCCGATGGTGTGGCATATGCCCAAGGGGTCCGTTCCCGGTAGGAACGGACTCCTCGGTGACCGGGGCGGGGACCGGCTTCTCTTTGTTGTCCGTGTCCTGCAAACTGACTGGCAGTTCCCGCATTCACCAGGAGAGACACCACCGTGAGCGAACAGCCGCAGCAGCCGTCCCAGCCGCCTGGTTTCGGCCCTCCGAACCCCGACGCGGCCGGTAAGTCCGGCCCCTACGGCTACCCGCAGGCCGGCCAGCCCGGCCAGCCCGGTTACGGCTACCCCCAGCAGTCCCCCGGCCAGCCCGGCTACGGCTACCCGCCGCCCGGCTACCCGCAGGCGGGCTACCAGCAGCCCCCGGGGTTCCCGCAGGGCGACCCGCACGCGCCCTACGGGTACGACCCCTACGGCCGCCCCTACTCCGACAAGTCGAAGATCGTCGCCGGTGTCCTCCAGCTCTTCATCGGCTCCCTGGGGATCGGCCGGTTCTACGTCGGTTCGGTCGGCATCGGCATCGCCCAGCTGCTCACCTGCGGCGGCCTCGGCATCTGGGCGCTGGTCGACGGCATCATGTATCTGGTCAGCAACGACCGCACGGACGAGCAGGGGCGGATCCTGCGTGGCTGACGCGGCCCGTTCCGCGCCGGCCGGGGGGCGGCGACCGCGGTGGCATCCCGCGGCGCCCCCCGTGGCACTGCTGGTCGCGGGCGCCGCGGGCGCCGCCTACCTGTGGGGCACCAATCCGCACGAGCCCGGCCATGTCCTGCCCCAGTGCCCGTTCCGGGCCGTCACCGGCCTGCTGTGCCCGGCCTGCGGCGGCACCCGCATGGCGTACGACCTGATGCACGGTCACTTCGCCGCGGCCTGGCTGGACAACCGGGCCCTGCTGCTCGCCACGCCGCTCGTGCTGGTGCTGTGGGGGCGCTGGACGATCGAGGGCCTGCGAGGCCGCGCCTGGTCACCTCGGTTCGCCCCCTGGGTCCAAACCCTGATCCTGCTGACGGCGGTGGCTTGGACGGTGGCCCGCAACCTCGTCCGGTGACACGCGTGATCACGGTACGGGAACGTTTGTTCCTCCCCTCTCCCTCCTCGCCGACCTGGCCGTTTACGCTCCTCACGCGCAGGGGGGACGGCTGACGGACCGTGGGCTGTCGCGCGTGGTCGTGTACGCGGTCGGCGGATGCTCCCTCCTGGGCGGTCTGGGCAGAGTCGCCCGGCACCCACCGCTTTCCTCCTCCGTTCTTCCCCAGGAGTACCGCCATGACCGTCCCCCCCAACCCCAAGGCCCCCTTCGGCGTCGACCCGCAGGGTCGTCCGTACTCGGACAAGTCGAAGATCGTCGCCGGTATTCTCCAGCTCTTCCTGGGCGGCCTGGGGATCGGCCGGTTCTACGTCGGTTCGGTCGGCGTCGGCATCGCCCAGCTGCTCACCTGCGGCGGCCTCGGTGTCTGGTCGCTGATCGACGGCATCATCTTCCTGGTCAGCAACGACCGCACCGACAAGGAAGGCCGCGTGCTGCGCGGCTGACGTCGTCGTCCGGCTTCTGCCCGGCGGCACGAACGGACCGAGGGCCCCGATCCGGTGGATCGGGGCCCTCGGCCGTCACGGCGCGGAGCGTCGGAGGAACCTCAGAAGCGGCGCGTGATGAGCGCCCGCTTCACCTCCGCGATCGCCTTGGTGACCTCGATGCCGCGCGGGCACGCGTCCGTGCAGTTGAAGGTCGTCCGGCAGCGCCAGACGCCGTCACGGTCGTTGAGGATCTCCAGGCGCTGCTCGCCGGCCTCGTCACGCGAGTCGAAGATGAAGCGGTGCGCGTTGACGATCGCGGCCGGACCGAAGTACTGGCCGTCGTTCCAGAAGACCGGGCACGAGGACGTGCAGGCGGCGCACAGGATGCACTTCGTCGTGTCGTCGAAGCGCTCGCGGTCCTCGGCGGACTGCAGCCGCTCACGCGTGGGCTCGTTGGTCTCCTTCGTGATCAGGAAGGGCATCACGTCCCGGTAGGCCTGGAAGAACGGCTCCATGTCCACGACCAGGTCCTTGAGGACCGTGAGGCCCTTGATGGGCTCGACCGTGATCGGCTTCTCGGGGTTGAGGTCCTTGATCAGCGTCTTGCACGCCAGGCGGTTGGTGCCGTTGATCCGCATGGCGTCGGAGCCGCAGATGCCGTGGGCGCAGGAGCGACGGAAGGTCAGGGTGCCGTCCAGGTCCCACTTGATCTTGTGCAGACCGTCGAGGACGCGTTCCTTGGGGTCGATCTCCAGCTGGAAGTCTTCCCAGGTCGCCTCCGCCGAGACCTCCGGGTTGAACCGGCGGATCCGGAAGGTGACGGTGATGTAGGGGGAGGCGGCGGAGCCGGGCTCGGGCGAGCCGGCCGCGTCCGCCTTGTCCAGAACAGGGGTAGCCATCAGTACTTACGCTCCATCGGCTGGTAGCGGGTCTGGACGACCGGCTTGTAGTCGAGACGGATGGACTCGGTGCCGTCGTCGCCCACCTCGCGGTACGCCATGGTGTGGCGCATGAAGTTGACGTCGTCGCGGTTCGGGTAGTCCTCGCGGTAGTGACCGCCGCGGGACTCCTTGCGGGCCAGTGCGGAGACGGCCATGACCTCGGCCAGGTCGAGCAGGTTGCCCAGCTCGACGGCCTCCAGCAGGTCGGTGTTGAACCGCTTGCCCTTGTCCTGGATGGCGACGTTCCTGTAGCGCTCGCGCAGCTCGCCGATCTTCTCGACCGCCGTCTTGATCGTCTGCTCGGTGCGGAACACCATGACGTTGGCGTCCATGGTCTCCTGCAGCTCGCGGCGGATCTCGGCCACCCGCTCGGTGCCGGTGGAGGTCCGCAGCCGCTCGATCTGCTCGGCGACGAACGACTCCGGGTTCTCCGGGAGCTCGACGAAGTCGGCCGTGTGCGCGTACTCGGCCGCCGCGATGCCCGCCCGCTTGCCGAACACGTTGATGTCCAGCAGCGAGTTGGTGCCCAGGCGGTTGGCGCCGTGCACCGACACGCACGCGACCTCGCCGGCCGCGTACAGGCCCGGCACGACGGTGGTGTTGTCCGCCAGGACCTCGCCCTGGACGTTCGTCGGGATGCCGCCCATGGCGTAGTGCGCGGTCGGCTGGATCGGGATCGGGTCCGTGTACGGCTCGATGCCCAGGTAGGTGCGCGCGAACTCGGTGATGTCGGGCAGCTTGGCGTCCAGCTGCTCCGGCGGGAGGTGGGTCAGGTCCAGGTAGACGTGGTCGCCCTCGGGACCGCAGCCGCGGCCCTCGCGGATCTCCGTGTAGATGGAGCGGGACACGACGTCACGGGAGGCGAGGTCCTTCATGACCGGCGCGTACTTCTCCATGAAGCGCTCGCCGTCCTTGTTGCGCAGGATGCCGCCCTCACCGCGGGCGCCCTCCGTCAGCAGGATGCCCATCCGCCAGATGCCGGTCGGGTGGAACTGGAAGAACTCCATGTCCTCCAGCGGCAGCCCGCGCCGGTACACGGCCGCCTGGCCGTCACCGGTCAGGGTGTGCGCGTTGGACGTCACCTTGAAGAACTTGCCGTTGCCGCCGGAGGCGTAGATCACGGACTTCGCCTGGAAGACGTGGAGCTCACCGGTGGCCAGCTCGTACGCCACCACACCGGCCGACTTCCTGACGCCGTCGACCTCGGTGATCAGCTGGTCCAGGACGTAGAACTCGTTGAAGAACTCCACGCCCTCCTTGACGCAGTTCTGGTACAGCGTCTGAAGGATCATGTGACCGGTGCGGTCGGCCGCGTAGCAGGAGCGGCGGACCGGGGCCTCGCCGTGGTTGCGGCTGTGGCCGCCGAAGCGGCGCTGGTCGATGGTGCCGTCCGGGGTCCGGTTGAACGGCAGGCCCATCTTCTCCAGGTCGAGGACGGAGTCGATGGCCTCCTTCGCCAGGATCTCGGCGGCGTCCTGGTCGACCAGGTAGTCACCGCCCTTGACCGTGTCGAAGGTGTGCCACTCCCAGTTGTCCTCCTCCACGTTGGCCAGCGCGGCGGCCATGCCGCCCTGCGCGGCGCCCGTGTGGGAGCGCGTGGGGTAGAGCTTGGTCAGCACGGCGGTGCGGCTGCGCTTGGTCGCCTCGATGGCCGCGCGCATGCCCGCGCCACCGGCGCCGACGATGACGGTGTCGTACTTGTGGATCTTCATGAGTCTCGCAGCCCCGTGCCTAGCGGATGTTCGGGTCGAAGGTGAAGATCACCAGCGTGCCCAGCAGGATGGTGAACACCGTGGCGGTGTAGAGGAGGCCCTTGAGCCACAGCCGGGTGTTCGTGCGCTCCGCGTAGTCGTTGATGACCGTGCGCAGGCCGTTCGCTCCGTGCAGCATCGCGAGCCACAGCATCAGCAGGTCCCAGACCTGCCAGAACGGCGAGGCCCAGCGGCCGGCCACGAAGGCGAAGCCGATCTTGGAGACGCCGCCGTCCAGGACGAGCTGGATCAGCAGGTGTCCGATGACCAGGACGACCAGGACGACACCGGACAGGCGCATGAACAGCCAGGCGACCATCTCGAAGTTGCCCCGGGTGCTCTTCGGGGTCTTCTTGGTGCGGGCGCGGGGCGGCTCGATCACGGGCGCAGGGTTGTCGACCGAGTAGAGCGAGTCGCCTTCGACGGGGCCGATGCCCGAGGCGGTGGATTCAGTCGTGGACATTGGCGTCAGCTCCCGAACAGTTCACGAGCGGCGTGGCCGAGCACGGGGTAGATCGCTCCGAGCATCAGCACGACCCACACGGCGACGACGGTCCAGAGCATCTGCTTCTGGTACCGGGCGCCCTGGAGCCAGAAGTCGACGGCGATGACGCGCAGGCCGTTGAGCGCGTGGAAGAGCACGGCGGCCACGAGGCCGTACTCCAGCAGCGCGACGATCGGCGTCTTGTACGTGGCCACGACGGTGTCGTAGGCCTCCGGGGACACGCGCACGAGGGCGGTGTCCAGCACGTGAACGAACAGGAAGAAGAAGATGAGGACGCCGGTGACTCGATGAGCCACCCAGGACCACATTCCTTCCCGGCCGCGGTACAGCGTTCCAGCCGGCACGGAAATTTCCTCCGGGAGCGGTGGTTGGGGCCGCGCCGGCTTCTCCGTGTCGGTCGGGCCCGGCCGGGTACGGTCCACCGGCCCCTAGCATCGTAGCCACGTGTTGCCGGGAGGCGGACAGGGGCCCTGCCGCTGTGATCGAACTGGCACGCTTACGGGCTAGAGAAGCGGCTTCTGGGCGGGATGTCCGGTGGCGGGCCGGGAACGGCGCCGCCGGGGCGGGTGCCGCGGCCTGTCAGCGGTCCCCGTCCGAGAGGAGAGCGGTCAGGCGGCCCCGTGCCAGGCGCCGGAGTTCCTCCCCCGCGACCAGACGCTCCTCCTCCGGATCGTTGGCCAATCGTGACCGGATGCCCTCGAGGACGTGGTCCAGGACCTCCTCCGGCTTCAGGTCGTCCACGTAGATGACGAACGGGTGCCCGAACCGGCTCTCGTAGGCCGCGTTGGCGGCGTCCAGCGCCGTGTGGGCGGCGGAGTAGGCGTCCTCCGGAAGGCCGGGGAGGGCCTCCGCGGCCAGGGCCGCGAGGCGCTCCGCGCGGGGCAGGTCGTAGGCGGCCTCGTCCGCTGCCGCCAGGAGGGAGTCCAGGTCCGGGTACGGACGGTGGGTCGCGACGCGCACCGCCCAGCCGGGGCTGTGCAGGCAGGTCAGCAGGGCGCGCTCGGCGTCCTCGGCGGACGCCGCGTTGAAGCGCTCCAGCGGGGACGGGGCACCGTGGGGCGCGTCGGTCGGGCCGGACGTGTCGGGCGTGGGCGTGCCGCGCGACTGTCCGGGTATGGCGACACGGCCGGGGCGATGCGGGAGACGGTACGCAGGCAGCGTGAGTCCTCGGGGTGTCACGGGGATCGGTGGGTGGGCCCGTCGATGGGGCTGGGTGTCGGGGTGTCGGGGTGTCATGAGGAGGTGAGGCGGTGGGGTGACGAGGTGGTGAGGGATCGGGCGGCGGGTGGTGTGAGAGTTGTGTCGTCACGTTATCGAGTGAGTCCATGACGTGTCCGATCGATATCCGAAATTCACCCGGACGGGAGAGTTTCGGAACAGCCCGTCGATGCCCCTCACCCGTACGGGTCGTAGGTTGGCCGTGTGAGTCAGCACAGGCAGGGCAGGCGTCGGGGTCGTCGGGCGCGTAGGGCATCGGTTCAGGAGAAGCGGCGGCGGACGCTGCTCGTGGCCCTGGCCGCGGGCGCGGTGGTCGCGGCGTCCGGGGTGGGCCTCGGGCTCTGGGCGGCCTCGGACGACGCCGGTTCCGCCGCCTCCCGGTCCGGGAACTCCGCGGGCTCGCCGCCGGAGCCGAGCCCCACCCGCTCCTACCCGCTGTCCGAGGCGCCCCGGACCATACCCGCCGTCCGCGAGCACAGCGCCGAGCGCGGCCCCGGCTGGCGTCCCGAGCGCGGCCACCGGGTGATCGTCGGCGATCCGGCGCTGGCCGACGAGGGCCGCCTCATAGCCGGTGAGCTGGGCCTGACGTACGCGGGGCAGAAGGACGACGAGCGCGCCGGGGACCTGCGCCTGGTGCTGAACAAGGACAAGGGCGCGAACCCCGAGGCGTACACCATGACCGTGCGGGGCGGCCGGGTGACCGTCAGCGCCCCCGCCGAGGCGGGCGTCTTCTACGGCACCCGCACCCTCAAGCAGCAGATACGCGGCGCCGAGACCGCTCCCGAGGGCGTGGTGCGCGACGAGCCCGCCAAGCAGCGGCGCGGCATGATGCTGGACGTCGCGCGCAAGCATTTCACCGCCGACTGGATCGAGGACCGGGTCCGTGAGCTCGGCGACCTGAAGTTCAACGAGCTGGGGCTGCACTTCTCCGACGACCAGGGCTTCCGCATCGAGTCCGACTCGCACCCGGAGATCGTCTCCGAGCAGCACCTGACCAAGGCGCAGGTCAAGCGGATCGTCGACCTCGCGGCGAGCCGGCACATCACCGTCGTGCCCGAGATCGACTCGCCCGGACACCTCGGCGCGGTCATCGCCGCCCATCCCGACCTCCAGCTGCGCAACGTGAACGGCGGCGTGGTGCGCGGCGCGATCGACATCTCCAAGGCCGAGTCCGCCGAGATCGTCGACGACCTGCTGGACGAGTACGCCGGACTCTTCCCCGGCGGCCAGTGGCACCTCGGCGCCGACGAGTACCAGGCGCTGGTGGTCTCCGACCCGGAGGCGTCGTTCCCGGGCCTGGCCGCCGCGGCGCGGAAGAAGTACGGCTCCGGCGCCACCGTCGAGGACCTGGCCACCGGCTGGCTCAACGACCGTGCCGACACCGTCCGCGCCCACGACCGCACACCCCGCGCCTGGAACGACGGCTTCTTCAAGGGCGGCTCGGTGAAGGCGGCCGAGGACGTCCAGATCGCCTACTGGACCGGCAAGGAGATCGGCGCCCGCCAGCCGGTGGAGTACCTGAGCGAGGGCCGCGAGGTCGTCAACTACAACGACGAGTTCCTCTACTACGTGCTCGGGGAGCCGCACACCTTCGTCTACCCGACGGGCGAGCGGATCTACGAGCAGTGGACGCCGCTGGTGCTGCGCGGCACCACCGCGGTGCCCGCCAAGTACGACGGACAGATCCTCGGCGGGTCCTTCGCCGTCTGGTGCGACCTGGCGAACTCCCAGACCCAGGAGCAGGTCGCGGCCGGGAT
Source organism: Streptomyces sp. NPDC004051 (assembly GCF_053604275.1). Lineage (NCBI taxonomy): Bacteria > Bacillati > Actinomycetota > Actinomycetes > Kitasatosporales > Streptomycetaceae > Streptomyces > Streptomyces sp. NPDC004051. Next base: position 68,584 of record NZ_JBSGHG010000003.1, on the reverse strand, counting down.
ACGGATGCCGCTGCGGGCGACGGTGCAGAAACTCTGGCACCCGGACGGCGAGCCGGAGCTGTCCTGGGCGGAGTTCCGGGCCCTGGCGGACGAGCTGGACTGAGGCGGCGGTTGCGACAAGGTCACGAACGGACGGATTGCGGCGTATTCCTGCGAACCCCCGTGCGACTGTGGTGGTCTTCTGTCGAGCCGAGACCGACACGGGGGGAATACCGGCACATGGGCTACTGGGGGTATTTCGTCGTGGGTCGCGGCGAGCGGCCGCTCGCCGAACTGGACGCGCTGGCCGGCGCCCGGGGCATGACCCTGCGCACGTCGGCGCCGGGCGGCTGGCAGCTCTGGGAGTACCCGAGCGGCGACGGCGGCATCGGGAGCATGAACGACCTCGCCGGACAGACGGGCGCGCCCGCGCTGTTCGGCTACGTGATGGACAGCGCCTGCGCGGTGGTGGAGGCGGCGGCGCCGGAGAGCGGCGCGTGGACCACCTGCCTGGCGCGCGCCGCGATGGCGGACCGCCTCGGCGCGGGAACGGACGGCGGGCGGGACGACGGGGAGGAGAGCGGTGTCCGGCGGGAGGGACTCACGCTGGAGGACTACTTCCTCGAGCCCCGGGACGCCGCGGACCGTGCCGTCGAATGGGCCGCCGAGGCCGGGCACACCGTGTCCGCCGGGGCACTGGTCGAGATCCTGACCGCCGAGCCCGGCCCCGGTCCCGGGCCCGTGGCCGAAAACCTCCTCTTCCGCTTACTCGACCGGCTCGGAGTGGTGCCTCTGTGACACTCCCGGGCCGTCGCACGCAGTAAGGGGAAATGCGGCCTCCGCCCCGTGAGGTCCGTGAAGGGGGCCTTGTCAGGGGCCTGCGAAGACCCGCTGAGGGAGACGTTGATGAGTCTGGTGGAACTGATCGCGCAGGCGGACGAGCGCGGGCTGGCCGCGAGCGGTCTGGCTTGTTTGGACCGGTGTGTGCCGCTGCTGGGCGGCGACGACGAGACGCTGCGCCCCCTGTGGGGGAGCCTCGCCGAGGACGCCGCCGCCGACGACTGGGCGCAGCGGCTGGAGCAGACGCGGGGCAAGCTGGACGGGGCGGTCGACGGGGCCGCCGACGGTGACGCCGTGGCGCTCGCGCACCGGATGCTCGCCACCGCTCCCGCCGAGCGCTCCGCGCCCGTGCTGGAGGAGTGGGTGCACGACTGCTCCGTCACCGCGCTGCGGATCCACCGGATCCTGGACGGCGGTGCTCCGCACGAGGACGTGGCGGACGGGATCGCGGCGGCCCGCAGGGGCCGTACGGAGGGGCTGCCGCTGTCGCCGCTGGCCGCCGCCGAACTGCGCCGCCAGATCACCGTTCTGGAGGTCCTGGCCGGTCACGGCCCGGCCGGACTGCGCCGCGCGCTCGAGGTGTCGACGGAGGGCCGCCGCGTACTGGTCGCCGCGCTGTCCCGCCGGAGCCGCAGGGACGGCTGAGGGACGATCGAGGGACGACTGAGGAACGGCTGGCCGGCGGGGGGCGGTCGTCCGGGGTCAGGGCAGGAACCACTTCACCACCGCCTCCCGCCGCCGTGCCGTGCACGTGTAGAACGCGGTCAGGTCGCGGTGGGCCGCCGCGAAGGCGTCGCGCGCCTGCGGTTCCAGGCCGGGCCCGCCGTAGCGCGGGAGGATCCGGTCCCGGGCCCGTCGCCACAGCGCGTCGAAGTCGGCGGTCTCCAGGAAACCGGCGACGCGGCCGGCCTGGGCCGAGGTCAGCAGCAGGAAGGGCGGCCGGTCCGGGCCGGGCGGGACGACCGGGCGGCCGCCGAGGACTACGTGGGCGGGCGGGCCGTCCGGAGCGTGCCGCGGGGCCGTACCGGTGTAGAGGAACTCCTGGTCGAGGTATCCCTTGTCCAGGATCTCCTCACGGTGCCGGCCGATGCGTTCGCGCACGGCCTCCCAGTCGTCCTCGAACAACCGCAGCAGCCAGGCGGGGCTGTTGCGCAGGGCCGGGGACGGCACGGCGCGCAGATGGAAGTACGTACTCATCGAAGACAGGAGCGCGGCGCACCCCCGATCCGTCACCCCCGTGTCGACATCCCCGCCGAATCCCGGCCGAACGGGCACGGTCTGTGACCGCGGTGCGGTGGCCCTGGGGCGGTTCTGCGCAGGTTGCGGGATCGGGCGGAATCGCGGTGACGAATCCGTCGGCCCGAGCGCTCTACCGAGTGTGACGACTCCGATGACCCCGACGACTCCGATGACCCCGGCGGCCGTGATGACCCCGACGGCCGCGCCGACTGCGACGGCGCAGCAGGGGACCAGGCCCTCGGCCGCGACCAAGCCCGTGCGGTGGGCGGCGGACACCGTGACGACGATGCGTGAAGGGGCGGGGCTGCGACTCGACTACTCGGTGCGCAGTCTGTGGAGCGTCGACCGCACGATCGAGGAGATACGCCGGGAGGCGGCCCCGTACGCCGCCGTGGAGACGGTGCTGCGCGGATTCGGCGCCTATGCCGGTGAGGTGATCGTGCGCCGGACCGGAGGAGAGTGGTGGGCCTCGGGCGGCGACCACTGGGTCCGCACCCCCGACGGCCGCTTCTGGGACCCCGTGGACGAGGCCCGCCGCTGCTACACGGGAGACGGCTCACTGCGCCTGCTGTGCCGGGACGCGTCGCGGACGTGACGCGCGGCGCGTGCGGTCACGGCGCCCGGCCGGTCCGTGGCCCCTCGGTCCCTCGCAACGGGAGGGACGCACAAGGCGGCTGACGGGCTGTGACATTTTCGTGGCGCCGGACGCTGATGACCGTGGGGCGGGCTGCGACCCGAGGTGTCGCACCGGACGGTCGCCCCGTGAACCCGGTACGGACGAGGACGGTTCTTGGGCAAGGGAGGGGTGCCCCGTCGCGCGAAGGCGCACGACGGGGAGCTGGGCGCGGCCGTCGCGCGGGCCCAGGACGGGGACGAGGCCGCCTTCGCCGTGGCCTACCGGCTCGTCCAGCCCGGACTGCTCGGGTACGTGCGCGGGCTGGTCGGTGACGACGCCGAGGACGTGACGTCGGACGCCTGGCTGGAGATAGCCCGCGACCTGGGCAGGTTCAAGGGCGACGGGGCGGGGTTCCGGGGCTGGACGGCGACCGTCGCCCGACACCGGGCGCTGGACCACCTGCGCCGGCAACGGGTGCGGCCCCGCCCCTCGGCACTGGAACAGGACGTGCTGGACCTCCCCGGCCGGCAGAGCACGCACGAGATGGCGCTGGAGGCCATCTCCACGGAGCACGCCCTGGCGCTGGTCGCGGGACTGCCCCGGGACCAGGCCGAGGCCGTACTGCTGCGGGTGGTCGTCGGCCTCGACGGCCCTGCCGCCGCCCGCGTCCTCGGAAAGCGGCCGGGCGCGGTACGGACGGCCGCGTACCGGGGGCTGAAACGCCTGGCCGCCCAACTGGGCGGCGAGGGTGTGACGGATGAGGCCTCCCGGACGCTGGGTGAGTCGAAGTGACCCGTTCCCGGGACGGCGTGTGAGGGCGGACGGGGGCGGGGCCCCGCCCGGACCGGCAGGCCCCGGCGACCCGCGGCCCTCGGCCCGCCAGGCGGTCTGAACAGGCCGGACGCGCGGAACGTATGCGTCGGTCAGGCCGTACCGACCTGGTCCGCGGGGCACGCGGGCCGCGCGGACCGGCCGTGCCGGGCGGGGCGGGGCCGGGGTGGACCGGGTGGATCGAGCAGGGACGGAAACGGACATGGGTGAGCGGAGGAACGACGGTGCGCCGTCCGGCCGTCGGCACGGGCGCCCCGAGGGCGTGTCGCGGGGCCGCCCCGGCTCCGGTCCGCACGCCGTCCGCGGCACCGAGGACATCGAGGCACTGCTCGTCCGGGCGCTGGTCCGGGAGGACGTCGACCACGAGGCCGAGCAACGGGCCGTGGCCGCGTTCCGGGAGGCGCGGGAGACGGGCGCGCACCGCACCGGCGCCCTCACCCGGCGCCGGGACGACTGGCGGCCGCGGGAGCGGCGGCTCGGTCGCTTCTCGGTGAAGGCCACCTTCTCCGTCCTGGTCGTCGGCCTCAGCCTGGGAGGGGTCGCCGTCGCCGGGATCGGCGCGGACGGCCCGGTGACGGACGGCCCCGGGGACGAAGGGAACCGGAGCCCCACCACGGCCCCGACCGACACCACGGCTCCGGCCGACGTCCCGGCGCCGGCCGACACCACGGCTCCGGCCGGTGCTCCGGCGTCCGGGAGCCCGTCCGCCGGCCGGTCCTCCGGCGCCGGTGCGGACTCCTCGCCGGGTTCCGACCCCGCCGCGCCGGAGCGCCCTGCCCGGGCCCGGGACGTCGAGGCCCACTGCCGGGCGTACGAGCGGGTCGAAGGGCGCGGCAGGGCGCTGGAGTCGGTCGCCTGGAAGCGGCTCGTCGAGGCGGCGGGCGGCGCGGCGAACATCGACGCGTACTGCGCCGAGCGGCTGCGGCCGACGACGGGTGCGGCGAAACCCGGCGGCACCGGAGCTTCGGGCAACGGCGCGGGCGACAGCCGGGGCACACCCGCTCAGCCGGGTGGCGGGAAGAACCCGTAGTCCCGTCCCGTCGGCCGCCGAGACGACGGCCGGGGCCGCCACCCCCCACAGGAGAGGCCCCGGCCGTCGCGCGGCACGGGCCGCGCGGCGGCCCGTAACCCCTACAGCGTCAGTTGTGCGTTTTCTGTCACACCGGCAGGTCACAGCTCTGTGGAACCATGCACGAAATCGGGGACGGGCATGGACGAGGAGAGGTTTCAGGTCGTAACGTGCCTTTCGCGTCAGGCCGTGAAGGACAACCGACCACCACCGTCACTGGCCGTGGAGCAGGCCCTAGAGTTCCGTAACTGATCGAATGACCACGACGGCGAGTACCCGGTCCGCGGAAGCGGCGCCGGCTGAGGCGCAGAAGGGCGCGCGCGGTGTTGGGGGACGACGCGGAGTTGACCACCGCGGTGAGGGCGGCACAGGACGGGGACGAGACCGCGTTCCGGACCGTGTACCGGGCCGTGCATCCGCGGTTGCTGGGGTACGTGCGCACACTGGTCGGCGATCTCGACGCGGAGGACGTGACGTCCGAGGCATGGCTGCAGATCGCCCGGGACCTGCAGCGGTTCAGCGGTGACGCGGACCGGTTCCGCGGCTGGGCCGCCCGGATCGCCCGCAACCGCGCCCTCGACCACATACGCATGCGCGGGCGCCGCCCCGCGATCGGCGGCGACGAGACCGAACTGACCGGCCGGGCCGCGGCGTTCGACACCGCCGACCGGGCCATCGAGGCGATGGCCACCGACGGCGCCCTCGCCTTCATCGCCCGACTGCCGCAGGACCAGGCCGAGGCCGTCGTCCTCCGGGTGGTCGTGGGCCTCGACGCGAAGACCGCCGCCGAGACGCTGGGCAAACGACCGGGCGCCGTCCGCACGGCCGCGCACCGGGGCCTGAAACGGCTGGCCGAGATGCTCGACGATGATCCGGAGGCACATCCGGAATCCGCCGGAGCACTCGACGCCCTCCCTCACCAGAGAGAACCGCGTCGCCCCGCGGTGACGTCCGCGAGTGTGACGCATATGCGAGCGCGGACGCAGAAGGACATGTGATGGCCGACGAGCAGTACAGGTGGCTGAACCGCGAAATTGCGGAGCGACTGCTGAACGGAGAGCCACTCGAAGCTGCCGACCCGGCCACCCACGACCAGGCGGAACGCCTCGCCCGAACGCTCGGCGCGCTCTCCTCCCCCTCCTCGCCCCCGTCGGCCGACGAGGAACTCCCGGGTGAGGCCGCCGCGTTGGCAGCCTTCCGCAAGGTGCGCGAGGAACGCACGGCACAACCGCACGCCGACCCGTCCGCCGTGTCCGACCCGGCCGCCGCGGACCGGGCCGGGACGCGGTCCGCCGACGCCGGGCTGATCCGTATCGGCACCCCGGGCGCGGACGGTTCCGGAGCCCGGCGGGGACCCCACTGGGCACGTTTCGCGCGTTACGGACTGGCGGCCGCGCTCACTGTGGGCATGTTCGGTGGAGCGGCGGTCGTGGCCGCGACCGGCGTCCTGCCGACGTCCTCCGCGGGGTCCTCGGGCTCCGGCCCCACGGCCTCCGCCACGGCCACTCCCGAACACCCCCAGCAGCCGCCCCCGACGAAGGGGGACCCGCGGGACGGAGCCGTGCCGGAGGCCGAGCCGGGCAAGCGTCCCGGGGACGGCGAGGCGGTCACGGGGCAGGGGGACGGGCCGGGCGGCGACAAGGACACCGACGAGGACGACGGTACGGCGGTGCGGCAGGGCGACCCGGTGGTCGGCGCCGGCCGCGGGCACATCGCCTCGGCCTGCCGTGCGCTGCGCGACGGCAGGAAGCTCCAGGGGCACCGCAGGCACGCCCTGGAGGAGGCCGCGGGCGGCTCCTCCCAGGTTGGGCCGTACTGCGAGAAGGTCCTGGCCGCCCGAGGCGGGGAAACCGGCTCAGGAGGCGGCACGAGCTCCGGCGACGGCTCCGGTTCCGGCTCCACGGAGCAGAACAACGGCGACCCCGACACCCGCGGCAAGGGCAAGCACAAGGGCAGGGGCCACGGCAACGGCAACGGTGGCAACAAGGGCAACAAGGGCAACGGGAACAACGGCAACCAGGGCGCGGGCAAGGGCAACGGCGGCAACAACACCGACAATGCCGACAACAACGGCAACAACGGCAACAACGGCAACAACGGCAAGGGTGACGGCGACAACAACGACAAGGCTGCCGACCAACCCGGCTGACCTGCGACTTTGTCGGCCTTGCTCGGCTCTTGGCCGCCAGGTGTGACGTTTTTCGCCGCCGGTACGCAGTAATGAGTGAGCCGACTGGTCATCGGCTTTCGCACGGAGCCAGGGTTCCCCCCGTACCTGTGGCTCGTGCACCTCGGCGCGGGCGGGACACGTTCCCCCGGTCCCGCCCGCGCCCTTTCCCGCCCCGCGTGCCCGCGCGGTGCGCTCACCCGTGGACGACGACCTTGTCGCCGGTGCGCACCTGTCCGTACAGCCGGGCGATGGCAGCCTCGTCCCGCACGTTGACGCAGCCGTGCGAGGAACCGGCGTAGCCCCGTGCGGCGAAGTCCGCCGAGAAGTGCACGGCCTGGCCGCCGCTGAAGAACATGGCGTACGGCATCGGCGAGTCGTAGAGCGTCGACCAGTGGTCGCGGGACTTCCAGTAGACCTGGAAGACCCCGTCACGGGTCGGTGTCGGGTCGGCGCCGAAACGGACGGGCAGCGTCATCACGGTCCGCCCGTCGATCATCCAGCGCAGGGTGCGGGTGGACTTGCTGATGCACAGCACCCGGCCCGTCCGGCACCGGGCGTCGGGGGCGGCGGCGGGCTGGCCGCCCATCAGGTACAGCTCCCACTTGCCCGGTTCGCGCGTCATGCCGAGCAGCCGCTGCCAGGTGACGGTGTCGGTCCTCCCGGTCCGCGGCAGTCCGCGCTTGCCCTGGAACCCCTCGACCGCCTTCCTCGTCCGGTCGTCGTACGTCCCGGTGGGGCCGTCGAACAGCCAGGCGACCTGACGCAGCCGGGCCTGGAGCTCGCGGACGTCGCGCCCCGAGTCGCCGGGCGACCAGAGCACCCGCGCGGGCGGCCGCGGCGGCGCGGCGGTCTCCGCACCGTCACGGCGGCCCTTCCCCTCGCCGCCGGAACCGGAACCGGAACCGGAGTCCGGGAGCCGGTACGCGGGCGGTGTCCCGCTCGGTCTCTCGACGTGCATCGGTGACCGCCGCCCGCCGTCGGCGTCGACGGGTTGCACCTTGCACCCCACGGCACCGCCGGTCAGGGCGGCCAGCGCCAGGAACACGGCCACCGCTCTCCCCGCCCCCATGCCCGTACTACACACGTGGCCCCCCGGGTCGTCCGACCGGTCGTGGTCGGTCGTCATCTAGGTTTTTTCCCTGAGATGTTCCCCGGACGTGACCGCTTCCGAACCACGGGGCATGGTGGTGGTGACGGGAAGACGGCCGGGTCCGCGTGTGCTGTGAGCGCGGTCCCACCGGCCCTGTGAGCAAGGTCCCAGCGTGCGCCTCTGCACCGGGCCGCACCCGCACGGCTACAGTCCGTCGAAGCGTCGGCTCTTTACTGGCGGGTAGTTGCGGTAACTGACGGGTAACAGGCGAGCGGGCCGAGCAGCACCGCTCAGCGGGAGGCATCACACCATGGCGCGCGAGTCGGGCAGTGCCCGGACCACCGAGAGCGGACTGCCCATCGAACCGGTCTACGGGCCGGACTCCCTCGAGGGCTGGGACCCGGCCGAGCAGCTGGGCGCCCCGGGCGCCTACCCGTTCACCCGGGGCGTGTACCCGACGATGTACACCGGCCGTCCCTGGACGATGCGCCAGTACGCCGGTTTCGGCACGGCCACCGAGTCCAACGCGCGGTACCAGCAGTTGATCGCCAACGGCACGATGGGCCTGTCGGTCGCCTTCGACCTGCCCACCCAGATGGGCCACGACTCGGACGCCCCGATCGCCTCCGGCGAGGTCGGCAAGGTGGGCGTCGCCATCGACTCGATCGACGACATGCGGGTGCTGTTCGGCGGCATCCCGCTGGACCAGGTCTCGACGTCGATGACGATCAACGCGCCCGCCGCCCTCCTGCTGCTCCTGTACCAACTGGTCGCCGAGGAGCAGGGCGTGCCGGCCGGCAAGCTCACCGGCACGATCCAGAACGACGTGCTGAAGGAGTACATCGCGCGCGGGACGTACATCTTCCCGCCGAAGCCCTCCCTCCGGCTGATCGCCGACATCTTCAAGTACTGCCGGGCCGAGATCCCGAAGTGGAACACGATCTCGATCTCCGGCTACCACATGGCCGAGGCGGGCGCCTCCCCCGCGCAGGAGATCGCGTTCACGCTGGCCGACGGCATCGAGTACGTCCGTACTGCGGTCGCGGCCGGGATGGACGTCGACGACTTCGCCCCGCGGCTGTCGTTCTTCTTCGTCTCCCGGACGACGATCCTGGAGGAGGTCGCCAAGTTCCGGGCGGCACGCCGGATCTGGGCGCGGGTGATGAGGGAGGAGTTCGGGGCTAAGAACCCGAAGTCCCTGATGCTGCGTTTCCACACGCAGACCGCCGGTGTGCAGCTGACGGCCCAGCAGCCCGAGGTCAACCTGGTCCGCGTCGCCGTCCAGGGCCTGGCGGCGGTGCTCGGCGGCACCCAGTCCCTGCACACCAACTCCTTCGACGAGGCCATCGCGCTGCCCACCGACAAGTCCGCCCGCCTCGCCCTGCGCACCCAGCAGGTCCTGGCCTACGAGACGGACGTGACGGCGACCGTCGACCCCTTCGCGGGCTCCTACGTCATCGAGAGGATGACCGACGAGGTGGAGGCCGCGGCGCTGGAGCTGATGCAGAAGGTCGAGGACCTCGGCGGCGCGGTCAACGCCATCGAGCACGGTTTCCAGAAGAGCGAGATCGAGCGCAGCGCCTACCGCATCGCCCAGGAGACCGACTCCGGCGAACGGGTCGTGGTCGGCGTCAACCGCTACCAGCTCGACGCGGAGGAGCCGTACGAGCCGCTGCGCGTCGACCCGGCGATCGAGGCCCAGCAGGCCGAACGCCTGGCCAAGCTCCGCGCGGAGCGCGACCAGGGCGCCGTGGACTCGGCACTCGCCGCCCTGAAGAAGGCCGCGGAGGGCGAGGACAACGTCCTGTACCCGATGCGCGAGGCCCTGAAGGCGCGGGCGACGGTGGGCGAGGTGTGCAACGCGCTGCGGGAGATCTGGGGGACGTACGTGCCCAGCGACGCGTTCTGACCTGGGCTGTTAATCCATACGAGTGATCATGGGCGGTATTCGACCCGCCCCGGTTACTCTCGTGGAGAGTGGGCCCCGAAAAGGAGGACGCCATGGCCGTACTGCAGCAGGAGCTGACCCTGGGCGAGGCTGCCGACCAGCTTGCCCGTGCACTGCCTGGCCACCGCGTGGAGATTCTCCAGGGGAGGCTCACTGTGACACCGCCGCCGGATGGCTCGCATCAGCTTGCGCTGACCAAAATCGGTAGGGCGTTCGACCGTGCTGGGATCACCGAGACCGGGCTGGAATACGTCCAGGGTGTCGGGCTCTGGTTGCCGACACTGCCGGCGGACTTCGCGATCCCGGACTTCTCCGTTGTCGACGAGGACTTCCGCGACGCCTACGTCACCAAGAACTACTACGCGCCGAACGTCTTCCGCCTCGTCGTCGAGATCACGTCGTCGAACTGGTCGGACGACCTCGGCCCCAAGGTCGAGTGCTACGCCCAGGCGGGCATCCCGGCCTACCTGGTCGTGGACCGCAAGCACGATGAGGTCCTGCTCTACACAGAACCGGCCGAAGGCAAGTACCCCGGCCCTCAGCGCTTCAAGCGCGGTCAGGACGTGGCCCTCCCGGAGTCGGTCGGCGTGCACGTGGAGCTCTCCGTGGACACACTTCTCGACGGCTGAAATACCGGCGCGGAGTGTCGCAAACTCGTGCGACACTCCCTCCATGTTCGGCGTCACAGACCTCCCCACCTACCTGGCAGGGCTCGTCCTCATCGTGCTGCTGCCCGGCCCCAACTCCCTGTACGTGCTGTCCGTCGCCGCCCGCCGGGGCGTACGGGCCGGGTACACCGCCGCGGCCGGGGTCTGGTGCGGGGACGCCGTGCTGATGACGCTGTCGGCCGCCGGAGCCGCCTCGCTGCTCCAGGCGAACGCCTTCCTGTTCGGGATCGTGAAGCTGCTGGGCGCCGGATATCTGACCTGGCTCGCCATCGGCATGCTCCGCGCCGCCTGGACGATGTGGCGCACGCGCCGGGAGTACGACCCGGCCGGGGTCCCGGCCGCCGCCACCGCCGCGGAGCGGCCCTTCCGCCAGGCGTTCGTCATCAGCCTCTTCAACCCGAAGGCGATCCTGTTCGTCGTCGCCTTCTTCGTGCAGTTCGTCGACCCGGGTTACGCCTATCCCGCCCTGTCCTTCGTGATCCTCGGAGCCATGCTCCAGCTCGCCAGCGGCCTCTACCTCAGTGCGCTGATCTTCGGCGGCACCCGGCTCGCCGACGCCTTCCGCCGCCGCCGGAGCCTGTCGGCGGGCGCGACCTCGGCGGCGGGCGCCTTGTTCCTGGGCTTCGCGGTGAAGCTGTCGCTGGCGAGCGCGTAGGGCCGCGCCCGCCCGGTCGGCGGGCAGGTGGCTGTCCGAGGGCTGCCGGTGGTCAGGCAGCCTCGGACGGTGGCTTGGCGGAGGGCCGAGACAGCAGGGTCCGGATCTTCGGGGTCAGGGCGTCCTCCGCATACCGGTTCAGCAGCCAGGCCAGTGCCAGCATCGCGGCGATGGTCAGGGCGAAGGTCTCCGCCGAACCGATGCCCAGGCCGCGGTGCAGGGCGTGGATGACCACCCAGCCCAGGTGCTCGTGGACCAGGTAGAACGGGTAGGTGAGGGCGCCCGCGACGGTCAGCCAGCGCCAGTTCGCCCGGTCCAGCCGGCCCAGCGCGACGGCGGCGACCGCGACGAAGCCGAGCGTGACGATCAGGACGATGCCGAACGAGGTCCGGTGGGAGAAGGCGTCCGGGCTCGGCGCGTGCCACAGGTCCCGGACCGCGTAGTGCTGGCCGATCAGCCAGCTCACCCCGACGGTGCCCCAGGCGTAGGAGTCCCTGCGGTCGCGGTGGACCAGGTAGAGGCCGATGCCGCCGACGAAGAACGGGGCGTGCTCGGGCATGAGGACGAGGTCGAGCAGCGGCTCGTTCGCGCCCTCGGCGATCGCGGCGGCCAGGATCCACAGCGCGCAGAACAGGATCACCCGCCGCCGGCTCGCCCCGGGCATCACCACGCACAGGGCGAACAGCGCGTAGAAGCGGACCTCCGCCCACAGCGTCCAGCACACGCCCAGCACCCGGTCCACGCCGAGCGGCTGCTGGAGCAACGTCAGGTTCACCAGGGCGTCGCTCGGTGAGACCGCCTCGTGGACGACCACCGGCAGGGCGAACACCGCCGTCACCAGCAGGACCGCCACTCAGTAGGCGGGCAGCAGCCGGGAGGCGCGGGAGGCGAAGAACGACCGCAGCGGACGGCCCCAGCCGCTCATGCAGATGACGAAACCACTGATCACGAAGAAGACCTGGACGCCGAGGCAGCCGTACGAGAAGTACGCGTGCAGGGTGGGGAACTGCTCCTTCGGCGAGCTTCCCCAGGCGGTGGTGACCTCGCCGCCCCGCCCGCCGTAGTGGTAGGCCGCGACCATCAGCGCGGCCAGCAGCCGCAGCCCGTCCAGGGCGCGCAGCCGGGGCCGCCCGCGCGGTTCCCCCTTCTCCGCCTGCCGGGTCGTTCCGGGCGCCGGACGGGCGAGCGTGCTGGTCAAGGAAAGCCCCAGGGGTTCATGATTCCGGCCGGTTCCGGCCGCGGACACGTCAGCACGCTAGTCCGAGGAACGGAGGGCAATCGGACGCCGGGCCAACGATTCCCCCTCCGGTAGAGGCGAGTTCACCTGGATGTCGTTTTGGATTTCTAGATTCTCCCAACATCTTCCCTACGGGGAAGAAAAGCAGCCAATGCTGTCGCACAGTGCGCGAGCAGCTGGTTCGGCAAAACAGGAGTGCCATGACGACGGTTCAGAAAAGACGGGCACGTGTGAGTGGAGGGGAGCTGGACGACTGCCTGCATGCCTGTGCGGTGCACAGCGGCAAACTCGTGGGCAGTGTGGACCGCCGTAGAATCGAACTTGCCGAGCAGCTGCGCACGTTGCTCGTCGTGGTCACGACCGGTTCCGCCGCCACCGCCGCGCCGGCCGCGCCGAGCGGTGCCGCCGCCCGTCTCAAGCGGGTCGTCAAGGGTGCGTCGACCCCGGCCTCCGGCATCCCGAACAACGTGCTGGACGCCCTGCTCGCCGTCGCCAACAAGGCCCTGGAGTGCGGCTACGACGACGAGCTGGACCTCGCGCTGGTCATCAGCGACACCGTCCTCGCCCAGCGCAGGAACTCCCGCGCCGGCTGGCGACTGCGCGCCCGGCTGATGGAGGCGCTCGGCGACGAGACCGAGGCCGTGCCCGCCTACGAGCGGTACCTGGGCCTCACCGACAGCGACGGGTTCGGCGTCGCCGCGAAGATCGCCGGACTGCGGGTCGCGGGGGAGAAGGACCGGGAGCTGCTGGCCCTGCTGCGGCGCCAGTGCCCGCGCGCCGAGGAGTTCGCCCGCGGCCCCGCCACCGACGTGTGGGCCGAGGGCCTGGCCGCGCACGCCGCGGGGGACTGGTCCGGGGCCGAGCCGCGCATGGTGGGAGCGCTCCTGGCGCTGGCCGCCGAGGGGGCGCCGGTCGCGGACCGGCAGGAACTGCTGGGCCAGTACCTGGAGTTGCGCGCCGCGCGCGGCGACGTCGACCTGCCCGCGCTCACCGAGGTCCTCGCCCTCTACGCCGAGCAGCGCCGCAACCGGATGCGCGGCCCCGTCGCCGACCCCACCATCGGCGGCGTGCAGTGGATCAGCCTGGGCGAGTTCCGCAACCAGGTGGCGGGCAAGTCCGTCTGCCTCATCGCCAACTCGGGCAGGGTCGGCTCCAGTTCCATGGGCGCCGAGATAGACGCCTACGACCTGGTGGTCCGCTTCAACTCGTACCGCATCGACGCCGGGCACACCGGCGGGCGCACCGACATCCACGCCACCATCCACAAGCACGGGTTCAACTGGGACCAGCGGGTCACCACCCGGCTCGTGTTCGGCGGCGTCTCCGGCGACTGGAAGTACTCCCTGCGCAACCGCCTGGTGCCCGGCGCCCAGCAGTTCCTCGGCGACGAGTCGCTGCGCTGGCCCGTGCGCAACATCGGCAGGCTCGGCGCCGACGTCTGGTCGGGCATCCCGACCACCGGCTTCAACATGCTGTTCCTGCTGGACTTCCTGGACGTCAGCCCGACCCTGGACCTGATCGGCTTCGACTTCTACGAGAGCGGCGCCTACCGCGTGCCGGAAGCCATGAAGATGCCGATCACCTCCGTGCACGAGTACACCAGCGAGAAGGAATGGGTCATGCAGCGGGCCCAGCGAGTGACCGACATGAGGATATCCCTGCGATGACCAGCATCCCCGGGGCCGCGACCACGGCCCCCCAGGCACCGGCCCTCTCGTCGGACGCGCTCACCGGCAAGCGCCGCGTCGCCTTCGCCTCCTACGTGGACGAGAACTACCTGCCCGGCTTCCTCGCCCTGCTGCGCAGCCTCGCGCTGTCCAACCCGGGCGTGTGCGAGGACTTCGTCGTGCTCCACGACGACCTGCGCCCCGGCTCGATCGCCCGGATCCGCGCCCTGCACCCCCGGATCGTGCTGCGCCGGGTGAACGCCGAGCACTACGACACGTACAAGAAGGGCGACCAGGACAACTACCTGGTCCGCAAGGCGTACTTCATCCTCGACGTCTTCCGGCTGCGCGAGTACGACACCGTCATCACGCTCGACACCGACATGGTCGTCCTCGGCGACCTCGGTGAACTGCTGCGGCTGCGCGAGGGCCTGGCGGCCGTCCCGCAGTTCTTCTACGGGCAGCACAAGCTGAACTCCGGGCTGCTGGTCATCCAGCGCGAGTACCTCAGCGACGCGTTCTGCGCCGAGCTCGACGCCACCGGACGCAGCGGCGACTACGAGCTCGACAAGCACGACCAGGGCATCCTCAACGCCGTGCTGGACGGCGACTTCGTCCGCCTCGACGCCCGCTACAACTTCGTCAAGCGACGGCTCTCCGGCGACCTGCCGGTCCCCGAGGACACCGCGATCCTGCACTTCACCGGCCGCCACAAGCCCTGGCAGGGCGGCGAGGCCGGATACGGCCGGGCGGAGGAGCGCTGGCGCGAGTTCGAGCTGTCCGACGCCGACTTCCAGGCCGCCTACCTGGCGCTGTCCGGCACCCTCCACCACGACCTGCTGGTGCACCTCGGCACCCCGCACGTCGCGCGCACCGGTGACGTGGAGAGCGCCCGCAGGGTGGCCGCCGCGCACATCGCGGCCGGCGACTACCAGGACGCCGTCGACATCCTGAGCAGTGTGCACCTCCCGCTCGACGAGGCCTGGGCGCACGAGGTGTTCGGCCACGCCCTGATGAGCGTCTCCCGCCACGAGGAGGCCAGGGCCCAGCTGCTGCTGGCCGCCGCCGCCCCCAACCGGGCCGCCACCGCCTACGCCCGGCTCGCCCAGATGGCCTGGGTGCACGGTGACGACGCCGAGGCGCTGCGGCACGCCACCGCCGGAATCTCCGTCGACCCCACCCACCGTTCGAGCCGGCTGTGGGCCCAGCGCGCCGCCTCCGTGCCCGGGCAGGAGCTGGGCGGCGCCGAGGACCAGCTCGCGCACGTCGCCTTCTACATGGACCGCCAGGGCAACGCCGGTGACAAGCTGCTGCCGGAGACGGTCCGGCTGGGCTTCGGCCCGGACACCACCTCCCGCCGCTGGCACTCCGTGCACGCCCACCGGCTGTTCGACCGAGCCGCCCTGGAACGGGTCAACACCCGGCGCGGCCTGGTCATCGGCGGCGGCGGACTGTTCATCCCGGACACCATGCCCAACGGCAACAGCGCCTGGCAGTGGAACGTGCCCGACGAGCACCTGCGCGGCATCGACGTGCCGATCATGGTGTACGCGGTCGGCTTCAACGCCTTCGACGGGCAGTCGTACCGGGCCGGGCGGTTCCGCGAGAGCCTGCGCCTGCTGGTGGAGAAGTCCGCGTTCTTCGGCCTGCGCAACCACGGCTCCATCGCCAAGGTACGGGCCATGCTCCCGGACCACCTGCACGACAGGGTCCGCTTCCAGCCCTGCCCCACCACGGTCAGCCGCCAGCTGGTGCCCGGCTGGACCGACCCGGCCGGGCGCGAGGACACCGTCCTGCTGAACGCCGCCTACGACCGGGCCGGTCTGCGCTTCGGACACGACTACGGGCACTTCCTCGCGGAGATCGCCAAGGCCGTGCGCGGCATCGGCGCGCACACCGAGGTGCGGTGCGTGGCGCACTCGCTGGACGACGAGCGGATCGCCTTCGACCTGCGCCGCGAGCACGGCATCTCGCTGCCGGTGATCCCGATGTACGACTTCGACAACGACGCCATCCGGGACCTGTACGCGAGGACCCGGCTGGTCATCGGCATGCGCGGGCACGCCGGGATGATCCCCTTCGGGGTGGGCACGCCGATCATCAGCCTGATCTCGCACCCGAAGATGGCGTACTTCCTGGCCGACATCGAGCGCCCCGAGTGGGGTGTCTCCGTGCACGACCGGAACCTGGGCGCGGTGCTCACCGAACGGGCGATCGGCATCCTGGACGCCCACGCGGCGACCGTGGCCGACGTCCACGAGCGTCAGCGGACGCTGTGGAAGGTCACCGAGGAGAACGCGGCCGACCTGCGGGTGATCCTCGGCGCGTGAGACGGGGGGAGCCCCCGCGGCCGGTCCCAGACGCTCCGGGACGGGCCGCGGGGGCTCACACGTGCGTGTGCGCGGGCCTGCTCATGCGCAGGCGCGCTCAGCGGCGGGCCATCGCCCGGCGCAGTCTGCGCGCCCTGCGCACGACCTTGCGGGCCGTGGCGTTGCGCGACAGGAAACCCAGCCGGCGCGGCACCCCGCCGGGCAGCCCGAGGGAGGTCAGCCGCTTCTTCTTGAAGTACCGCCGGGTGCCGCCGTCCAGCCGCGTCGACAGGTACCGCTCCGCCTCGGGACGCAGCCCCGGCAGGATCCTCGGCTGCATGGTGAAGCCGACGGCGCGGACCAGGTCGCCGAGCGCGTCGGCGTCCATGGCCCCGCGCCGCTCGGCGACCGCCGCCGGGTCCGTCGGCGCCGGCAGCAGCGCGTCCACGACGGTGACCGGGATCCGGTTGCTGTTCTGGTAGGGCGTCAGCCGGTCCAGCAGGGTGTCCGTGCCGACCCGGGCGACCGGCAGGCCGTACAGGGCGGACGCGGTCAGCAGGGCCGTGGAGAAGCAGCCGACGACCAGGGCCGGGCACATCCGCTGGTACAGCACCTCGGCCAGGACCGGGGTGTCCACCACCGTGAGGTCGACGCCGAGCCGCTCGGCCTCCTCCTCCAGGGTGCGGGTGAAGCGCGCCGGGGCCGTGGGGTGCGGCTTGAACACCACCCGGCGGTGACCGAGGCGCACCGCGCCCTCCAGCATCCGCACATGCAGGTTCTCCTCCTCCTCGGCGGAGAGGATGTCCAGCGCGGAGAGGTACTGGCCCAGCAGCAGCGCGGGCTCCGCCACATCGGGCAACTCGGCGCCGGTGTCGACCAGTTCGGCCAGCACTTTGGTGAACGCCGAGGTCGCCACCACCTCCGGCGCCACCCCGAACTCGGTGAGCAGCAGCGGCTCGAGCCCCGGCACCAGGTCGAGGTGGAGCAGCCGCTCCACCCGGGTGCCGACCAGCGGGTCGATCTTGTTGCGGGTGGGGCCGTAACTCATCAGACCGTCCGCGTAGACGGTGACGGGCGCGTCGGTGAAGATCTGCGCCACCCCGAGCGCCGGGTTGACCTGGATGGACTCCACGGCGAGCGCCACGTCGTCGTCGCCGATCCCCCAGGCGAGGCGCAGATACCGCTCCCACATCGGCACGTCGTCCAGGCGCGGTTCCCAGCCGCCGGGGTGGAACGGGAAGATCGCCTCGTTCCACGAGCGCACGTCGTCGAACCGGGACCGCAGGTGCTCGAACCCGGGCATCTCGTCCACGGCGGGCGTCGTCTCGGGCGTCGTCGCGTTGTTGGAGACCAGCAGGATCCGCCGGCCGGCCGGGGCGAAGCAGCCCGAGTCCAGGGCGGCGGCGAGGGTGGCCGCCCCGTAGAGGGTCGACGCCATGAAGATCTGAGTGGTCACGCGGCGACCTCCGAGGCCGGCACCGGACGGCGGCGCAGCCGGCGCAGCCGGCCGGCGCGCTCGGTGTCCATCGAGTCGAGCGCCTCGTCGAGCACGTCCTGCGGCATGCGCCGCAGCGCGGCGGTGCCCATGTCCTTCAGTTTCCGGGCCACGGGCGGCTCGAACCTCTCGATGGATCCCAGGTGGTGGGAGATGATGGCGCAGTAGGTGCGCACGGCCTTCGGCAGCAGGGTCGCCGCATCCGCGTCCCGCGCCGTCTCCTCGATCACCTGGTCGAACGCGCGGATGAAGTCGAGCTGCCGGGCGTCGCCGATCTGGGTCAGCGACGAGGAGACACCGCGCCGGTAGAACACCCCGAGCAGGCCGGTCACCGCGAAGGACTCCGCCTCCCGGTGCAGCTTCCAGATCCAGGGCCGGTCCTCGGCGGTGCGCAGCCCGTCGGTGAAGTGCAGCAGGCCCCGTTCGACGAGCCTGCGGTGGTAGACGCCCGCCCAGGCGTAGGCGTAGTCGACGGAGGTGGTCCGGTGGGCGGGCAGGATCGCGTCGCGCGGGTCGAGCGGCACGTTGCGCCGGCCGTGCGGGACGCGGTGCACGGTACGGGCCCGCGCCGTGCACTGCACGTGGTCGGTGCGGACGAAGTCGCAGTCCAGTTCCTCGATCACGGAGACCAGCCGGGCGCAGTGGCCGGGCGCCAGCCAGTCGTCACCGTCCAGGAAGGTGAGGTACTCGCCGCGGGCCCGGTCGATGCCGGTGTTGCGGGCGGTCGCGAGACCGCCGTTCTGTTCGTGTCTCACCAGCACCGCCCCCGGCAGCTCGCGCTCCGCGCGCGCCAGGAGATCCGCGGTTCCGTCGGTCGAATAGTCGTCGACGAGAATGAATTCGAAGTCGTCCCGCGCGTTGGCGCGCAGACTTCGCAGGGCATCGGGGACGTATGGGCGCACGTTGTAGAACGGCACGATGACGGAGAGCTTGGGCACGTCGGTGACGTTAGGCGGCGGCCCGTCATTCGTCTTTACCCGAACCTTGATGCGTGGTGAACGACGCGTGTCGAAGCAGTGAAGCGGACAATTTCCCGGGCGCGGGGCGGGCCGATTCGTCATTCGGCGATCTTCTGTTAACCATTTGTTGGATTTCGGTTGGGCCGCTGCTGGAAATTGCTTCCTAGCGTCTTCGTCGTGCCAGTAAGTGCAACGAAGACCCTGCGAGTCGCCGTCCTCGCGGATTCCGACACCCGGTGGAAATGGGGCGCGCTCACCGCGAACCGCATCGCCCCGGAGCATTCGGACATCCGGCTGGACGGTTATCTCCTGCGGGGCCGTGCGACTCCCACCGCCCGTCAGCTCGAAGAGGTCGGCGTCCGGGCGGACGCCCTCCACGAGGTGACCGCGGTCCAGTTCCTGCACGCCGTGCGGGAGGAGCCGTACGACGTCCTGGTCCTCGCCCTGGTGGGCGGCGGCGTCCAGGCGATGCTGCACGGACTCGGACGGGTCTGGCAGGACGGCCCGGCCGGCCGGCCGGAGCGGCCCGTGGTGGTCACCGGATACGTGGGCGTCGTCTACGAGAAGCTCGCCGACGGCCTGCTGCTGCGCCACGGCGCCGACCTCGTCCTCGCCAACTCCCGCCAGGACGCGGACCGTTTCCGCGCCGTGTACGAAGGAGTGGGCGCCGACGCCGGCTCGGTGACCGAGGTCGCGCTGCCCTTCCTCGGCGGCGCCGCCCACACCGGCGAGCACGACCCGTCCGCGCAGCAGGGGCGCAGGCCCTACACGGTGGTCTTCGCCGCCCAGCCCTCCGTCCCGGAGAGCCGCAAGGACCGCGCCTACCTGCTGGACCGGCTGATCGAGCACGCCCGCCGGCACCCCGAGCGCGAGGTGCTGCTCAAGCTGCGCTCCAAGCCCGGCGAGCACACCACGCACATCGAGGAACTGCCGTACCAGAAGCTGGTCCAGCGGTGCGACCCGCCGGCCAACTTCCGCCTGGTGTACGGGCACATGGGCGAGGTGCTGGACCGCACCGACCTGCTGGTCACGATCAGCTCCACGGCCGCCCTGGAGTCCCTGCACCGGCGCATCCCGACCGTCGTCCTCACCGACCTCGGGGTGCGCGAGGCGCTCGGCAACCACCACTTCGTCGGCTCCGGCTGCCTCGCCTCCTGGGACCAGCTCGACGCCGGACACCGGCCGGTGCCGGACGAGGAGTGGGTGTCCCGGCAGGGCGTCGCCGCTGGGGGCACCCCCTCTGGGGGAGGCTCGTACGCCACCGCCTTCGACGCCGCCCGCGCCCGCGTCGCCGAACTGCTCGACCGCCCCGGCGGCCTGCCGCCGCTGGCCCCGTACTACACGCCCGTCACCGCGCCCGGCTACCTGCCCGGCCTGCTCGCCCGCCACCACCTCGGCCCGGACGGCACCCCGCTGCCCGGCGCCCCCGCCGCCGACAAGGAGCCCGGACCGGTCCGGCAGATCGTGCGCCGCGCGGCGCGCGGCGCCTACCGGCACGGCGTCCAGCGGGTGGCCCCGGTGATCCGCCGGATGGGCGAACTGTGACCGCCTCCCTTCCTGCTCGAGGAGCTGATCCCATGACCGAACCGCAAGTGGACCGGGGCGGTGCGCCGGTGAGACGAGTACTCGCCGTGATCCCCGCACGCGGCGGCTCCAAGGGCGTGCCCGCGAAGAACCTCGCACCGGTCGGCGGCGTGCCCCTGGTGGTCCGCGCCGTCCGCGAGTGCCGGGCCGCGCGCCACGTCACGGACGTCGTCGTCTCCACCGACGACCAGGCCATCGCCGCCGCCGCCCGGCAGGCCGGCGCCGAGATCGTGCTGCGCCCCGCCGCCATCGCGGGCGACCTCGCCACCTCCGAGGCCGCCGTCCTGCACGCCATGGACGCCCACGAGGCCCTGCACGGCGCACCGGTGGACGTCGTCCTGCTCGTCCAGTGCACCAGCCCCTTCCTGGTCCGCGAGGACATCGACGGGGTGGCCCGCGCGGTCGCCGAGCAGGGCGCCGACACGGCGGTGACCGTGGCCCCCTTCCACGGCTTCGTCTGGCGGGACGCGACGGACGCGACGGACGTGACGGACGCGACGGACGCGACGCCGGACACCGGCGCCGACCCGGCGACGGGCGGCTTCGGCGTCAACCACGACAAGTCGTTCCGCCCCCGCCGCCAGGACCGCCCCCAGGACCTCCTGGAGACCGGCGCCGCCTACGCGATGGACGCGGCCGGCTTCCGCGGGCACCGGCACCGCTTCTTCGGCCGGACCGAACTCGTCCGCACCGACCCCGCGCGGGTCCTGGAGATCGACGACCCGCACGACCTCGCCCGCGCCCGCGCCCTCGCCCCGCTCTTCGACGCGGAACTCCCCCAAGCTCTCGACTCCGCTCGAGCAGGGGGGACCCCCATCGGCGCTCTACCGACCGCGGAAGACATCGACGCGGTCGTCCTCGACTTCGACGGCACCCAGACCGACGACAGGGTGCTGATCGACGCCGACGGACAGGAGTTCGTCGCCGTGCACCGCGGCGACGGACTCGGCATCGCGGCCCTGCGCAGGTCGGGCCTGAAGATGCTGATCCTGTCCACGGAACAGAACCCGGTCGTCGCCGCCCGCGCACGCAAGCTCAGGCTCCCCGTGCTGCACGGCGTCGACCGCAAGGACCTCGCACTGAAGCAGTGGTGCGAGGAACAGGGCATCGCGCCCGAGCGCGTGCTCTACGTCGGCAACGACGTCAATGACCTCCCGTGCTTCGCCCTCGTGGGCTGGCCCGTGGCGGTCGCGAGCGCCCACGACGTCGTGCGCGGCGCCGCACGCGCGGTCACCACCCTCCCCGGTGGCGACGGCGCCGTCCGGGAGATCGCCGGCTGGATCCTCGGACCCTCTCTCGATTCCCTCCCCACGTAAGGAAACACCGTCATGAGCACCGTGAACCCCAGCTCCCGCATCCGCCGCTTCGGTACCCGCGAGGCCGGCCCCGGCCGCCCCGTGTACGTCACCGGTGAGATCGGCATCAACCACAACGGCGACATCGAGAACGCGTTCAAGCTGATCGACGCCGCCGCCGAAGCCGGCTGCGACGCCGTCAAGTTCCAGAAGCGCACGCCCGAGATCTGCACCCCGCGCGACCAGTGGGACATCGAGCGCGACACCCCCTGGGGCCGGATGACGTACATCGACTACCGCCACCGCGTGGAGTTCGGCGAGGAGGAGTACGGCCAGATCGACGCCTACTGCAGGAAGAAGGGCATCGACTGGTTCGCCTCCCCGTGGGACACCGAGGCCGTCGCCTTCCTGGAGAAGTTCGACGTCCCGGCCCACAAGGTCGCCTCGGCCTCCCTCACCGACGACGAGCTGCTGCGCGCCCTGCGCGCCACCGGCCGCACGATCATCCTCTCCACCGGCATGTCCACCCCGAAGCAGATCCGCCACGCGGTCGAGGTGCTGGGCAGCGAGAACATCCTGCTCTGCCACGCCACCTCCACCTACCCGGCGAAGGCCGAGGAGCTGAACCTGCGGATGCTCGACACCCTCCAGCAGGAGTTCCCGAACGTCCCGATCGGCTACTCCGGCCACGAGACCGGCCTGCAGACCACCCTGGCCGCGGTCGCCCTCGGCGCCACCTTCGTCGAGCGCCACATCACCCTGGACCGCGCCATGTGGGGCTCCGACCAGGCCGCGTCCGTCGAGCCGCAGGGCCTGAGCCGCCTCGTCCGCGACATCCGCACCATCGAGGCCTCCCTCGGCGACGGCGTCAAGAAGGTCTACGAGTCCGAGCTGGGCCCGATGAAGAAGCTCCGCCGGGTCCCCGGCGTCGTCGCCGAGGCGGAGATCGCCGCGGCCGCCGGCGAGCCGCTGACCGTCTGACCTTCCCCCCACCCACCATCCCCTTGACGACGGGAACGGTCGTACGTCGATGAGCCCCCGCGCCGGGAACGCCGGCTCCCACACTCTCGCCTTCGTCGAGAGCCCGGTACAACTGCTGAACGTGCTGGAGTGGGCGCACGCGCATGCGCCCGGCGCGGGGCTCACCCTCGTGGTGCTGTCCCCCGTCGACCCCATGACCCGCGGCCAGTTGCGCCGCATGTCCGAACTGGCCCGCGAGGAGGGCCACCAGGTCCGCTGGGAGGAGGCGCGCGGCGGAGCCGGCGCACCCTTCCGGACCATCGCCGGCCTGGCCGGCCCGCTGCGCCGGGCCGACCGCGTCCTCCTCGGGGACCCCTTCTCCCGGTACGTACAGCTCCTGCTGACGATCACCCGGGCCCGCGACCTCGTCGTCGTCGACGACGGCACGGCGACCATGGAGTTCGTCGGCCAACTCGCGCGCGGCGAACGCCTGGTGCGCTGGCACCGCAAGGGCGGCCGGCGCGGCCCCCGGGACCTGCTCCTGGCCCCGGTGTCCGGCGTCGCCCGGCGCAGGCTCACCCCGGGCAGCCGGCGCCGGGTGGAGGTCTTCTCCTCGATGCCGGTGGCGGACATCCCGCCCGGAGTCACCGTCAGCGCCAACGCCTTCGCCTGGACCCGGGCCCGGTTCGGCCCGCCCCGCATCACCCGGACCGCCGACATGGTGGGCACCTCCCTGGTGGAGACCGGCGTGGTGGACGCCGACGCCTACCTGGAGGCCGTCCGCTCCCTCGCCAAGGCCCACGGCGCGACCCGCTACTTCGCCCACCGCCGCGAAAGCACCGAGAAACTCCACCGGCTCGCGGTCGAGACGGGCCTGGAGATCGTCCGCCCCGAACTCCCCCTGGAGCTGATCGCCCGCCGGGGCCCCATCGGCGGCACCGTCCTCAGCTTCCCGTCGACCGTCGTCCACACCCTCCCCCTGGCCCTGTCCGGCACGGAGGTGCGCATCGCGGTCTGCGACATCAACCCCGCCTGGCTCACCGAGAACGCCTCCCCCCGCGCCCAGGGCTTCCTCTCCGGCGTCACCGGCACCGCCCGCGACATCCACCGCCTGTCGGCGGTCTCGGCGGCGCCGGCGGTCTGAGGCCCGTTCGACACCTGCACCGTGGGACGATCGGCCGGTGACTCGATTCGTAGCGCGTGATCGCTCCCTTGAGGAGCTCGAGCGCGACCGCCGGCCGGCCCCACCGGCTGGCGCGAGCCGTCTTGTCGTGACGGCGCACGCGCTTCGACGGAGACCGATCGGCGAGTTGACCGTCGAGGACATGCGTCTGTTGATCGGACAGAATGTCGGCCTTGCTCATCTCCTGCCGCTTGCCCTGGAGGTGTTGAGGGACGACCCGATGGCGGAGGGCGACATGTACGAGGGTGATCTGCTGTCCGCCGTACTGACCAGGAAGCCGGCGGTCTGGAGCGATTTGCCCGAGGCCAGACGGGAACTCGGTGTGATCGTGTCGGGATTGACCGACCTGTCGCCGCCTCTGGTGCGGGAGGTCGAGAGGTTCCTGGCTCCCTGATGCCCCGTTCCGGCTGTTCCGCCGGAGGCAGCCCTCGTGCTGCCCCGCCTGGCTCACCGAGAACGCCTCACCCCGGCCCAGGGCTTCCTCCCAGTGCCTGTGTCTGAACCTCCCTTTGGATCTTTGGACGGGTCTGGGCCGGCGGCGTGTCCGGGGTCAACGGGCCTGGTCTCGGTCGGCGTTGTCCTGGGTGCGGTTCGTGGCTGAGGCCGGGTGCCGTGCTGCGGGCGGTGTACTGCTCGGGGGCGTGTCGTTGCAGGCAGGGGCGCCGGATGCGGCGGTTGAGGCTGTGGGTGGCGGCACTTGAACGGGGCGAGGGCCGCAGGGCCTGTCCGGAGTGCGGGGCTGTCTGGGCGGCCGGGGTGGATCACCGCGGCAACGCGGTTCACTGCTCGCCGCGTTGCCGGAAGGAGGCCTGGGGTCGCCGCAGGGTGGCGTTCGTCCAAGCGTCGGCCTGACGCTTGAGCGAACAGTTCACGAACCGAGGCAACGGTCGGAACGTTCAGTTCTTCCCATCTCCGGCCATGGTCGGCGAACGATCTGCCGGTACGAGGAATCTGACGGAAAGGCCGGAACTTTTCGCCAGCGGGCCGGTCCGCCGGGCCCCGACCGCAAGGGATGGTGGCCACCGTGCCCACCGCCACGATCGGTCATGTCACCCGCGAGCGCTACGAGCAGATCACCGCCTCCGACCGGGAACCGGTCGGACAGACGCAGCGCATCCAGCTCGCCATCGGGGACCATGCGCTGGAGATCGAGCCCGTGCAGCAGATCGGCGGAGCCCACCCGGCCCCCGGAGAGGACCTGTTCGACGTCGACGCCTCGTTACGGATCTGTGCCGATGACCTGGGGCTGACGCTGAGCACGGTCCGCAGCTACCGGTTCGCCGCCCACCGATGGCCCGCCGGGCAGCCCGTCCGGCCGAAGAGCGAAACGTCGCCCCGTACTGCTTGGCGCAGGCGGCCTGATCCCCCTCGGCTGCCGAAATGGCTGGCGTTCCTCACCGTTCTCGGCTCCCGTCCATCGAGCGGTACATGCCGATCGAGTGGTGCGTAGCGGTGTCGGCGAAGCCGAACTTCTCGTACAGGAAGCGCGCAGGGCCGTCCGCGATCAGTGAGACGTAGGCGGTAGCGGGCGCCCGGCGTTCCAGCTCTTCGGTGAGTGCGGCCATGATGCGCTTACCGAGTCCTTGCCCCTGGTGTGCGGGGTGCACGCATATGTCCACGACCTGAAACGCAGTGCCGCCGTCACCGATGATCCGCCCCATGCCGATGGGCTCACTGTCGTGATGGAGGACTACGCCGTACCACGTGTTGGGCAAGGCGAGCGCGACCGCCTCGGGGGCTTTGTCGGAGAGCCCTGCGTCGGTGCGCAGGCGGCGGAAGGTTTCGACGGAAGGTACACCCACGCACAGACTGTAAGGACCGCTAACCCATTTCATGTATTACATGCTAGGGCATGCGTCATGCCGATTGCCACCTTGGTCCAGACAAGCCGTGGGGTGGCCGACGCAGGAAGCACTCAGTCACGTGCCTCACGGCATGGCTGAACCAGAAACAGGCCCTCAAGCGTCATCGGCGCAGCCCGCGACGTCCAACGCCTGTCGGCGGTGGTGCCGGCGTGAACGGTGGTGACGGTCACGGCTCCACTCGGCCCCCGGCCGCCGGCCCCTGCTCGTGCCCGTTCAGGGCCAGCGCCGCGGCTTCACCCCGTGAGCTGACCTCGAGTTTCCTCAGCACTCCGGTGACGTGGAACTTGACGGTGCTCTCGGTGATTCCGAGTGCGTCGGCGATGGCCTTGTTCCGCCTGCCCTGCGCGAGAAGGTGCAGAACCTCCTGTTCCCGCGCGTTGAGGCTCGACAGCCTGGTCTCCCCGGTCCGGACGGCCGGCGGGTCGAAGGGAAGGGCGATGCCGGCCCGGCTTCCCCAGCCCGGCACGGCGTCGAGGCTGACCGTGGCGCCGAGCGTGCGGGCGCGGCCTTCGAGCTGGTGTGACAGGGCGCGCACGTCCACGCTCCCGGACTCCTGTTCCCGCACGTCGATCCGCAGTGACGTGTCGTCACAGGTCCAGGCGACGCGCAGGCGCGACGGACCCGGTTGCGCGGTGAGGGCCAGCACCGCGGTCCGGGTCATCGCGCGGGCGGCGTAGGCGACTTCTCCGGGCAACGGCCGCGCCGCCTTGGCCGGCGGCACGAACTCGACGTGCGCTTCGTGATGCTTGAGCAGGTGCCGGATGTCCCTGCGCAGCTTCGTGAACGCGGCCGAAGCCGGTTCCTCGCTCAGGGCCAGATCGGACTTCTGGGCGGAGCGCAACGCCACCAGTGCGACGGAGGCGGACTCGGTCGCGGCCACGCGGGCACGGCGATCGTCGAGGGCGGTGGCGCGCAGCGTGTTCAGGATGGCCACCAGCGCACTCTCGTGCGCCGTCGCCATCTCGGTGATGGTGCGGGCCCGCTCACTGGAGGCCGCGCGTGACTCGGCGAGGTAGTCCGGGCTCGCCTGCGCGACCTGCTGGCTGATCGAGGTCGCGACGATCCCGAAGAGGGCCGACAGGGCGGCGGGCTGCGGGAGCTGCTTCCGGGAGCCGCGCGGCACGAGGACGAGCAGCGTGCCGACCGGGTCGCGGACGGCCCAGACGGCGCGGGCGGCCCCGCCGATCGCCGCCGTGGTGCTGAGCGGCCGGCCGGGCTCGACGAGGGCCTTCAGCTGCTCGAGTTCGTCGATCGTGACCTTGTTGACCATTTCGGTCGCACCGGCGACCTTCCGCGGCCGGCCGGTGCACTCCTTGGTGAAGACGACGAGCGCGGTGTGCGGCCACCGGTCCGACAGGAAGCGGGAGAACCGGCGTGCGATCTCGTGCAGCGGACCTTCGATGACCTCTCGCAGTGCGAGAACATCCGCCTCCGGCGGTGCCTTCGTGTCGAACATTCCATGCACCCTAGCCGGTCCGGCCGCAGTCCGAAGGTCGAGGTTCTCCTGGTCCTTCGTGCAGGTGGCCCGTCCTTGGTCCGGGGCTAACGTCGGGGTCGTAGAGGGCATGCGCCGGCGCGCATGCGTTTCGACCTACTGACAACCGACTGACAGAGGAACCAGCTCAGATGCCACAGCAGGTCCGCGGTGTGATCGCCCGCTCCAAGGGAGCTCCGGTCGAGCTCACCGACATCGTGATTCCCGATCCGGGACCGGGTGAGGTCGTCGTCGCGGTCGCCGCGTGCGGCGTGTGCCACACCGATCTGACCTACCGAGAAGGCGGTATCAACGACGACTTCCCGTTCCTCCTCGGACACGAGGCCGCCGGCACCGTGGAGAGCGTCGGCGAAGGCGTCGACTCGGTGCGGCCCGGCGACTTCGTCGTCCTGAACTGGCGTGCCGTGTGCGGCCGGTGCCGGGCCTGCAGGCGCGGGCGTTCCCAGTACTGCTTCGACACGTTCAACGCGAGCCAGAAGATGACCCTGACCGACGGGACGGAGCTCACCCCGGCGCTCGGCATCGGCGCTTTCGCGGAGAAGACCCTGGTCCACGCCGGACAGTGCACCAAGGTGGATCCGTCCGTGGACCCCGCCGTCGCGGGTCTGCTCGGCTGCGGTGTCATGGCCGGCCTGGGCGCCGCCGTCAACACCGGCGGGGTGGGCCGCGGGGACTCGGTGGCCGTCATCGGCTGCGGCGGCGTGGGCGACGCGGCCGTCGTCGGGGCTCGGCTGGCGGGCGCATCGAAGATCATCGCAGTGGACCGGGACGAGAAGAAGCTGGCCTGGGCGGCCGACCTGGGCGCCACCCACACGGTCAAGGCCGGCGAGACCGACGTCGTCGCCGCGATCGCCGAACTGACGGGCGGCTTCGGCGCCGATGTCGTCATCGACGCGGTCGGCCGACCCGAGACGTGGAAGCAGGCGTTCTACGCACGCGACCTCGCCGGCACCGTCGTGTTGGTGGGCGTGCCCACGCCGGAGATGAAGCTCGAACTGCCGCTCCTCGACGTGTTCGGCCGCGGCGGCTCCCTGAAGTCGTCCTGGTACGGCGACTGCCTGCCGGAGCGCGACTTCCCGATGCTCGTCGACCTGCACCTGCAGGGCAGGCTGCCGCTGGAGAAGTTCGTCTCCGAGCGCATCGCGCTCGACGAGGTCGAGAAGGCATTCCACACCATGCACGCCGGTGAGGTGCTGCGTTCGGTGGTGATCCTGTGAGCGGCCTGCGTGTCGAGCGCGTGGTCACCTCCGGCGTTTTCGCCCTCGACGGCGGCACGTGGGACGTCGACAACAACGTCTGGCTCGTCGGCGACGACGACGAGGTCGTGATCGTCGACGCGGCGCACGACGAGCAAGCGATCATCAAGGCGGTGGGAGACCGGAACGTGCTGGCCGTCGTGTGCACGCACGCTCACAACGACCACGTCACCGTCGCACCGCACCTGTCCCGTGAGCTCGAGGCGCCGGTCCTGCTGCACCCCGGCGACCGGGAGTTGTGGGAGATGACCCACCCCGGCCAGGCCTTCGAGCAAGCGAGCGACGGGCAGCGCCTCGACGTGGCGGGCACGGCACTCGAGGTGATCCACACCCCGGGGCACTCTCCCGGGTCCGTCTGCCTGCACCTGCCCGAAGCCAAGGTGCTGTTCACCGGGGACACGCTGTTCTCGGGCGGCCCCGGAGCCACGGGCCGTTCGTTCTCCGACTTCCCCACCATCATCGGGTCCATCCGCGACCGGCTGTTCACGCTGCCGGAAGAGACCCGTGTCCACACCGGACACGGCGACGGCACCACGATCGGCGCCGAGGCGCCGTACCTGGCCGAATGGATCGCCCGCGGCCACTGAGCCGACCCCGAGCCGGCGAACGACCGGCGACAGCGCCTTCGTCGTGATCATGTGAGCCCTGGGCGGAGCGCATGATCACGACGAAGGCCGCCTCAGTGTCCGGAAAATGTTCGGGCGAGCGATCCGATTCGAGATGCCGATCGACGTCGGAAGCCAAAAGAGCGAGCTGAGCAGCCTTGTGGAGCCTTCAGGGGGACTGGCGCTGCGAGCGCCGGGCCGAGAGGAGAGTGATACCGAGGACTCCGCCTGCTCCACTGCCGAACACCAGGCCCATCGCCATGTTGTCGAAGACAGCCAGCCCGAGCACGAGCCCGACTGCGATGCCGATCGGCATGCCTACAACAAGCCCTGTGCTGTTGGACGGTACTTTGGCACCCTCGTTTTTCATCACACGATCATGTGCCGAACGAGTTCCCGGAAGCCAGCCCTCATACGGCCAACCTTCGAGGCCGGCCAGACCTTGGAGACCAAGCTCAAAAAAAGGGGGGCGGACGAGGGAAGTGCTTGGTCTACCAGCGGGCGAGGATCGCTTCCGGGATGCTGAAGAGTCCACCGCAGCGAACGCAGTGGGCGTGGCCGAACAGGTAGGAGAGTGTGCCCGCGACCTCGGGATGCCCGTCGGAGAGGGCGCGTGCGCGGAGCCTGGGCAGCGGCCCGTCAGCGGTGGCTGGGTCCTGAGACCGTTTCCGTCGGCCGGGGCCTTTTCCGACTGTCACCCCGGGCCTGCCCCCGTTGACCCGCTGGAAGGCGTTCCCGGTCTGCGGGCTAGGGGGGCGCGCGGGGGCGCTTCTCGTCGTCGGTCGGCTCCCGCAGGGTCTGGGCGGTGAGTTCCAGGCCCGCCTCGGTCAGGTGGGCGATGACCGAGGCGGGGGGTTCGAGCTGCTGCCTGGTTGGTTCACTCTGGTGAGTGATGGTGCATTCGGGTGAGTGTCATTACGGTCGTGTTCGTGAACCTCAGAGAGCGGGCGAAGGCGCAGGGCGTGCATCCGCAGACCGCGTATCGCTGGTTCCGTGAGGGGATGCTGCCAATACCGGCTCAGCGGGTCGGCCCGCGCACAATCCTCGTGAACATCGAGACGAAGCACCGCGCCGGAAGCTGCTGGCGGTCTGGGCCTGTACGCCCGTGTCTCCTCCTCCCACGCTCAGAAAGCCGACCTGGAACGCCATGGCCCGGCTGATCTGCGGGGCCGCGACCACAGGCCGGCCCGTGGTACGTGTGGAGTCGGAGATCGCGTCCGGCATGAACGGCGCACGCCCGAAGGTGAAGCGACTGCTGGCCGACCCTGCCGTGACCACGGTGGTGGTGGAGCACAAAGACCGTCTCGGCCGTATGAACGTCGAACTCGTTGAGGCCGCGCTTTCCGCGCATGGCCGTCGTCTCGTTGTCCTGAACGACGGCGAGGTCGAAGACGGCCTTGTGCAGGACATCGTGGACGTGCTGACACCGTTCTGCGCCCGCCTGTACGGTCACCGGTCGGCAAAGAACCGCGCCCGCAAGGCGCTGGAGGCCGCCGAGCATGGCTGACAAGCGCAAAGTCCTGCGGCAGATTGCCCGGCCGTTCGTCGCCGAAGGCCCGTCCGGCGTCAGCATCCGCGACCGGCTCAAGGGCCTGACCGCCGAGGACGAGAAGGTCTTACGGGCGGTGGGCGAGCACATGGGCCGCCTCGCCTCCCGAGACCTGGCCCGCAGGTGCCGTGACGGCCTGGACCACTCCACCGATACATGGGCGCAGCGTAAGCGGGAGCTGACCGTGGAGTCCTCTTCCCGGTGGGCCGGTTCGGTCACCTCCCACACCCACGACCAGTGGGGTCTGTCCCGCCGCGCCCAACACTCCCACCTGCAGTCCCTGGACGCTGGGATCCGTACGCTCCGGCAGCGCCTATCCCTCCCGGTCGGGGAGAAGGGCAGCCGGGGCAAGCCCGGCGGCTACCGCAGCCGGCACGAATGGTTTCAAAAGACGCGCCGCCTGGCGATCCTCGAAGAACGGTACGAGCAGGTCAGCGCCGAACGTGAAGCCGGGCGCGTCTCCGTCGTACGCGGTGGGCGCCGACTGTTCAGGCAGCGCCACCACCTCACCGCCGCCCAGAAGACGCCCGAGCGGTGGCGCCAGGAGTGGGACGCCACCCGCTGGTTCCTGACCGCCGACGGCGAGTCCGGCAAGCGGCACGGCAACGAGACGATCCGCGTCACCCCCAACGGCGAGATCAGCATCAGGCTGCCCGCACCGCTCGCCGACCGGGCCAACGCGAAGCACGGCCGCTACGTCCTCTCCGCTCGCGTCAGTTTCCCGCACCGAGGCGCCGAATGGCGCGACCGCGTCACCGCCAACCGGGCTGTGGCCTACCGCATCCACTTCAGCACCGCCTCAGACCGCTGGTACCTCGAGGCGTCCTGGACCCGCAAAGATCTGCCGGTCGTCCCCCTCGACGCGCTGCGTGCCGACGGAGTGATCGGGGTGGACACCAACGCCGACCACCTGGCCGCCTGGAGACTGGACGAACACGGCAACCCCGTAGGAGAGCCGCGCCGGTTCGACTACGACCTGACCGGCACCACCAGCCATCGCGACGCACAGATCCGCCACGCCCTCACCCGCCTCCTCCACTGGGCGCGAGCCACCGGTGTACAGGCCATCGCGATCGAAGACCTGGACTTCACCGACTCCAGGACACGAGAGAAGCACGGCTGCAAGAAACGGTTCCGGCAGCTCATCTCAGGCATACCCACCGGCCGCCTCCGCGCACGCCTGTTGAGCATGTGCGCCGAGGCCGATATCAGCGTCATCGCCGTGGACCCGGCCTACACCTCGATGTGGGGAGCGAAACACTGGCAGAAGCCACTGACCGGCAAGAGCCGCAAGACCAGCCGACACGCCGCCGCTTCGGTGGCAATCGGCAGGCGCTCTCTTGGACACCGGATCAGGCGACGGACGGCACCGCCCCCTGCGCACCAGAGTGATGCGCAGGGGCATCGGACCGCCCAGGCTCGACCCGGCACCCGAAAGAGCGAGGAAAACCGCCCCCGCGTACCCGGACCACGGACACGATCCGCTGGCGCCGGACGCGGACGGAACGCGGTGGACCAGAACGCCCACAACCGTTCGGGGCGTTCGGCTGAGCATGGGTTCTGGCAGCAGGACTCACTACCGCTCAGTCTTTAGGAACGGTGCGCCAGTGGTAGTCCAGGGAGACGGGGCGGCCGAAACGCTCGTCCAGGTGCAGGCCGCCGTCCTCGTCGCCCGTCTGGAAGGCCAGCAGGACCGGGGCGCCGGGTGCCAGGACGCGGTGGAACTCGGCGAAGAGGCCGGTGAGGTGGTCGTCGGGGATGTGGATGACCGAGTACAGCGCCACGATGCCGCCCAGCGTCCCGGCCGGCAGGTCCAGCGCGGTCATGGAGCCCACGTGGAACCGCAGACCCGGATGTGCCGTGCGGGCCAGGGCCACCATGCGGGGGGGAGAGGTCGACTCCGAAGACCGGCAGGCCGAGCCGGTGCAGCCGCGCGGTCACGTGTCCGGGGCCGCTGCCGAGGTCGGCGACCGGCAGCCGGGTGGTCCCCTCGCCCGGCCCGGCGGTCCGGGCGAGGTCCGCGAAGGCCGTGAGCAGGGCGCGTTCCAGGGGCAGATCGGCCAGGCCGTCGGCGAACCGGTCGGTGTACTCGTCGGCGATGGCGTCGTACGAGACACGGGTGGCGCGGAGGAACTCCGGCGGATCGGCACGCATGGCCCCGCACCCTATCGGCGGAATCCGGGGCCCCGGAGGCGCTTTCACCCGGACGCATGGGCGGCGGCGGTGGCACGGGTGTCGGGTCCGGCACCCGAACCGGTCGGCGTGCCCCGGGCGATGCGTGGTACACCGAGGAGAGGTGAAGTGCGGTGAAACGGGTGCCGGAGAGCGGCGGAGCGAGGGCCGAGGCGCAGCGGAACGGCCGCTGTGACCGATGTCATGCGCCGGTGGGCCGGGTGGCCTCATACTCCGTGCAAGAGCGACGAGTTTACCCATCCCGATGTACGGCTATGCGCGGGGCCGCCGGTTTTTCTTCCCCTGACAGACTGATTTTTCTTGATCAGGGAGCAGCGGACCGTCCCGGCGTCCTACCCTTCAAAGGGTGAAGCAACTGATGTCACTGGAGTCCGAGGTCGATCTGCCCGGAGGAGCGGTGCTTCCGGGCGCCCTTCCCGAAATGCTGCGCACCGAGCTCATCGCGTTCCGGCGCGACCTGCACATGCACCCCGAGCTCGGCAACCAGGAGTTCCGCACCACCGCGGCGATCAAGGAGCGGCTCGAGCGGGCCGGCCTCGCGCCCCGCGTACTCTCCAGCGGGACCGGCGTCATCTGTGACATCGGGGTGACGGACGCCACCGGCATCGCCGCCGACGCGCCCGCGGACATCGGCACGGGCATCGACGCGCCCGCAGGCGTCGGCACGGGCATGCTCGCCATGCGCGCCGACATCGACGGCCTGCCCATCCCCGACATGAAGACCGGGTGCCCGTACCGCTCCACCGTGCCCGACCGCGCGCACGCCTGCGGCCACGACGTGCACACCACCGTGGTGCTGGGCGCCGGGCTGGTCCTCGCCGAACTGCACCGCCAGGGCCTGCTGCCCCGGCCGGTGCGGCTGATCTTCCAGCCCGCGGAGGAGGTGCTGCCCGGCGGCGCCTCCGAGGCCATCGTGGACGGCGCGCTCGACGGGGTCGGGCGGATCATCGCCGTGCACTGCGATCCCCGGGTCGACGCCGGGCGGATCGGGCTGCGCCAGGGCCCCATCACCTCCGCCTGCGACCGCCTGGAGATCGCCCTCGACGGCCCCGGCGGCCACACCGCCCGCCCGCATCTGACCACCGACCTGGTCACCGCCGCCGCCCGGGTCGTCACCGACGTGCCCGCCCTGGTGGGCCGGCGGGTCGACAGCCGCAGTGGGCTCGCCGTGACCTGGGGCAGGATCGAGTCGGGCCACGCGCCCAACGTCATCCCGCAGCACGCCGAACTCTCCGGCACCGTGCGCTGCCTCGACCTGAACACCTGGCTGCTGGCCCCCGACCTCGTGGTCGCCGCGATCGACGAGGTGGCCAACCTGCACGGCGCCAAGTCGGAGATCAACTACGTGCGCGGGGTCCCCCCGGTGGTCAACGAGGCCGGCGTCACCGAGCTGCTGCGGGACGCCATGATCGCCCGGCGCGGCTCGGAGTCCGTGGAGAGCACCGAGCAGAGCCTCGGCGGCGAGGACTTCTCCTGGTACCTGGAGCGGGTCCCCGGCGCCATGGCCCGTCTCGGGGTCCGCCCTCCGGGCGAGCGCACCGTGCGTGATCTGCACCAGGGCGACTTCGACGTCGACGAGCATGCCATCACCGTCGGGGTCGAACTCTTCACCGCCGCCGCCCTGCTGGACGCCCTGCGGTAACTGCCCCTGGTTCCCTTCCATTTGAGCTCCCCCTGCGCTCCCCCCTGCGCTTCGCTCGTGCTCCGTGCGCGCGTGCGCCGGGGGGAGCGCAGGGGTGATGCGTGTGCCACGGTGGCGGCACGAATGGATAACAGCCCCGCGGCCCCCCGTTCCCAGGAGTGTCTACGCGCGTTAATCTGCGCCGGACCGAGCACCCGATGAGGGGCTTTGCGGAATGGGGAACTTCAGATGCGTCGGATATCCAGACTGACTCGCGTCGCGGTGGGCGTCGCGTCGCTCGCACTCGCCGCCACGGCCTGCGGCGGTACCAGCAGTGACAGCGGCAGCAAGGGCGACAGCGGCGGCACCAAGAAAGACCTCGGTCTCGCCATCGCCTACGACATCGGCGGCCGGGGTGACCAGTCCTTCAACGACGCCGCGTACGCCGGCCTGAAGCAGGCGCAGAAGGAGTTCGGCTACAAGACCGCCGACATCGAGCCCACGGACGGCGAGACCGACGCCGACAAGGAGCAGCGGCTGATCTCGCTGGCCAAGCAGGGCTACGACCCCGTCATCGGCGTCGGCTTCGTCTACACGGCGGCGGTGGAGGCCGCGGCCGCGAAGTACCCCGACACCACCTTCGGCATCGTCGACTCCGTGGTCGAGGGCGAGAACGTGGCCTCCCTGGTCTTCGCCGAGGAGCAGGCCTCCTACCTCGCCGGTGTCGCCGCCGCCAAGGCCACCAAGACGAAGACGGTCGGTTTCGTGGGCGGTGTGGACATCCCGCTGATCCACAAGTTCCGGGCCGGCTTCGAGCAGGGCGTCAAGGACACCGACCCGAAGATCAAGGTCCTCTCGCAGTTCCTCACGCAGACCGCGGAGGAGGGCGGCTTCTCCAGCCCGGACAAGGGCAAGGCCGCCGCCGAGGGCCAGATCGAGAAGAAGGCCGACGTCGTCTACCAGGCGGCCGGTCTCTCCGGGCAGGGCGTGATCGAGGCCGCCGCCAAGGCGAAGGTCTGGGCGATCGGCGTCGACTCCGACCAGTACCAGCAGGAAGCCCTCGCCGGCTACAAGGACTTCATCCTCACCTCCGCCACCAAGGAGGTCGACGGTTCGGTGTACGCCCTCGCCAAGTCCGTCGAGGACGGCAAGCCGCGGACCGGCACCCAGGTCTTCGACCTGAAGGCGGACGGCGTCGGCCTCTCCGAGAGCAACCCGAAGATGGCCGAGATCAAGGGCCTGACGGACGCCGTGGCCAAGGCCAAGGAGGGCATCGTCGACGGCTCCATCAAGGTCAGGTCGGAGTGATCTGAGTAACTCGGGTGATCCGGGTGATCAGGGTCGGCCGCCGATAGCGGCCGGCAACGAGGGAACGTCGACCGTGGCGTCGAGCACCGGGCGGGCACCTGAACAGGTGCCCGCCCGGCCGCGTCAACTCCCGTGCCGCGCACGACCCCTCCCCTGTTCGCGATCGGAAACGACGCGGTGCGGCGGGGAGGCGGATCGGCCACGAGCCCATAACAAGGTGGACAGAAGGGTTTTCCTGGGAGGTCTACGCGCGTTAATCTGCGGCGAGCAGCGCCGTAGCCGAATCGTCCGGCGCCTGTACGAAGGAGCACCCCCATGCGCCGGTTTTCCCGGATCACGGTCGCAGGCGCAGCGACCGCCTCTCTGGCCCTCACGCTCTCCGCCTGCGGCGGTACCTCCACCTCCTCCGGTGCGTCGGAGTCCGAGGGCGACAAGGGCATCGCCATCGCGTACGACGTCGGCGGTCGGGGTGACCAGTCCTTCAACGACGCCGCGTACGCCGGCCTGGCACAGGCGAAGAAGGAGTTCGGCTACAAGACCACCGACGTCGAGCCCACCGACGGCGAGACCGACGCGGACAAGGTGCAGCGGCTGACCTCGCTGGCCAAGCAGGGCTACGACCCCGTCATCGGTGTCGGCTACCTCTACGCCTCCGCGGTGAAGCAGGCCGCGGAGAAGTACCCGGACACCACCTTCGGCATCGTCGACGACTCCACCGTCGAGGCCGACAACGTGGCCGACCTGGTCTTCGCCGAGGAGGAGGCCTCCTACCTGGCCGGTGTCGCCGCCGCCGCGACCACCAAGACGAAGACGGTCGGTTTCGTGGGCGGTGTGGACATCCCGCTGATCCACAAGTTCCGGGCCGGCTTCGAGCAGGGCGTGAAGGACACGAACCCGGACGTCAAGGTCCTCTCGCAGTTCCTCACGCAGACCGCGGAGGAGGGCGGCTTCTCCAGCCCGGACAAGGGCAAGGCCGCCGCCGAGGGCCAGATCGAGAAGAAGGCCGACGTCGTCTACGCGGCGGCCGGTCTGTCCGGTCAGGGTGTCATCCAGGCCGCCGCCGCCAACAAGGTCTGGGCGATCGGTGTGGACTCCGACCAGTACCACCACGAGGCCCTGGCGAAGTACAAGGACTGGATCCTCACCTCGGCGATGAAGGACGTCGCCAAGTCCGTGTACAAGCTGGCGCAGTCGGTCGAGGACCGCAGCCCCCGGACCGGTATCCTCACGGGCGATCTGAAGTCGGGCGAGGTGAGGCTGTCGAACTCGAACCCGAAGTTCGCGGACAACGCCAAGCTCCAGGACGTCGTCGAGACGGCCAAGAAGGACATCATCAGCGGCAAGATCAAGGTCAAGTCGAGCTGAGCCCGCAAGTCCTGAGCAACGTGTAACCCACGGGGTCGCGACCGCTCGACAGGGTGCGGGGAGTAAGCTCCCCGCACCCTGTCTGTTCGGTGCGCCGCCCCCTTTGATGCCGTCGGGGCGCTACGCGCGTAGACGACCCCCGTCCCCAGGAGTGCGCCATCAACGCGTCCAGCAGCCCCCCGGCCGGAGCTGCGGTCAACGAATCGGTGACCGCCGTCGAACTCGCCGGGATCACGAAGCGTTTCCCGGGCGTCGTGGCCAACCACGACATCCATCTCACGGTCCGCAAAGGGACCGTGCACGCCCTCGTCGGTGAGAACGGGGCCGGTAAGTCGACGCTGATGAAGATCCTCTACGGCATGCAGAAGCCGGACGAGGGCACCATCACGATCCACGGCGAGCAGGTCGCCTTCTCCTCGCCGGCCGACGCCATCACCCGCGGCATCGGCATGGTCCACCAGCACTTCATGCTCGCCGACAACCTCACGGTCCTCGAGAACGTGGTGCTCGGCAGCGAGAAGCTCCACGGCATCGGCGCGAAGGCCCGGCGCAGGATCAAGGAGATCTCCGACCGCTACGGCCTCGGCGTGCGCCCCGACCTGCTGGTCGAGGAGCTCGGTGTCGCCGCCCGCCAGCGCGTGGAGATCCTCAAGGTCCTCTACCGCGGCGCCACCACGCTGATCCTCGACGAACCCACCGCCGTCCTGGTCCCGCAGGAGGTCGACGCGCTCTTCGACAACCTGCGCGAGCTCAAGGCGGAGGGGCTGTCGGTCATCTTCATCTCCCACAAGCTGGGCGAAGTCCTCTCCGTGGCCGACGACATCACCGTCATCCGCCGCGGCACCACCGTCGGCACCGCCGTGCCCGCCGAGACCACCCCGCGCGAGCTCGCCGAGATGATGGTCGGCAGCGAACTGCCCACGCCGCAGACCGCCGAGTCCACGGTCACCGACCGCCCGGTGCTCACCGTCGACAAGCTGCGCCTGGCGGCCCCCGGCGGCAAGGCCCTGCTCGACGACATCAGCTTCACCATCCACGAGGGCGAGATCCTCGGCATCGCCGGCGTCGAGGGCAACGGCCAGACCGAACTGGTCGACGCGCTCATCGGCCTGCGGACCGCCGACTCCGGCGTCATCCGGCTGGCCGACGAGGAGATCACCGCCTGGCCCACCCGCCGGCGGCGCGAGGAGGGCATCGGCTACATCCCCGAGGACCGGCACCGCCACGGGCTGCTGCTCGAGTCCCCCCTCTGGGAGAACCGTATCCTCGGCCACGTCACGGAGAAGCCCAACGCCAAGGGCGTCTGGCTGGACCTGAAGGCCGCCCAGAAGGACACCCGCCGCATCGTCGAGAAGTACGACGTCCGCACCCCCGGCATCGACGTCACCGCCGCCTCCCTCTCCGGCGGCAACCAGCAGAAGCTGATCATCGGCCGCGAGATGAGCCACCGGCCCCGCTTCCTGATCGCCTCCCACCCCACCCGCGGTGTGGACGTCGGCGCGCAGGCAGCGATCTGGGACCACATCCGGGAAGCGCGCCGCGAGGGCCTCGCCGTTCTCCTGATCTCCGCCGACCTGGACGAGCTGATCGGTCTGTCCGACACCCTCCGGGTGATCTACGACGGCAGGCTGGTCGCGGACGCCGACCCCACGACCATCACCCCGGAGGAGCTCGGCACCGCCATGACGGGTGCGGCCACCGGACACCTCGAAAGCGAAGAGACCCCCGAGACCCGGGCCGACGCCCCCCGGTCTCCGGAAGGCGAGGCCCGCTGATGAAGAAGTTCGACAAGGAGCGTGTGCTCCTCGCGGTGGCCGGCCCGGTCATCGCGCTCGCCGTGGCCTTCGTGCTCAGCGCGATCGTGCTGCTCGCCTCGGGCAAGAGCCCGGTCGAGCCGTTCGCCCTGATGTTCGAGCAGGCGATGTTCTCCGACATCCAGGTGCTGATCATCAACCAGGCCTCGATGTACTACATCGCGGCCCTCGCGGTGGCCATCGGCTTCCGGATGAACCTCTTCAACATCGGTGTCGACGGCCAGTACCAGCTCGCCGCCATGATGGCCGCCGTCGTCGGCGCCCACGCCAACCTGCCGGCCGCCCTGCAGATCCCGCTGCTGCTGCTCACCGCCGTGCTCACCGGCGCCTTCTGGTCCGGCATCGCCGGTGTCCTCAAGGTCACCCGCGGGGTCAGCGAGGTCGTCGCCACGATCATGCTCAACGCGATCGCGACCTCGGTGATCGGTTACCTGTGGCTGCCGACCGTCTTCGGCGTCAAGGTCGGCAACAACAACACCACCGGCGTGATGCACGAGTCCGGCTGGGTCCCCGGCATCGACATGGGCGAGGCCGGCGAGATCTACGGCCTGGTCGTCCTCGCCGCGCTCCTCGGCATCGGCTACTGGGTCGTCCTCAACCGCACCCGCTTCGGCTTCGACCTGCGCGCCTCCGGCGCCTCGCAGACCGCCGCCGCAGCCAGCGGCGTCAACCCCAAGCGCATGGTGCTCAGCGCCATGCTGATCTCCGGCGGCATCGCGGGCCTCGCGGGCCTGCCGATCCTGCTCGGCGACACCCACACCTACAGCCTGAACTTCCCGACCGGCATCGGCTTCCTCGGCATCGGCATCGCCCTGCTCGGCCGCAACAGCCCGGTCGGCATCGCCTTCGCCGCCCTGCTGTGGGCCTGGCTCGACAAGGCCTCGCCCGAGCTGGACTTCCACGGCTACGACAAGGAGATCGCGGTCATCATGCAGGGCCTGATCGTGCTCTCGGTCGTCGTCTCCTACGAGACCGTCCGCGAGTGGGGCCTGCGCCGCCAGCAGCGCCAGGTCGGCGCGGAACTCGCCGCGGGTCACGTCCTCGGCGCCGACAACAACTCCACGAAGGAGGTGGCCGGCCGATGACCGCCCCGACCACAGCGACCGACGTCAACCAGCCCTCGCTGCAGCCCGCGGCACCCACCGGCCGCCGCATGTCGTGGCCCGTGCTGCTGCTGGTCGTCGCCGGCGCACTGGCCCTGGTCTCGATCGTCCGCATCATCACCGGCGCGGACGGCATCACCAACGTCAGCCAGATGTCCACCGCCCTCCAGCTGGCCGTGCCCATCGGCCTCGCCGGACTCGGCGGTCTGTGGGCCGAGCGCGCGGGCGTCGTCAACATCGGTCTCGAGGGCATGATGATCCTCGGCACCTGGTTCGGCGCCTGGGCCGGATTCCAGTGGGGTCCGTGGACCGGCGTCCTCGTCGGCCTCATCGGCGGCGCCCTCGGCGGACTGCTGCACGCCTTCGTCACCGTCACCTTCAACGTCAACCACATCGTCTCCGGTGTGGCCATCAACATCCTCGCCCTCGGCGCCACCCGCTACCTCGCCCCGCTGGCCTTC
This sequence comes from Streptomyces sp. NPDC004051, assembly GCF_053604275.1. Lineage (NCBI taxonomy): Bacteria > Bacillati > Actinomycetota > Actinomycetes > Kitasatosporales > Streptomycetaceae > Streptomyces > Streptomyces sp. NPDC004051. Next base: position 28,155 of record NZ_JBSGHG010000003.1, on the reverse strand, counting down.
GAGGGCCACCAGGGCGGCTCCGCCAAGCAGTCCCCGGCGGTCGAGTCGCTCGGACACTTCACCGTGCCGGGACTCTCCGAAGGACTGCGCGACCTCAACGAGAAGGGCTGGTTCCTCGTCTCCGACATCGCCGGCCTGCTCGGCGGACTGGTCACCAACGTCTCCTGGCTGACCCTCGTCGCCATCGCGCTCGTCCCCGCGAGCTGGTGGATCCTCTGGCGCACCGCCTTCGGCCTGCGGCTGCGCTCCTGCGGCGAGAACCCGGTCGCCGCCGAGTCCCTCGGCGTCAACGTCTACAAGTACAAGTACATCGCCGTCATCGTCTCCGGCGCCCTGGCCGGCCTCGGCGGTGTCTTCCTGTCCATCGTCGCCAACCCCTTCTACCTGGAGGGCCAGGTCAGCGGGCGCGGCTACATCGGCCTCGCCGCGATGATCTTCGGCAACTGGATGCCGGGCGGCCTCGCCATCGGTGCCGGGCTCTTCGGCTACACCGACAGCCTCAACCTGCGCGGCGGCTCCGCCAACGTGCACGCACTGCTGCTGCTCGGCGCGCTGCTGCTGGTCATCGGCGCGATCTGGCTGGTGATCCGCAAGAAGTACGGGCACGCGCTCGTCACCCTGGTCGTCGGCGCCCTGGTCTACGCCTGGTACGCCGGCACCAACGAGGTCCCCAACCAGGTCGTCGCCGCCACGCCGTACGTCATCACCCTGGTCGTCCTCGCCCTGTCCGCGCAACGGCTGCGCATGCCGAAGGCGGACGGACTGCCCTACCGGAAGGGACAAGGCAAGTGACCCGGCCCGAGGCCGCCGCGGCCGACGTCGACTGGGAGGCCCTGCGCGCGGTCGCGCGCGAGGCCATGACCCACGCGTACGTCCCCTACTCGGGCTACCCGGTCGGTGCCGCCGCCCGGGTCGACGACGGGCGCACGGTCTCCGGCTGCAACGTCGAGAACGCCAGTTACGGGCTCGGCCTGTGCGCCGAGTGCGGGCTGGTCTCGGAGCTGCACCGCACCGGGGGCGGCCGGCTCACGCACTTCACCTGCGTGGACGGCGGCGGCGAGATCCTCGTCCCGTGCGGCCGGTGCCGGCAGCTGCTGTACGAGTTCGGCGGTGCCGAGCTGCTGCTGGAGACCCCGGCGGGCGTCCTGCCGCTGTCTCAGATGCTGCCCCAGGCCTTCGGCCCGCAGCACCTCGCCAAGTAATCCCCCTGCGGCCCCTCCGGTCGACCGCCACCACCGTCGGCCGGAGGGGCCGCGCCGTACTCTCCGCACTCCGGAAGGAATGCCAGCCATGGCCATGGACGTCATCTCCGTCATCCGCACCAAGCGGGACCGCGGCGAACTCAGCGACGAGCAGATCGACTGGGTCGTCGACGCGTACACCCGCGGGGAGGTGGCCGACGAGCAGATGTCGGCCCTCGCGATGGCGATCCTGCTCAACGGCATGAACCGGACCGAGATCGCCCGCTGGACGGCCGCGATGATCGCCTCCGGCGAGCGCATGGACTTCTCCTCGCTCTCCCGCCCCACCACCGACAAGCACTCCACCGGCGGCGTCGGCGACAAGATCACCCTGCCGCTGGCCCCGCTGGTCGCGGCCTGCGGCGCGGCCGTCCCGCAGCTCTCCGGCCGGGGCCTCGGCCACACCGGCGGCACCCTGGACAAGCTGGAGGCGATCCCGGGCTGGCGGGCACTGCTGTCCAACGAGGAGATGCTGTCCGTGCTGGACGGCGTGGGCGCCGTCATCTGCGCGGCCGGCGACGGACTGGCCCCCGCCGACAAGAAGCTCTACGCCCTGCGCGACGTGACCGGCACCGTCGAGGCGATCCCGCTGATCGCCTCCTCGATCATGTCGAAGAAGATCGCCGAGGGCACGGGCGCGCTGGTCCTGGACGTGAAGGTGGGCAGCGGCGCCTTCATGAAGACCCTGGAGGACGCCCGCGAACTGGCGTCCACGATGGTCGGCCTCGGCACCGACCACGGCGTGCGGACCGTCGCCCTGCTCACCGACATGTCGACCCCGCTCGGCCTGACCGCGGGCAACGCCCTGGAGGTCCGCGAGTCGGTGGAGGTCCTGGCGGGCGGCGGCCCCGCCGACGTCGTCGAACTCACCCTCGCCCTGGCCCGCGAGATGCTCGACGCGGCCGGCCTCGAGGACGCCGACCCGGCGAAGGCCCTGGCCGACGGCTCCGCGATGGACGTCTGGCGCCGCATGATCGCCGCCCAGGGCGGCGACCCGGACGCGCCCCTGCCGACGGCGCGCGAACAGCACGTGGTGACGGCGACCGCCTCCGGCGTCCTCACCCGCCTGGACGCCTACGACGTCGGTGTCGCCGCCTGGCGCCTCGGCGCGGGCCGCGCCCGCAAGGAGGACCCGGTGCAGGCGGGCGCCGGCGTCGAACTGCACGCCAAGCCCGGCGACACGGTCACCGAGGGCCAGCCCCTCCTCACCCTCCACACCGACACCCCGGACCGCTTCGCCTACGCCCTGGAGGCGGTGGCCGGCTCGTACGACATCGCGGCCCCCGGCACCGCCTTCACGGCCACCCCGGTGGTGCGGGAACGCATCGCCTGACCTGCGCCCACGGCCGGAGGCCGCTGTCGGATACGGCCCTTTCGGGTGAACGGGATCGGTGGACCGCCACCGGTCCCGTTCGGCATGCTGTAGTCGGTGACGCACCGATAGGAGAAACCGCCATGAGCGTACTCGCCGTGAGCCAGGACCCCGAGCAGAGCTGGGACGACCTCGTCCGGTTCTGGGAGGAGATGGAATGGCCCGAGGGCAGCAAGGTGGAGATCATTGAGGGAATCATCACCGTGTCACCTGCTCCCGCGTACCGCCACAACGTGATCGCGGCCCGCATTCAGCGGCGTCTTTACTCTGTGATTCCCGAGCACTGGGAAATCTTCCAGACTCAGGAAATCGCCGTGCCCTCACGTCTGGGGATGTTCATTCCGGACCTTCTGGTGGCCCCGGTTCGGGACGACTCGGAGACGGAAAACCACATGCCCGCAGCCCTCGCCGAACTCGTCGTCGAGGTGACCTCCAAGTCCAACGCGCGCCACGACCGCGTCAGTAAGCCCGCCGCCTATGCCACCGCGGGCATCCCGCTGTACCTCCTCGTCGACCGCTGGGCCCCCGACGGCCCGACCGTGACGCTCTTCGGCGAACCGCACGGTGATGTCTACCGTCCCCTGGACTCCGTGAAGTTCGGCGAGCCCATCAAGCTTCCCGCTCCGTTCGACCTCGTCATCGACACCGGCGAGTTCCCCGAGAGCTGAGTCACCCCAGCAGCGCCGCCGCCACCACCAGTACCGGCACCGCCAGCAGGGTCGACACCAGGATCGCCTCCCGGGCCAGGGCCTCGCCGACGCGGTAGCTGCTCGCGAACGTGAAGATGTTCTGCGCGGCCGGCAGCGCCGAGGTGACCACCACGTCGAGCAGCTGGGCCCCGCGCAGCCCGAAGACCCCTGCCGCCAGCGCCCAGGCGACCACCGGCTGGCCCACCGACTTCAACGCCACGGCGAGCAGCACCGCACCGCGCTCACCGCTTCGCAGGGGCGGGGCGCTGCCGCGCAGCGAGATGCCGAACGCGAGCAGGACCGCCGGCACCGCCATGTTGCCGATCAGCGTCACCGGGTCCATGACCGGGCCGGGGATCTCCAGTCCGGACGCCGACACCGCCACCCCCGCCAGCGAGCCCAGCGCGACCGGGTTCCGCAGCGGGGTGAGCAGCCGCTGCCACAGCGGCAGCTTCTCCCCGGCGGTCGCCAGGTCCAGGACCGTCAGCGCGACCGGGGTGACCATCACGAGCTGGAACAGCAGCACCGGCGCCACCAGCGAGGCGTCGCCGAGGACGTACACGGCGATCGGGATGCCGAGGTTGCCGGAGTTGACGTAGCTGGAGCACAGGGCGCCGATGGTGGTGCGGCCCACGCCCCAGCGGCGTACCACGCCCACCGCGACGAAGACGCCGGCCACCGCGGCCGTGCTCAGCGCGGTGACCAGCAGCCGGCCGGAGAAGACCACCGACAGGTCCGCCTCGGCGAGAAGGGTGAACAGCAGGGCCGGTGAGGCCACGTGGAAGGCGAGCTTCGTCAGCACCTCGTGGGCCTGCCGGCCCAGATACCCCCGGCGGCCGATCACATAGCCGACGGCGATGACCACCGCGATCACCGCGAAACCGCTCAGCACCCCCTGCACGGCGGCTCCTCGCCGGAGCGGCGGGCATCGGAGGTCGCGGGCGGGCAGGGTATGTGGCGCATACAGGTAACCCTCGGGGAAGGTCATGCTCGGGTCAATGTGATCTTCCCGGTGCCCGCAGGCCGACGGGAGAGCGCGATGAATTACGCGCCCGTGCCCGGTCTACCGCTCGTGGATGCCAGGACACCGCCCGTACTCGTGCTGCGCGGCCCCGTCACCCGGGACGGGGTGAGCGGGCCGAGCGATGCGCTGCGGGCACTGCTGGACGACGGCGACGGCGACGGCCGCGGAGGCGGTCGGGGCGGCGGAACCGTCGTCTGTGACGTGGGTGGGCTGGGGCCGCCGGGTCTCGCCGCTGTGAACCTGCTCGCCCGTCTCCAGCTCCTGGCCCGCCGGACCGGGGGTCGGATACGGCTGCGCGACCCCGACCCCGCCCTATGCTCCCTGCTCGACCTGGTCGGCCTCCGCTTCGAGGTGGAGGGGCAGCCCGAACAGGGGGAACCAGCGCCCGGTGTCGAGGAAGCAGTGGAACCCGGTGATCCGGCCGTCTGAGATCTCCAGCACCTGGACCGCCCACGGCGTGAAGCCAGCCGCCTCCGGGTCCGGCTTGTAGTGGGCGAACCCCGGCAGGCCGTTGGCCTGGAGAGGCAGCAACCGCGAATCCGCGCAGGAGGCGCCCAGCGTCGTCATGAAGCCCGTGATGTCGGCGGAACCGGTCAGCCACAGGTCGAACGGCGGCATCGTCATGATGGCGTCCTCGTGCAGCAACGCCGTCAGCGCCGCCATGTCGTACCCCTCGAACGCCGCCACATAGCGCTCCAGGAGCTTCTGCTGCTCCTCGTCCAGCGGGTCGGAGACGGACGCGTCGGCGCCCGGCTGCCTCCGCTCCGCGAGCGTCGCCCGCGCCCGCTGCAACGCGCTGTTGACGGAGGCCACCGAGGTCTCGAGCAGCTCCGCCACCTCGCTCGCCCGCCAGGCCAGCACCTCCCGCAGCAGCAGCACCGCCCGCTGCCTGGGCGGCAGCTGCTGGAGCGCGGCCATGAAGGCGAGCCGCACGGACTCCTTGGCGACCGCCGCCTCCGCCGGGTCCTCGACGGCGGGCAGCACCCGGGAGTCCGGCACCGGCTCCAGCCAGGTGTGGTCCGGCCGCGGCGAGAGGGCCGCCCGCGCCAGCGGGGTCGACTCCGTCAGGTCCATCGGCCGGGCGCGCTTGTTGCCCGCCGTCAGCATGTCCAGGCAGACGTTGGTCGCGATGCGGTACAGCCAGGAACGCAGGCTGGAGCGGCCCTCGAACTTCTCGAAGCTGCGCCAGGCACGGACCATCGTGTCCTGCACCGCGTCCTCCGCCTCGAAGGAGGAGCCGAGCATCCGGTAGCAGTACCCGGTCAGCTCGACGCGGTGCGCCTCGAGCCTGGCGTCGAGACCGGTCGTCGTCGCCGTGTCGTTCGTCATCGTCCACCCGCCCCTGTGGCCTGTCCGCGGCGCGCCTTCGCACCCAGCACCTCGGAAGCTACCGCAGCGCACTGACAACGGCCCCGCGAGCGGACGAACGCGCAGGTCGAAGAGGCGGGTCCGGCGGGCGGAAGGAAACCCTCCGCCCGCCGGACCGGGCGTGTGCGGCCTCACGCGGGGGCGAGTCGCCGCCGCTCCACCCGGGCCGCCCGGGTGCCCAGCACCGTGATGGTCACGGCGCCGGCCACCGCCATCAGGCCGACCCCCACCGTCCCGGCCCAGCCCTCCGAGTGGAAGGCGAGCGCGCCCACCGTGCTGCCCACGCTGGAGCCGACGTAGTAGGCGGACTGGTACAGCGCCGACGCCTGGGCGCGGCCCTCGGTGGCCGTCCGGCCGACCGCCGAGGACGCGACCGCGTGGCCCGCGAAGAAGCCTCCGGTGATCAGCACCAGGCCCAGCAGGATCAGCGACAGCGAGCCGGCCAGGGACAGCAGCAGGCCCGCCGCGGTGGTCCCGCCCGCCGCGTACAACGCGCCCCGACGGCCCAGCCGGTCCACCAGCCGCCCCGCCGCCGACGCCGACACCGTGCCGACCAGGTAGACCAGGAAGATCGAGCCGACGACGCCCTGGGAGAGCGAGAAGGGCGCCTCGCTCAGCCGGTAGCCGATCACGGTGTAGACCCCGCCGAACACCGTCATGAACAGTGCGCCGATCGCGTAGAGGCGCCGCAGCAGCGGGTCGGCGAGGTGGCCGCGGACCGCGCCGGCCAGCACGCGCGGGCGCAGCGAACCCGGCCGGAAGTGCCTCGGTGCCGGCAGCAGCAGCCGGAACGCCACCGCGCACGCCACCGCGAGCACCCCGATCACGCCGACGGCGACCCGCCAGCCCCACTCCTGCGCCACCCATCCGGTGACGATCCGGCCGCTCATCCCGCCGACGCTGTTGCCCGCGACGAACAGTCCGATCGCGGTCACCAGTGCCCTGGGCCTGACCTCCTCCGCGAGATACGCGGTCGCCGACGCGGGCACCCCGGCCAGGGCCGCCCCCTGGAGCGCCCGCAGCGCCACCAGGGCGCCCAGCGACGGGGCGAAGGGGACCAGCAGTCCGACGGTCACCGCGACGGCCAGGGAGGCCGTCATGACCGTACGGCGTCCGTAGCGTTCCGACAGCGCGCTCATCGGCAGCACGAACAGGGCCAGACCGCCGGTGGCCGCCGCCACCGTCCAGCTCGCGTCGCCCGCGCTCACGCCGAGGTCCCCGGAGATCAGCGGCAGCAGAGCCTGGGTGGAGTACAGCAGCGCGAAGGTCGCGACACCCGCCAGGAAGAGGGCGAGGCTCATCCGTCGGTAACCGGGGCCGCCGGGGGCCGTCCGGGAGTCGGGGCCGCCCGGGGCGGACGGCGCGGAGGGAGCGGTGGGGGGAGTGGTGGAGGGAGAGGGAGTGACGGGCGGACCGGCGTCCACGCGGGTGGACGCCTCGGTACTGACGGAAGACATGCATCGAACCTAAGGAGGGCCCCGCTCATCCGTCCAATGCATGGAATCGCCATAATCGTTCCCATGGTGCATCAGCAGAGGTCACAGAGGAAGCTGTCACCGTCCGGTGACACAGAAGACATCGTCGCGCTGCTCGCGCCACGTCTCGTTCACTTCGCCGGCGTCGCCCGCACGGAGCACGTCACCCGGGCCGCCCAGGAGATGCAGGTCCCGCAGTCCACGCTCTCCCGGTCCATGGCCCGCCTCGAACACGACCTGGGCGTCGACCTGTTCGCCCGGCACGGCCGCACCCTCTCCCTGACCCCCGCCGGCCGCACCTTCCTCGCCTCCGTCGAACGCGCCCTCGCCGAGGTCGAGCGGGCCGCCGACGAGGTGCGCGCCGACGCCGACCCGGCCACCGGCAAGGTCGCCTTCGGGTTCCTGCACACCATGGGCGCCGAGACCGTGCCCGGCCTGCTGCATGCCTTCCGCGCCGACCACCCGCGCATCCGCTTCAGCCTCGTCCAGAACTACGGCGAGGCCATGCTGGAGCGCCTGCGCGCGGGCGAGCTGGACCTGTGCCTGACCTCCCCGGTCCCGGACGCCCCCGACCTCGTCGCCCGCCGCCTGGACGAGCAGAAGCTGCGCCTGGTCGTCCCCGCCGACCACCGGCTCGCCGGCCGGCGCCGTATCCGTCTCGCCGAGGCCGCCGACGAGACGTTCGTGACCCTGGAGCCCGGATACGGTCTGCGCCGCATCACCGACGACCTCTGCGCGCAGGCCGGTTTCCGGCCCCGGGTCGCCTTCGAGGGCGAGGAGGCGGAGACCCTGCGGGGCCTGGTGGCCGCCGGCCTGGGCGTCGCCCTGCTGCCCCCGCCGGCCGTGCCGCGCCCCGGGGTGGTGGAACTGACCGTCACCTCCCCGCGGGCGGCCCGCGAGATCGGCGTCGCCTGGCTGGCCGACCGCCCGGACACCCCGCCGGTGGCGGCCTTCAAGAAGTTCCTGCTGTCGAGAAGGGGCCACCTGCTCCCGGACTGAACGGGGCCCTCCCGGCGATCCGCCGCCCGCCGCCCGTCACCTGCCGCCTGCCGCCCGCCGGCGCAGCGACGCGCCGAACCCCGAGGCCAGCGGCATCCGCAGCCCCAGGGGCGGGGGAGCCGCCAGGGCGTCCTGCACCGGACGGGAGAACGCCCGCCCGAACAGCGTCCCCATCACGAAGTCCTCGCACAGCGCCAGCACTTCGGCCCGGTACTGGTTCAACCCGTGTTTGTCGGCGTGCACTTCGAAGCGGCACACGTTCCGGTTCGCCTTCTTGATCCGCGCCGCCAGCCGGAAGGACAGGTCCGGGTCGGCCCGCGCGTCACGCGTGCCGTGCACGATCAGCACCTGCCGTCCGGCCAGCTGCTTCACCGGTTCGGGGGCCGCGGCCACATCCTCCTCGGGCAGCCAGGGGGCCAGCGCCAGTACGGAGCTGACGGCCTCGTGGCCGCCCGCGTGCAGCGCCGCCCGGCCGCCCATGCCGAGACCGGCCAGGCACACGGGGACGTCCCCGTAGAGCCGCACGATCTCGTCCACGGCCCAGGTGGCGTCACGCGCGAGATGCGCCTCACCGCCGTTCCAGCCCCGGTAGCGGTAGTGGACGACATGGGTGGCGAGACCCTCGGCCCGGCCCGCGCGGCCGAGACGGTGTCCCAGGGCGCGTACGGAGGCGGCCGCCACCACGGGGGACGGTCTGCGGCTGGAGACCGGCTCGCCGCCGGGGAGCAGCAGCACCGCGCCGCCCACCGTCCTCGGCTTCGGGCCGAGCACCCTCCCCAGCCGGGCCGTGCGCGCCGGTGTCGCTTGCTGTGACATGGCAGCAGAGTGTCAGAAGCCCCGGTGTACGCCACCCTCGCGTGCGGTCACCGTTACGTATCGACGGATTCGCACACCGGTGATCTACGCGCGTAGGCGTTAGAGTGCGGCAATGACGAGCCAGACCACCGCGAACACCCCGACCCCGGACCAGATCCGCCGGGCGCCCAAGGTGCTGCTGCACGATCACCTCGACGGCGGCCTGCGCCCCGGCACGGTCGTCGACCTGGCCCGCGCGGCCGGCTACTCCGGGCTCCCCCAGAGCGACCCCGACAAGCTCGGCCTCTGGTTCCGGGAGGCCGCCGACTCCGGTTCCCTGGAGCGGTACCTGGAGACGTTCTCGCACACCGTCGGGGTCATGCAGACCCGGGACGCCCTGGTGCGGGTGGCCGCCGAGTGCGCCGAGGACCTCGCCGCGGACGGTGTCGTCTACGCCGAGGTACGCTACGCCCCCGAGCAGCACCTCGAAGGCGGGCTGACCCTCGAAGAGGTCGTCGAGGCGGTCAACGAGGGCTTCCGGCAAGGGGAACGGCGGGCGCGGGAGGACGGGAACCGCATCCGCGTCGGCGCCCTGCTCACCGCGATGCGGCACGCCGCGCGGTCCCTGGAGATCGCCGAACTCGCCAACCGCTACCGGGACCTGGGCGTCGTCGGCTTCGACATCGCGGGCGCCGAGGCCGGTCACCCGCCCACCCGGCACCTCGACGCCTTCGAGTACCTCAAGCGGGAGAACAACCACTTCACCATCCACGCCGGCGAGGCCTTCGGGCTGCCGTCCATCTGGCAGGCCATCCAGTGGTGCGGCGCCGACCGGCTCGGACACGGGGTGCGCATCATCGACGACATCCAAGTCCACGACGACGGCTCGGTCGAACTCGGCCGGCTTGCCTCCTACGTCCGGGACAAGCGCATCCCGCTGGAGCTGTGCCCCAGCTCCAACCTGCAGACCGGGGCGGCGGCCTCGTACGCCGAGCACCCCATCGGCCTGCTGCGCCGGCTGCACTTCCGGGTCACGGTGAACACCGACAACCGCCTGATGTCGCACACCGGCATGAGCCGGGAATTCGAGCACCTGGTCGAGGCGTTCGGCTACACGCTCGACGACATGCAATGGTTTTCCGTCAATGCGATGAAGTCGGCGTTCATTCCTTTCGATGAACGGCTGGCCATGATCAATGACGTCATCAAGCCCGGATACGCCGAGCTGAAATCAGAATGGCTGTTTCGTCAGACCGCCGCCACCAGCGGTTCTGTGACCGAAGAGGACTGACCGGGGCGTTCGTGGATTCCGGGAGGGCGGGCGGCCTTCACCGTTCGTCCGCATTTCGAGGTTTGCGGCGGGCGGCGCCGGGTGTTTACGGTCGAGGACCGCTCGTTCCCCCCATTCCATTTCGAGGACGCATTTCATGAAGCAGTCTGCTGCCAAGACCCTCGGTGTCGCCGTTCTCGGCGCCGCCTTCGCCGCCGTCGGTGCGGGTACCGCAAGCGCAGCCCCGGCCGTCCCGAACGCCGATGCCGCACTGGACACCGTCGCCCAGAGCCTTCAGACGGAGGACGTCTCCCGTGTGGCGCCGGGCACGGACGGGGCCCTGCAGACGGGAGGGGACGTGGTCGGCACGGGCATGACGACCGCGCGGCCGGTCGCCGAGCAGCTGACCTCCGAGGGTCCCCAGGAGCAGGTCGGCGGTCTGCTCGGGGGCCTGCCGACGAAGGGACTGCCCACGCAGGGTGTCTCCGTCAACGGGGCGCCGCTCGGCTGACCTCTGACCTCGGATCTCCTCACCGCGCAGGCCCACCCGCGCGGACCCCTGCCGATGGGGCGCACCCCGAGTCCGGGGCGCGCCCCATCGGCGTTCGCGCGGAGCGGCGCCCGCACTCACCAGGCCGTGCGCGTCTTGCCCTCCGACGGGAACAGGATCCACAGCACTATGTAGAGCAGGAACTGCGGCCCGGGGAGCAGGCACGAGACCAGGAAGATCACGCGCATCGTGGTCGCGGAGGTGCCGAAGCGCCGGGCCAGCGCGGCGCACACGCCGCCGATCACACGGTTGTCGGTGGGGCGGACGAGGCTGGACATCGTGGACTCCTTCGTGGTGTGTGCGGTGCGGTGGCCCGCGGCGCCGCGTCGGCTTCCGTCGGCTGTTCCACCGCTCTCCACACTACGGAGACGAAGGGGGCAAAGCGTCACTCCACGGGGCGATCCCGACCCTGGGAATCGTCGGGGTCCGACCCTGAGCCGGCTCCTCCTGGCGCATGGTGCCGCCGGTCCGGGGTACGGCCCGGCGGCGCAGCCAGGCACGGCCCGCCGGCACCACGGCGACATGCGCGAGCGCCGCACCCACCGTGTTCAGCAACAGCGCGTCGACGTCCACCACCCTGCCGGGCACCGTGGTCTGCAGCATCTCGATGCCCAGCGACAGCAGGGCCGCCGCGGCCATGATGCGGGCCAGCGAACCCAGTGGCGAGACGGTCAGCCTGCCCCCCGCCATCGGCAGCAGCACACCCAGCGGAGCGAGCAGCGCGAGCCCTTCACCGACCCGGCGGGCCCCGGCACCCCAGCCCAGCGCGAAGTCGGCCCGGATGCCGTCGAAGAGCCGCAGGTTGGCGGGCATCACCCAGGGGACGTTCAGGGGGCGCAGCGTGCACCAGGCGACGAACACGAGGTACGCGGCCAGGAGGAGACCTCCTGTCACACGGAGACGGGACGCGGCGGTGCCGCCGACGGAGCCTTGACGCTGCACGAAACCCTAGACGCGACGCCCGGCGGAATCGGTTCCGGCAAGTGCCCCGCCCACCGGGTGAGGCATGCGCCACACCCCCGCCGGCCGCGGCCCGTGGCACCCGCCCCGCGCGGTCACCCCTCGGTGACCGCCGTGGACGGTGGTTCCGTGCCGCCCGGACGGGCCCGGACCTCATCCGTGCACCGGTAGCGGCGCGGCGACTCGTCGTCCTGTCCGCCCAGGACCACCGAGCCGTCGCCCTCGGCCGCCGCCGAGTCGGAGAAGGTGCAGACGATCTGCGCGAGCGCGTAGGACGTCAGACTGCCCGGCGCGGAACTCAGGCGCAGCGCGTCCCCCGGGTCGCCGGGCCGCGGACCGCTCACGGTCATCCCGCCCCGTACGTTCGTCGTGTACCCCGCCTCCTTCTCGGCCGGCGTCGGCGGCGCCGAGAGCTGGTCCAGCAGGCCCTGCGCCACCAGTGCGCGCCGCTGCCCGGAGTCCGCCGCGCCCTCCGGCACCCCCACGGTCCGGTCGACGGCCATCAGCGACGAGCCGCAGAGCAGGAACACCCGCACCGGCAGGCCCCGCGCGGGCTGCGCCGCCCCGTCCGCCTCGGCCTGCGAACAGCGCACCCGGGAGGGCGCCGGACCGAAGTCGGTCGGCACCTCGGTGGCCCGGATCCCGCACCCGGAGAGCAGGACGCCGAGCGCGGTCACGGCCAGCAGCCCCGGCAGCCGCCGTGTGCGGCGTACACCTCGTGCACCTCGTGCACCGCGTATGCCCGTCGGGCGCGGAGCCGTCCCACGTATGTTCATCGGGCGTCCTCGGCGTCCTCTGCGCTGTCGGCGTTCTTGGTGTTCCCGGCCTTCGCGGCGTTCTTGGCGTTCTCGCTGTTCGCAGTGTTCCCGGTGCTCTCGGCGGGCCCGTCCTCCCGCCCGGTCGGGGCGGAGACGTCCCGCGGCAGCCGCAGCGTGAACACCGCCCCACCCTCGGGGGAGTTGGCCGCGGTGATCTCGCCACCGTGGGCATGGGCGTTCTCCAGCGCGATGGACAGCCCCAGACCGCTGCCCTCGGAACGCGGCCGGGAGGCACTGGCCTTGTAGAAGCGGTCGAAGACATGCGGCAGGACGTCCTCGGGGATGCCCGGCCCCTGGTCCCGCACCTCGATGACCACCGCGCCTCCGGGCAGGGCGCCTTCGCCCCCGGTGCCTCCGCCGTCAACGCCCGTACCGAGGTCTTCCCCGGCGCCGCCCTCGCGGGCCCCGCCGTCCTGGTGCTCCCCGCCCTCCGGACCGCCCCCACCGGTCTCACCGTTCACGGTGTCCGCGCCGTCGCCGCCGTCCTCGCGGTCCACGCGCACCGACACCCGTACCGGCGAGCCGCCGTGCTTGAGCGCGTTGCCTATGAGGTTGGCCAGGATCACGTCCAGCCGTCGCGGGTCGATCCGGGCGTGGATACCGCGCTCCGCGTCCCACTCGACCGCGTCCAGCCAGGCACGGGCGTCGATGCAGGCGGTGATCTGGTCGGCGATGTCGACGTCGTCGAGGACGAGGCGGGCGGTGCCCGCGTCGAAGCGGGTGACCTCCATCAGGTTCTCGACCAGGTCGTTGAGCCGCCGCGTCTCGCTGACCACGAGCCGTACGGCGGGCTCGATCATCGGGTCGATGCCGCCGCCCTCGAACTCCAGCTCCTCCTCGAGGACTTCCGTCACCGCCGTGATCGCGGTCAGCGGAGTGCGCAGTTCGTGACTCATGTCCGCCACGAACCTGCGGGACGCCTCGTCCCGCGCGGCCATGTCGGCCACCCGTTTCTCCAGCGCCTCGGCCGCCTTGTTGAACGTCCGGGACAGATCGGCCAGTTCGTCCGTCCCCGAGACCCTCAGCCGGGTGTCCAGTCTGCCCTCGCCGAGCCGCCGGGCGGCGATCCCGAGCCGCTGCACCGGCTTCAGCACGGTCGTCGCCGCGGCCTGCGCCAGCAGGGCGGAGCCGATCAGGGCGAGACCGGTGGCGATACCCAGCGACCAGGCCAGCGAGTTGAGGTCCTTGGCCTCAGGCTCCAGCGACTTGAGCATGTAGCCGGTCGGCCCGCCGCCGATCGTCCGGGTGCCCGCCACCAGATAGGGGGTGCCGCCGTGGACGGTCCGCTGCCAGTACAGGCGGTAGGGGTGCTTGTTGGTCGAGGTGATCTTCTGCCGCTCGTTCACCGCCTTGCGCAGCGAGGCCGGCACGTCCTGGGCCGAGAAGCCGCTCAGCCCGCCCGAACTGCCGTACACCGTGCGGCCCTGCGGGTCCTCGGCGATCAGCAGCACCGAGAACCGCTGACTGCTGTTGGCCATCTGGCCCGCGGTGCGCTGCAGTTCCTCCTGCGTCGGATGCTCCGGCAGCGCCCCCGCCCGGTTCTGCATCTCCTGCTCGAAGTCGCCCAGCACCGCGTCCTGGGTGCGGGTGAGCACCGCCTCGCGGTTGAGCCAGTACGCGATGCCCGAAGCGGAGACCGCGGCGGTGAGCGCGACCAGCCCGAACACGACCACCAGCCGAAGCCGCAGACTGGTGAAGCGCAGCCGCGACCAGACCCCCTTGCGCGCCGCGGACCAGCCGCGGGAACTCTCCTGGTGCTCCTGTGTCACTGAGGCGGGTCCAGTCGGTAGCCGACACCGCGCACGGTACGGATCAGGGTCGGGGACGACGGTACGTCCTCGACCTTGGCGCGCAGCCGCTGGACGCAGGCGTCCACCAGACGCGAGTCGCCCAGGTAGTCGTGCTCCCACACCAGCCGCAGCAACTGCTGCCGGGAGAGCGCCTGGCCGGGCCGCCGGCTCAGTTCGAGCAGCAGCCGCAGCTCGGTCGGGGTCAGCTGGAGGTCCTCGCCGTTCTTCGTCACGGTCATCGCCGAGCGGTCGATGACCAGGCTGCCGAAGGTCGCCGCGTCGTTGGACTCCCGCTCCCCGCGGCGCAGCACCGCCCGGATCCGGGCGTCCAGCACCCTGCCCTGCACGGGTTTGACCACGTAGTCGTCGGCACCGGACTCCAGGCCGACCACCACGTCGATGTCGTCGTTGCGCGCGGTCAGCAGGATGATCGGCAACTGGTCGGTGCGCCGGATGCGCCGGCACACCTCGAATCCGTCGATGCCGGGCAGCATCACGTCCAGCACGATCAGATCGGGCCGTTGCTCGCGCAGCAGCTTCAGTCCGTCCTCACCACTGGCAGCGGTCGCCACGCGGTGGCCCTGGCGCGTGAGTGAGAGCTCCAGGGCCGTGCGGATGGCGTCGTCGTCCTCGATCAGCAACAGGGAAGGCACGGGCTCATTCTGTCCCATGGAGGGCTCCCGGTTCGACCCGTGGAGACAGAAGCACGGGGGACCGGCATCCGGACGGCCACGCGCGCCGACACCCGTCAGGGCGCCGCGGTCGACGACCGGAGCCCGGCGTGGCGGCCCCTGTGACAGCTCTGTGACAGTCGGCGGACACGGCCATGAAGTCGCCCGGGCAGGATTTTCGTCACCGGCACAACAGCACAACAGCACAACAGCACAGCAGCACACGAAGACACCGGAAGTCCACGACGGGGGGCGCGAGATGAACACGCTGCACGGCACTGGCTCCAGCGCGGTTGTCACGCGTCTGCACGACGTGCACCGAGCCGGTGAGAAGTCCGGTGCCCTGGGCAAACGGGGGTGCGCTCGCGGTGCCGGGCGTCACACCGTCTGCATGACGGTGGTCGACGCGCCCACGGGGGAAACGAACACGGGGGAAACACGCGGGGGAAGCGGGTACGGGGAGGCAGAGGGGGAGCGCCGTTCGCTGTCGGAGGTGGAGTTCACCACCTACGTCCAGGAGCGACGCGCCTCCCTGTACGCGACCGCCTACCACCTGACCGGCGACCGCTTCGAGGCCGAGGACCTGCTGCAGAGCGCGCTGTTCTCGACCTACCGGGCGTGGGACCGGATCAGCGACAAGGCCGCGGTCGGCGGATACCTCCGCCGCACCATGACCAACCTGCACATCAGCGCGTGGCGCCGCCGCAAGCTGAACGAGTACCCGACCGAGGAGCTGCCGGAGACGGTCGGCGACACGGACGCGATGCGCGGCACCGAGCTGCGCGCGGTCCTGTGGCAGGCGCTGGCCCGGCTGCCCGAGCTCCAGCGCACCATGCTGGTCCTGCGCTACTACGAGGGGCGCACGGACCCGGAGATCGCGGACATCCTCGGCATCAGCGTCGGCACGGTGAAGTCCAGCATCTGGCGGTCGCTCCGCCGGCTGCGCGAGGACGAGGTCCTCAGCTTCGGCCGTGACCGGGAGGACGCCTTCGGCGAACTGGTCGCCTGAAGGTACGGGGGAACGGGGGGGGAACCGGGAAACCGGAGAACGGGGGAAACGGGGGAGGAAAACGGGGAACCGAGGGATCGGGGGATCTCGAGGGGAACCGGGGGAAACGGGGGACCACGGGGGGAGCACGAAGGAGCGGGGCTGGAGGGCCGGGGGGCCTTTCCGGTCCCGCTTTCGTGCGTGCGCGCCGGGTCCGCCCCGGCTACGCCGACCGCGCGGCCGACCTCGCACCCGAGTCCGCGCCCGCGCCGGAGTCCTCGGTGCGCGTGCCCGGCCCGCCCTGCCCGTCGCCGCCGCCGACCCCCGCCGCCGCCAGGCGGCTCAGGGCCTCCTCGCGGTCGCAGGCGTACGCGCCGAGCGAGGTCTGGCGGGCGATGATCGACTGCTCCAGCCGCATCAGCCGCCAGCCGCGCCGCAGCAGGAAGGGGATGGACTTGCGCCCCTCCCTGAGGTCCCGCAGGAAGCGGCGGCGGAAGGTCTTCACCGGGCCGCGGCTCAGGCACAGCGCGTCGGCCAGGAGGCCCAGCTCGCCGCAGCGCGTGACGATCTCCGCGGCGAAGATGCCCTCCGCGATGAACAGCGGAGCCCCGCCGATGTCGACCGCGTCCGCACCGGTCCGGGCGCTGAGGGAGATGTCGTACACGGGCACGTCCGTACGGCCCGTGCGGCACAGCCGGTCGATGGCGGCGACGGCGGCGTCCGCGTCCCACGAGCCGGGGTGGTCCCAGTCGATGTCGGAGCTGCCCGCCACCAGGGGCAGCGTCGGGTCGTCGCCCTCCTTGTAGAAGTCGTCGAGACGCAGCACCGGAAGGCCGGAGCGGGCCGCGAGGAGGGACTTGCCGGAGCCGGAGGGGCCGCAGAGCAGCACGACTCGCGCGGAGAAGGGCGACTGGGAACTCACGGGACACCAGTCTGAGGCATCAGCCGTGCGGCGTACGCCCCGCAGTACGGCTTTGAAGCACGCATCACACATCAACTACTCTTCGCGACGAATCGATCACCCAGCGAAGGTAATAGGTGGCACAGCGATGGCCCGACACAAGGCACCCAGGACGCCGACCGCCCGACGAACTCTGGCGGTCCTCGCGACGGCGGGTGCGGCGCTCGGCCTCGGTGCGGCCACGGCGTCGGCCGCGAACTCCGAGACGGTCCTCGACGACACCGGCCAGGTCGTCGGCACGGTCGCGGACCTCAAGCCCAACCCGCTCGCCGGCACGGGAGTGGACCCGCTCGACAACGGCGTCGGCACCCAGGTCGCCGACTTCCAACCGGTGGACTCCCGCTCGGTCACCGGCCCGGTCACCCAGGCACCGTCGCTCGGCAGCATCCCGGTGGCGGGGCAGGCGACGGACACGCTGAGGGGCTGACCCCCCGCCTCGTCCGTCCTGCGGGGAACGGTCCTTGACGCCGTCGACGAACGGCCGCCAGGCCGCTCCGTCCGGCATCGGGGCGGGCCTGGTCGCGTCCTTGCCGTCGCGGACGGAGCCGGCGGGTTCGAGGTTCCGGGCGGGCCGGGCCGGCAGGGGCGCGGGCACCGCCCCGCTCCGGCGGCCGGACCCGACGGAGGCCCGCCGGGGCGCCCATCGTGCGTACTCCTTTTGACCGCCCCGCTCGGGATCTTCGGTCACCGACCGCCGTCGCCCAGGGTGGGGGGTGTTCGGCGAAGGCCGCGGCTCCTCCGGACGGAGGAAAGCCGCGGCCCGGTTCCTGCGGGGATTCCTGTGGGGCGCAGGGGTCGGTCAGTAGGCGGAGCCCGATGCGCCCAGGGAGCCGGTCGGGTGCCAGACCGTCTTGGTCTCCAGGAAGGCCGTCATGCGGTCCGTGCCGGGAGTTGCCGACCAGTTGTCCACAGGCTGTGGACGCAGGACGCGCTTGAGGTTGTCCGCCGCCGCGATCTCCAGTTCCTTCGCCAGCACCTCGTCGGCGCCGGCCAGGTCGATCGCGTTGACGTCCTGGTGCGCGGCCAGCGGCGCGGCGATCTCCGCCGTACGGCCGGAGAGGACGTTGACCACGCCGCCGGGCAGGTCGGAGGTGGCCAGGACCTCGCCCAGGGAGAGGGCGGGGAGCGGGGACCGCTCGCTCGCGATCACGACCGCCGTGTTGCCGGTGGCGATCACCGGGGCGACCACCGAGACCAGGCCCAGGAAGGACGACTCCTGGGGCGCCAGGACGGCGACCACACCGGTCGGCTCGGGGGAGGACAGGTTGAAGTAGGGGCCCGCGACCGGGTTTCCGCCGCCGACCACCTGGGCGATCTTGTCGGTCCAGCCCGCGTACCAGACCCAGCGGTCGACCGCCGCGTCCACCTGGCCGGCCGCCTCGGAGCTCGACACTCCCTCGGCCTCGGCGACCTCCCGGACGTACTGGTCCCTGCGGCCCTCCAGCATCTCCGCGACGCGGTAGAGGATCTGGCCCCGGTTGTACGCCGTCGCGCCCGACCAGGCGCCGAACGCCTTGCGGGCGGCGACCACCGCGTCCCGCGCGTCCTTGCGGGAGGCGAGCGGTGCGTTGGCCAGCCAGTTGCCCTTCGCGTCAGACACCTCGTACACCCGGCCGCTCTCGGAACGCGGGAACTTCCCGCCGACGTACAGCTTGTAGGTCTTGAGGACCGAGAGCCTCGGTTCGGCCCTCTCGCCCTTCTGGACCTTGCCGCTCTTCTCGCCCTTGTGGGCCTTCTCGGCCTTCTCGGCCCTCTCGATCTTCTCGGACTTATCAGACATCGAGGTACGCCTCCAGGCCGTGGCGGCCGCCCTCGCGGCCGAAGCCCGACTCCTTGTAACCGCCGAACGGCGAGGTCGGGTCGAACTTGTTGAACGTGTTGGACCAGACGACACCCGCGCGGAGTTTGTTCGCCACCGCCAGGATGCGCGAGCCCTTCTCCGTCCAGATGCCCGCCGACAGGCCGTACGGCGTGTTGTTGGCCTTGGCGACCGCCTCGTCGGGCGTCCGGAAGGTGAGGACCGACAGCACCGGGCCGAAGATCTCGTCGCGGGCGACCGTGTGCGCCTGGGTGACGCCCGTGAACAGCGTCGGGGCGAACCAGTAGCCGTTCTCCGGGAGTTCGCAGGCCGCCGACCAGCGCTCGGCGCCCTCCGCCTCGCCCTGCTCGACGAGCGAGGTGATGCGTTCGAGCTGCTGCGCGGAGTTGATCGCGCCGATGTCGGTGTTCTTGTCCAGCGGGTCGCCGAGGCGCAGGGTGGTGAGCCGGCGCTTGAGGGAGTCCAGCAGCTCGTCGTGGATCGACTCCTGGACGAGCAGGCGGCTGCCCGCGCAGCAGACCTGGCCCTGGTTGAAGAAGATGCCGTTGACGATGCCCTCGACGGCCTGGTCGATCGGGGCGTCGTCGAAGACGATGTTGGCGCCCTTGCCGCCCAGTTCGAGGGTGAGCTTCTTGCGGGTGCCCGCGACCGTGCGCGCGATCTGCTTGCCGACGGCGGTGGAGCCGGTGAAGGCGACCTTGTCGACGTCCGGGTGGGCGACCAGCGCGGCTCCGGCGCGGCCGTCGCCGGTGAGGATGTTGACGACGCCCTTGGGGAGACCGGCCTGGCGGCAGATGTCCGCGAAGAAGAGCGCCGAGAGGGGGGTGGTCTCGGCGGGCTTCAGGACGACCGTGTTGCCGGTCGCCAGCGCCGGGGCGATCTTCCACGCCAGCATGAGGAGGGGGAAGTTCCAGGGGATGACCTGGCCCGCGACGCCCAGCGGCTTCGGGTTCGCGCCGTAGCCGGCGTGGTCGAGCTTGTCCGCCCAGCCCGCGTAGTAGAAGAAGTACGCGGCGACCAGGGGGAGGTCCGCGTCGCGGGTCTCCCTGATCGGCTTGCCGTTGTCGAGGGTTTCGAGGACGGCGAGTTCGCGGCTGCGTTCCTGGATGATGCGGGCGATGCGGAAGAGGTACTTCGCGCGCTCGGAGCCCGGGAGCGCCGACCACTTCTCGAAGGCCTTGCGGGCGGCCCGCACGGCGCGGTCGACGTCCGCCTCACCGGCCTCGGCGACCTCGGAGAGGACCTCCTCGGTGGAGGGGGAGACGGTCTTGAAGACCTTGCCGTCGGCCGCCTCGGTGAACTCGCCGTCGATGAACAGGCCGTACGAGGAGGCGATGTCGACGACCGAGCGGGACTCGGGCGCCGGCGCGTAGTCGAAAACAGGTGCCATGGTGATCAGTCCACCGTCACGTAGTCGGGGCCGGAGTAGCGGCCGGTGGCCAGCTTCTGGCGCTGCATCAGCAGGTCGTTCAGCAGGGAGGAGGCGCCGAAGCGGAACCAGTGGTTGTCCAGCCAGTCCTCGCCGGCGGTCTCGTTGACCAGGACGAGGAACTTGATCGCGTCCTTGCTGGTACGGATGCCGCCGGCCGGCTTCACCCCGACCTGGACACCGGTCTGCGCGCGGAAGTCGCGGACCGCCTCCAGCATCAGGAGGGTGTTCGCGGGCGTGGCGTTCACCGCCACCTTGCCGGTCGAGGTCTTGATGAAGTCCGCGCCGGCCAGCATGCCGAGCCAGCTCGCCCGGCGGATGTTGTCGTACGTCGACAGCTCGCCCGTCTCGAAGATGACCTTGAGGCGGGCGCTCGTCCCGCAGGCCTCCTTCACGGCGGTGATCTCGTCGTACACCTTCAGGTAGTTCCCCGCCAGGAACGCCCCGCGGTCGATGACCATGTCGATCTCGTCCGCACCGGCGGCGACGGCCTCCCCGACGTCGGCCAGCTTGACCGCGAGCGGGGCGCGGCCGGCCGGGAAGGCGGTCGCGACGGAGGCCACCTTGACGGTGGAGCCGGCGACCGCCTCCTTCGCCGTGGCCACCATGTCGGGGTAGACACAGACCGCGGCCGTGGCGGGGGCGGTGCGGTCGCTCGGGTCGGGGCGGACCGCCTTCGCGCCGAGCGCCCGGACCTTGCCCGGGGTGTCCGCGCCTTCCAGCGTCGTCAGGTCGACCATCGAGATGGCGAGGTCGATGGCGTACGCCTTCGCGGTCGTCTTGATCGAGCGGGTGCCGAGCGAGGCGGCACGCGCCTCCAGGCCGACCGCGTCGACACCGGGCAGCCCGTGCAGGAAGCGGCGCAGCGTGCCGTCGGACGCGGTGACGTCACTGAGAGCGTGTGGTGCAGTGGAGGACATGGTCACCAGCCGAGCATATCTACGCGCGTAGCGGCTGTACAGCCCTCCCACCCTTTTCCGACCCGCCCACCACCCGCCGGCGCGTGCGGACCCGTCGGGCAGAATCGGGGGCATGAGCACCCCAGAGCAGCAGCCGTCCGACCCGGAGCCCGGCGGCGGGCACGAGTCCGAGGGCCCCGAGGCCGAGGACCGGGTGTACCGGTCGACCCCGGGCATGGCCGGTGGCGTGCTGCTGCTGGCGATCGTCGGCTGGCTCTGCGTCGACGCCGTGGTCTCCGGCGAGGGCCGGGCCCCGTGGCTGGCGCTCGCCACGCTGCTGGCGATCGTGCCCCCGGTGGTCGCCTACACCCTGCTGCCCGCCGTGTACGCCGGCGAGGACCGGCTGCGCGTCCGCAACCCCTTCCGCACGATCGTGCTGCCCTGGGGCCGGATCGCCGCGCTGCGCGCCGGCTACACCAACGAGGTCGTCTCCGACACCGGCGCCAAGTACCAGCTGTGGGCCCTGCCCGTGTCCCTGGGGGCCCGCAAGCGGGCCGCGCGGCGGGAGATGCGGGCCGCGGGCGAGCGGGCGCAGGGCGTCGACGTCCGCACCGCGGGGCGGGCCCCGAGGGCGGGCGGAGCGTCCCGGTACGGGGGTGCCGCGTCCGCGCCGGGCGGAACGGAGGCGCCGGAGCGGGCGCCGAGCGACCGCGCGATGGACGAACTGCGCGAGCTGTACGCGGACCGGCAGAGCGCGGCGAGCGCGCAGGGCGAGGTGAGCGTGCGCTGGTCCTACGAGATCCTGGCCCCGACGCTCGCCGGGGTGATCCTGCTGGCGGTCCTGCTCACCGTCACCTGAGCCCGGCAGAGCGACGGAACGACGGGAGGGGGGTCCGCGGAACTGCGGACCCCCCTCCCGTTTCCGGTCGCTCAGATACCGGCCGCCGCCTTCAGGTCCTGCTTGAGCGCGGTCAGCAGGGCGGCCGCCCTGGCGCGGGCCGCGGGCAGGCCGGCCCGGTCGGCGACCGGGACGACGACCTCCAGGTAGCACTTCAGCTTCGGCTCCGTACCGCTCGGACGGACGATGACGCGGGCACCCTGAAGGGTGTAGCGCAGGCCGTCGGTGGGCGGGAGGGCGTCCGTGCCGCGGGTCAGGTCCTCGGCCCGGGTGACGGGCAGGCCGGCCAGTGCGGTCGGGGGGTTCTCGCGCAGGCGGCGCATGGCGTCCGCGATGAGCGACAGGTCCTCGACACGGGCCGACAGCTGGTCGGTCGCGTGCAGGCCGTGGGCCACGGCGAGGTCGTCGAGGAGGTCCAGGAGGGTGCGGCCCTCCGCCTTCAGCTCGGAGGCCAGCTCGGCCAGGAGCAGCGCGGCCGTGATGCCGTCCTTGTCGCGCACGCCCTCCGGGTCGACGCAGTAGCCCAGCGCCTCCTCGTAGCCGTAGCGCAGGCCCTCCACCCGGGCGATCCACTTGAAGCCGGTCAGGGTCTCCTCGTGCGGCAGCCCCGCCTGCTCGGCGATACGGGCGAGGAGGGTCGAGGAGACGATCGACTCGGCGAACGTGCCGGTCGCGCCGCGCCGGACCAGGTGGGCGGCGAGCAGGGCGCCGACCTCGTCACCGCGCAGCATGCGCCAGTCCCCGCCGCCGGCGCCCGCCCCGCCGGGGTCCTTGACGGCCGCGGCGCAGCGGTCGGCGTCCGGGTCGTTGGCGATGACCAGGTCGGGCTCGGCCTCGCGGGCCTTCGCGAAGGCCAGGTCCATCGCGCCGGGCTCCTCCGGATTGGGGAACGCGACGGTGGGGAAGTCCGGGTCGGGCTCGGCCTGCTCGGCGACCAGGACCGGCTCCGGGAAGCCGGCCCGGGCGAACGCGGCGAGCAGGACGTCCTTGCCGACACCGTGCATCGCGGTGTAGACCGTGCGGGCGGTCCGGGGGGAGCCCTCGGCCAGGACGGCGTCCGTGCGGGCGAGGTAGGCCTCCAGGACGGAGTCGTCGAGGGTCTGCCAGCCGGTGGTGGGGCGGGGCACGTCGTCCAGGGACCCGACGGCCGCGATCTCGGCGGCGATCTCCGCGTCGGCCGGGGGGACGATCTGGGACCCGTCGCCGAGGTACACCTTGTAGCCGTTGTCCCGGGGCGGGTTGTGGCTGGCGGTGACCTCGACCCCGGCGACCGCGCCGAGGTGCCGGACGGCGAAGGCGAGCACCGGGGTGGGGAGGGGGCGGGGGAGGACGGCCGCCCGCAGACCGGCGCCGGTCATCACGGCGGCGGTGTCACGGGCGAAGTCCGCCGACTTGTGCCGGGCGTCGTAGCCGATCACGACGAGGCCGGCCGTGCCGTCCCCGTGGGGGGACCCCTGCTTCCTGAGGTACGCGGCGAGGCCGGCGGCGGCGCGGATGACGACGGCGCGGTTCATGCGCATCGGGCCGGCGCCCAGTTCGCCGCGGAGACCGGCGGTGCCGAACTGGAGGGTGCCGCTGAAGCGGGCGGCCAGTTCGGCAACGCCGTCGGCGTCGTCCGTGGTGCTCCCGGTGCTCCTTTCGAGGAGCGCCGCGAGTTCCGCACGGGTCTCGGGGTCGGGGTCCTCGGCGAGCCAGGTGCGGGCCCGGGCGGTCAGGTCGTCGTGCACGTGTCGGTCAGCCTCTCGAATGGTCGGTGAGTCGTCCCGCCCCGCCCCCGGCCCTTGCCGCCGGGGGCCGCGGACGGCTACAGGCGGCCCAGTACCCGGGTCAGGAGGGTGCCCATGCGGGCGGCGGAGTCCCGGCCCGCCTGGAGGACCTCCTCGTGGTTGAGCGGTTCACCGGTCATACCGGCGGCGAGGTTGGTGACCAGGGAGATCCCGAGCACCTCCGCGCCCGCCTCCCGCGCGGCGATGGCCTCCAGCACCGTCGACATGCCCACCAGGTCCGCCCCGATCGCCCGTGCCATGCGGATCTCCGCCGGGGTCTCGTAGTGCGGGCCGGGGAACTGGGCGTAGACGCCCTCCTCCAGGGTGGCGTCGATCTCCTTGCAGAGGGCGCGCAGCCGGGGGGAGTAGAGGTCGGTGAGGTCGACGAAGTTGGCGCCGACGATGGGGGAGGTGGCCGTGAGGTTGATGTGGTCGCTGATCAGGACCGGCTGGCCGGGGCGCATGCCCTCGCGCAGGCCGCCGCAGCCGTTGGTCAGGACGATCGTCTTGGCGCCGGCGGCGACGGCGGTGCGCACGCCGTGGGCGACGGAGGCCACGCCGTGGCCCTCGTAGTAGTGGGTGCGGCCCAGGAAGACCAGGACCCGCTTGGCGCCGAGGCGGTACGAGCGGATCTTGCCGCCGTGACCCTCGACCGCCGGCGGCGGGAAGCCGGGCAGCTCGGTGACCTGGAGTTCGGCGTCGGGTGAGCCGAGGGCGTCCACGGCCGGTGCCCAGCCGGAGCCCATCACGAGGGCGACGTCGTGGGTCTCGGCGCCCGTGAGCTCGCGCAGGCGCGCGGCTGCGGCGTCGGCTGCGGCGTGGGGGTCGCCCTGGATGTCGTCCGGAAGAAGAGAAGCGTTCACGCGGATGAGGGTAGCCGGTCTTCGCCTACGCGCGTAGATGTCAGAGCTCGCGGGCGTGCGATCGTTGTCTTGTCGTTTCCGGACGGACCTTGCCGACTCGGTTCCGAGGAGGCCTCGCCGGCTCCGGCGGGCGGGTTCCGGCGGTCCGGCCCGGGCGCGGGTTCAGCAGGGGCGTTTGCGCAGTTCCATCACGTAGTCGTGGGGGGCGCCCGCGGATTCCGCCGCGTCGGCGATCTCGCCGAGGTAGCGGGCCGAGGGGAGGCCGCCCTCGTAGGCGTTCAGGACGTAGGTCCAGGCGGGTTCCTCGCCGTCCAGGGTGTGGACCCGGACGCGGGTGCGCCGGTAGATGTCCAGGCCCGTGCCCTCCCAGCGGTCCAGGGACTCCTCGTCCATGGGGGCGATGTCGTACAGCGCGACGAAGACCTGGGCGAAGTGGTCCTCGACGATCGTCGCGAGCGCGCCGCCTCCCGCGGCCGGGCCGGTGGGCTCGACGGACTCGACGGGACCGGAGGGCTCGGCGGGATCAGCGGATCCGCTCGGCCGGTGCACGCCCAGGTTCTCGCCCCCGAAGGTCAGTCGCCACCCGTTCAGCCAGCCGGTGGCGCGCAGCGGCGAATGCGGGGCGCGGCGGGACATCAGCCGCGCGTCGAGGTTGCCGGCGTACGCGGCGTAGAGCGACATGGGGGAGAGCGTACGGCAGCGGCACCCCGGGTCCCTCCGGTAACAGGGGAGCCACGGGGACGGCCCCCGGACGGTCGCACGGTGAAGTGTGCGGGACAATGGAGCATGTGACTCGGATCGTGATCATCGGCGGCGGACCCGGCGGATACGAAGCGGCGCTGGTCGCCGCGCAACTCGGCGCGGAGGTGACCGTCGTCGACTCCGACGGTCTGGGCGGGGCGTCGGTGCTCACCGACTGCGTGCCCTCGAAGACCCTGATCGCCACGGCCGAGGTGATGACCACCTTCGACTCCTCCTACGAGGAGCTCGGCATCATCGTGGCCGACGACACCCCGCACGTGGAGCAGGCCGCCCGGGTCGTGGGCGTGGACCTGGGGAAGGTGAACCGCCGGGTGAAGCGGCTGGCCCTGGCCCAGTCGCACGACATCGCCGCGTCCGTGACGCGGGCCGGCGCGCGGGTGCTGCGCGGGCGGGGGCGGCTCGAGGGCATGCAGGCCCTGGACGGGTCGCGCAAGGTCGTGGTCCGGGCCGCCGACGGGTCCGAGGAGACGCTGACCGCCGACGCGGTGCTCATCGCCACCGGCGGTCACCCCCGCGAGCTGCCCGACGCGCGGCCCGACGGCGAGCGCATCCTCAACTGGACACAGGTGTACGACCTGAACGAGCTCCCCGAGGAGCTCATCGTGGTCGGTTCCGGTGTGACCGGCGCCGAGTTCGCCGGTGCCTACCAGGCGCTGGGGTCGAAGGTGACGCTCGTGTCCTCGCGCGACCGGGTGCTGCCGGGCGAGGACCCGGACGCCGCCGCGGTGCTGGAGGACGTCTTCCGCCGGCGCGGCATGAACGTCATGGCGCGTTCGCGCGCGCAGTCCGCCAAGCGGGTCGGGGACCGGGTGGAGGTGACCCTCGCCGACGGGCGGGTCATCACCGGATCGCACTGCCTGATGGCCGTCGGCGCCATCCCGAACTCCGCGGGCATGGGGCTCGAGGAGGCCGGGGTCAGGCTGCGCGAGTCGGGGCACATCTGGACCGACCGGGTCTCCCGGACCACCGCCCCGGGCGTGTACGCGGCCGGCGACGTCACCGGCGTCTTCGCGCTGGCGTCGGTGGCGGCGATGCAGGGGCGGATCGCCATGTACCACTTCCTGGGCGACGCGGTGGCTCCGCTGAACCTGAAGACCGTCTCGTCGAACGTCTTCACCGACCCCGAGATCGCCACCGTCGGCTACAGCCAGGCCGAGGTCGACTCCGGGAAGATCGACGCGCGGGTCGTGAAGCTGCCGCTGCTGCGCAACCCCCGCGCGAAGATGCAGGGCATCCGCGACGGCTTCGTCAAGATCTTCTGCCGGCCGGGCACCGAGATCGTGGTGGGCGGCGTCGTCGTGGCGCCCCGCGCCTCGGAGCTCATCCACCCCATCTCGCTCGCGGTCGACAACAACCTGACGGTCGAGCAGATCGCGAACGCCTTCACCGTGTACCCCTCGCTGTCGGGATCGATCGCCGAGGTGGCGCGGCAGCTGCACACGCGCAAGGTGACGGGAGAGTCCTGACGGCCCGGCAGCCCGACGGTCAGGCAGCCTGACGGCTGAAACCAACTCCTCGTCGGTCACGGGGAGTTGCCGGATGAGTGTTCGGAACATCTGGGGCGACTAGGGCTTATACCACTCGGCGGTCGGGTGCGCGAACAACTTCTGCTATTCAGCGCAAAGTGCTGAAAGCAGACGGTCGTCGGCGTTACTGTCAGTTTTGTGTTCGCTGCAGAACGTCGCCAATTGATCCTCGAAATGGTGCGAGCGAACGGGGCCGTGTCGCTCCGTGAACTCGCCCGCGTCGTCCAGACCTCCGAAGTGACCGTACGGCGGGACGTGCGCGCGCTGGAGGCAGAAGGACTCCTCGACCGCCGGCACGGCGGTGCGGTACTCCCGGGTGGGTTCACCCGGGAGTCCGGTTTCCCGCAGAAGTCACATCTCGCGACCGCCGAGAAGACCGCCATCGCCGACCTCGCCGCCGGTTTCGTGGAGGAGGGCGAGGCCATCGTGGTCGGGGCGGGCACCACCACACAGGAGCTGGCCCGCCGGCTGGCCCGGGTGCCCGGTCTGACCGTCGTCACCAACTCCCTGCTCGTGGCCCAGGCGTTGGCGCACGCCAACCGGGTGGAGGTCGTGATGACCGGCGGTACGCTCCGCGGTTCGAACTACGCCCTCGTCGGCAGCGGGGCCGAGCAGTCCCTCCAGGGACTGCGGGTGTCCAGGGCGTTCCTCTCCGGGAGCGGGCTGACCGCCGAGCGGGGACTGTCCACGTCCAACATGCTGTCGGCCTCCGTCGACCGGGCGCTGGTGCAGGCCGCCGCGGAGGTGGTGGTCCTCGCCGACCACAGCAAGCTCGGCATGGACACCATGTTCCAGACCGTGCCCACGGACGTCATCACCCGCTTGGTGACGGACGAGCCGCCCGCGCACGACGACCGCGCTGGCACCGAGTTGCAGGCGCTCGCCGACCAGGGCGTGCAGATCGCCGTGGCCGGGGCGCCGGGAGGTGCCGCGGGCTCGGGGGGTGAGCCGGCCCCGGCACGGCAGCAGCAGCGCCGGGACATGCCGCTGCCGGGGCCGCGTCGACAGGGGCCGGGGCTGCGTTCGGCCGTCGCCCTGGGAGCGGCCGAGCAGGCCCAGAGCGCGGAGCGGGCACGCGTCGCGGACCTGCGCAGGCGGTGATGACGCCGGGCGCCCGGGGGGCTGGGTGGCCCCGTCGGGCGCCCGGCGGGTGCGCCGAGCAGTGTTGCGGCCGGGCCGTCAGTCCTTGATCTCGCAGATCACCGCGCCGGAGGTGACCGAC